>JAYVTO010000026.1:0-9060 GCA_043788745.1 Acidobacteriaceae bacterium
AGAAGCTTAGGCTGTCGTAGACACCTGGGGCGGATTCGGAGGCGGATTCGGTGCCTAAGAAGCTTAGGCTGTCGTAGACACCTAAAGCCGAACACCTTCGACTCGAACTTCGCGCAGTACCTCAACGGCCGCCTCGCCGCCGTCGAATACTGGGCCCCGGCCTGCGGAGCCGTCCCCGCCACCGAAACCAAGTTCGTCGAGATGTATAGTTACAACCAGGGAGGCCGTATTGTGAAGAAGCGCCTCCGCGTCTCAAAGACCATGGCCAGCGGAGCCAGCACCGTCGGCTTCGTCGACCTCGACGCGGCGCACACCTACGACAACGAAGGCCGCATGACCTCCGTCGCCTACCCTGTCAGCGGACCGCAGTTCACTATTGGTTACGACAGCATGGGACGGGCCACCACCTTGACCGACCAGAGCAACTCATCGACGATCGCGTCGGCGTCCTATGGAGTCGCCAATGAACTCCTGTCGCTCAACGGCCAGACGTTCACCTACAACAACCTCTTCCAGCTAACCCGCATTCAGAGCGGAGCCGACATCTGACTCCGTTCGCGGCTCTTTGCTGGCAAATGATCTGTGCTGGGCTTTCGACCCGGGGTTAGCAAGCTGCATCGGTTTTCGCCAACCTTTCTTCACCCACCGCGACGCCACCGCCCATTCATGGGAACATGAATCGAATGCGCCGACTCCTCCCGCTTCTCCTATCCCTTTCTCTCCTCCACGCCGCCGACGACAAGCAGACACTCACGCCAGAAGTCCGAGCCATGCTCGAGCGCATCTCGGCGGATTCGATGAAAGGCAATCTCTCCTTTCTCTCGTCCGATCTCCTCGAAGGCCGCGCCACCCCATCCCGCGGACTCGACCTCGCCGCCGAATACATCGCCGCCCAATACCGCCGGGCCGGACTCGAACCCGCCGGTGACGACGGCTACTTCCAGACGGCGAAGTTCCGGCAGATCACGTTGTCCACCGAACCCACTTCCCTCAAGATCGCAAATGGCGGCAAGCTCTTCGAACCCGCCCCCACTGACCTCGTCTCTCGCGCCTCGGCAGCCTACTCCGGCCAGGATCTCAAGGTCATCAAAGCCGGCACAGACCTCAAGGAACTGAAGCCCGAAGACGTCGAAGGCAAAGCCTTGGTGCTCGCCGGCAACATGATGACCATCCTCCAGTCGCTCGATCAGGCGCAACGCCTGAAGCCGGCCGTCGTCTTGCTCGCCGACACAAACATCGCCCGCTTTCTCGGCCGCGCGCAACTCGTCGAAGCCAACCTCCCCGCCGCAGCGCCGATGGTCGCCATCAAGCAATCGGACCTCGTCAACGCTCTCAAAGAAGCCCCCGAAGGCGACACCGGCTTCAGCGTCACACTCAGCATCCCGGCATCGAAATCAACCGAGGTAACGCTGCGCAACGTAGCCGCCATCGTGCGCGGATCCGATTCCGTTCTGCGCGACACGGCCATTGTCGTCAGCGCGCACTACGACCACATCGGCACATTGCCGCCCGGCGACGGTGACCGCATCTACAACGGTGCCAACGACGACGGCAGCGGCACAGTCTCGGTGATGGAGATCGCGATGGCGATGGCGAAGATGAATCCTAAGCCGCGCCGCAGCGTTCTCTTTGTCACCTTCTTCGGCGAAGAGATCGGTGGCTACGGCTCGCGCTATTTTGCAACCCATTCGCCGATCCCGCTGAGTCAACTGATCGCGAACGTCAACCTGGAGCAGGTGGGCCGCACGGATGCAAACGACGGCCCGCAAGTGAATACAGGTTCGTTCACAGGGTTCGATTTTACCGATATGACCGCGGTCTTCGTAAGGGCCGGCGAGCAGTTGGGTGTGAAGATCTACAAGGATGAGAAACGGTCAGACCCGTTCTTCGGCCGCAGCGACAATCAGTTCCTCGCGAACGCCGGCATCCCGGCCCACACGCTGTGCGTGGCCTTCGAGTATCCCGACTATCACAAGGTGGGCGACCATTGGGACAAGATCGACTACGAAAACATGGCTCGCGTCGATCGCACCATCGCCGCTGGAGTCTGGATGCTCGCGCAAAGCGACTCCGCCCCGAAGTGGAACGAAGGGAATCCGAAAACGAAGGCTTACGTCGAAGCAGCCAGGAAGTTATTGGCGAAGTAAGTGGCCCAGACGTCCCGGTCTGAAGGGTCGATGCGAATCCTACCAGGCAAACAACGGAGTCGTTCTCTGACCGCGTGATTCGGATCGAAACGACTCCCCGCCGTAACCGGCGGGGTAATAGCCCCGCTGCCGAGGTGTTGCACCATGCTTCGCAACTTCCGAGAACCGGCGTAGACGCCAAGGTGGTCAGCCGACGCTTCGGCCATTCCCGCGCGAGCTTCACAAGAGACGTGTACGCACACCGGATGCCGGGCGAAGATGACGAGGCCGCGAAACGTGCGGCTGTCGGACTTCGGAAGGCTCTGAAAGAGACGACGCGGGTAGCCGGTTGATTCCGTCCGTTAACAAACCGGTAGTAAACAGCCTGTTGACCCAGTTGGCCGCGTTTGCCATCAACTGGAGGTTAAGGATGGCGGAGAGGGGGGGATTCGAACCCCCGGTAGCTCGATTAGAACTACGACGGTTTAGCAAACCGCTGCTTTCGACCACTCAGCCACCTCTCCGGATGGTTGTCGAACGACTATTGGATTTTAACATAGCCGCGTTGCGGCGCGGCTCTTTCCCGCTCGACGACGTTGGCCAGCCCATTCTGTGCTCAAGGATTGTGACATGATGCAGAGTGCCCCCGATGGCCTGGGCGTGCGCCTTAAGGACTCGATGACCCTTTCAACAAGTCGCCGATTTGTATTTGCTTTGCTCTTCGCTTTGCCCTTAGTCGCTGGCGGCGAGGATCAGTTGACGATCTACGAGTTGCTGTCGCCGGCGACGCACAAGTTTGCGATTCTCTACGACGTCGCGCAGCCGGTGGAGGGATCGAAGTACTTTTTCAATCCAATTCGCAAGGGCTCGATCGTATCCGAGGAGAAGGTTCTCGATCTTGCTACCGGAAAAGAACTGAAGTGGCGGAACGTGGATGCGAAAACCGCAATCGCGGCCGGGATGCGGGCTCGCAATGCTCCGGAGGGGCAGGAGTATTTGCAGGTGCACTTGGCGGCTCCGGTGCCAAAAGGCGGGATGGCGCGGATTCGGATTATCAAGACCTACGAAGACGCGGCCTCCTATAAGATGGACGGCGATTTGTTGATCTGGGACCGAGGGCTCGGCATTCGGCGAAACGCCGTGGTGCTTCCGAAAGGCTTCGACCTTTCGAGCTGTAGCGTGCCGGCGATGGTCTCTATGCAGTCCGATGGGCGCATTCGTTTGAGCTTTATGAATGACCGCGACGATCAGTTGCCGGTGCGTATTACGGCACGCAAAGGCGGTGCACAATGAGGATGGTTTGGATGCTGGTGTTCGCGGCGCTGCTCGGCGCACAGCAGGAACGGGCGCTGCAGGATCGCATCATTCACTATTGGCTGCTGGAGCCGGATGCGCACCAGTTTCGGATCTCGCACGACTTTACGGTGGATCGAGTGGGGCAGCGGTCCGTCCACAGTTTCGTGCGCACCGGCAGCGTGGTTTCGGCGGCGCAGATCATCGACTTGAATACGGGCCTTACTCTGCCGACGCACAATGCGAGCGGCAAGGAAGTGAATGCCCTGGGTTACTATCCGACGCCGGCCGAGCCGCAATCGGTGGTCGTGCAGGGCGATTTGCCCAAGGCGATCGCGGCTGGAGAAACGGCGCGCGTTCGGGTGATTGAAACGTACACGGATCCAAAGGGATATCGCATGGAGGGCGGCGAGTTGGTGTGGGATCGAACGCTCGGCCGACCGTACAACGAGATCACGCTGCCGGCGGGTTGGAAACTGACCGGGATGAGCGTGCCCGCGATTGTGTCGACGGACTCCGAAGGCCGCGTGATGTGCCGCGTGACGAATCCACGCAACGACGAGGTTCATGTCGTGTTGCGGGCCCGAAAGCGGTAGTTGAGCGCGAGGGCCCGAAAGCGGAAGTGGTACGCGCGACCCGAATGGGCTCGCCTCAAGGCGAGCCTCGACGCGTTGCCCCGCCGTGCGTGCTCCATCGATTGCTTCTGGGGCTCTGACACCCGGAATCGCGATTCCGGGAATATGGGACGCTGCTGCGTGATCTATCATCCAGGTATCCGGTATGCCGAAGGAGTTCGCGTTGTCTTCATCTTCTGTTTCGCGGTCGGCCGTCTTACAGCCGGGCGTTTCGCGGCGCCAACTGATCGCTCTTTGCGTTCCCGCAGCCGCGCTTGCCGCCTGCGATCGGGTGCGTTTCGAAGGGAAAGTGGAGGCGGGTTCGCCGCCAGCAGCGCCAGCGAGGACACCGGGACGGAAAGTCAAAATCGCACAGTTCGACGGCAAGGGCCGTCCGCAAGGAGTCACCGAAGTGGAAAAGATCGTGAAGTCGGACGCCGAATGGCGCAAGCAGTTGGATTCGGCCGAATTCGCCGTCGCGCGGGAGAAGGGAACCGAGCGCCCGTACACCGGCCGCTACGCCAAGTCGCACGACGACGGAATCTACCATTGCGTTTGTTGCGGCACGCCGCTGTTCGATTCGACGACGAAGTTTGAATCCGGCACCGGCTGGCCGAGCTTCTTTCAGCCCATCGCGCCCGAGAATGTGAACAATCACGTCGATTCGGCCTATGGGATGCAACGAACCGAAGTGCTGTGTGCCCGGTGCGATGCGCATCTGGGCCACGTCTTCGATGACGGTCCGGCGCCGACGGGACAGCGCTACTGCATGAATTCGGTGTCGCTGAAGTTTTCGCCCCGCAGCAAGTAGCCGCTATTCCTCGACGGATGAAGCCGGGCCGGGAGCCGTGGGCGTGCGCGACGGCAACCGCTCCTTGCAGGCGCGGAAACTCGCGAAATTGCACCGGCAGGCGTCACAACGGTAGGGCGTCGCTCCCATACGCAGCATGAAGACGGTCGAGGTCGGCGGGTTGTAGTACTGCTCACTCCAGGTGCTCAACTCAAAGCGCAAGCACTTGGGGCAGCGGGCGAACCGCCAAGTCTGGCCTTCCCACACCGACGTGGAAAACCGCGTCTTACAGAGCTTGCACCGCATGTGAAAGAACCCGAAGAGGCTAATAAGGTTCTCTTTGAACCCGTACTTCTTAGAGGTACGGAGTTTACGGGTACCGCATTTGGGACAAGTAGTTCGCATAGGCGTCGCGCGGGCACCTAACACGATGCCGGGCAAACCAGAAGTGTCTCTATTCTCGCCTATCCCGCCCCTTACCGCAATCTACCGCCGACCGCAACCGGAATACAGGGGCCTCGGTTCGGTGTGGCGGGCAACGGCGCGCGCCGCGTGAGCAACATCGTTCCGCGGGAATCCCGTAAGTGCTTTCCCGCCAACGGCTTCGTCGTATTCGAACCCGCTGCCGTTCGATGCCAATTCTTACCATAGAGCCCGCATTCCGTACCGTTTACATCTTTTGGGTGGCAGGTGTCATCCAAGCTGCGTATACTCTTACTTTCAGGTACTATACCTGAGACTGCTTTGAACGCCCTAAGCTACACATTCTGCGGGGAGATAAACTCGGAACGATATGCACAAACCCATTAAGTACGTTGAGAAAGTGGTCGCTGCCGCCGCCAATGTCGGCTGGCACGTATTCGACGGCCTGAACCAGATCAGCCAGAACCCGTCGTTTACGCCCAGGTGGTCGGAAAAGCCTTTGCTCAAGTCGTACGAGAAGATGAAGCCCACGCTGGGCTGGCCGCGCGAAACGGATTCGCTCTGCCCCAAGTGCATCCCTGAGATCCGCCAGCAGATCGTCGACGGCAAGTTGCCGCACCAGATCCTCCTCAACGAAAAGGTCGGCGAGATCAAAGCCACCATCGTCGAAAAAGACGGCAAGATCGTCATGGTGAAGGATTGCCCGATTCATGGGCACTTCGAAGACACCATGGCCATTGACCCCGCGTTTTTCAAGCATCTTGAAGACGTCTTCCCGGGCCGTGACATCCGCGCCCACGCCGACGAAAAGCTGCACAACCACGGTACTTCGACCATCACCCACGGCCGCGGCTCCGTTCTTACCGTCGATCTGACGAACCGCTGCAACATGATGTGCGACCCGTGCTTCATGGACGCGAACCAGGTCGGCTTCGTCCACGAACTGACGTGGGACGACATCAAGACGCTGCTCGACAACGCCATCTCGATCAAACCGCGCCGCCAGATGTCGGTGCAGTTCTCGGGCGGCGAGCCGACGCTTTCACCTTTCTTCCTCGACGCGGTCCGCTACGCCCGCAAGGTCGGCTACAACAGCGTCCAGGCCGCGACCAACGGCATCGAATTCGCCAAGAGCCCTGAGTTCTGCAAACAGGCCGCCGAGGCCGGTCTTCGCTACGCCTACCTGCAGTTCGACGGCATCGGGAATGAAGCCAACTCGCACCGCGCCGTCGGTAATCTGTTCGACGTGAAGCTCCGCGCGATCGAGAACCTCTGGTCGAATGGCGTCGACATCGTCCCCGTCATCACCATCATCAACGGCATCAACAACGAGCAGGTCGGCGCGGTGGTTCGCTTCGCGCTCGATAATCCGAAGAAGATCCCGTTCTTGAGCTTCCAGCCGGTGTCCTTCACCGGCCGCGACGAAGCCGTCACCGACGATCGTCGCCAGGCGCAGCGCTACACGCTTTCGCACCTCGCCCACGACGTTAAGAACCAGACCGGCCTCGGCATCCCGATCCGCGACTGGTTCCCTATCTCGTTCATGAGCACGTTCTCCGATTTCGCCGATCTGGTCCACGGACCGGAAGCCGACTGGGGCCAGCTCTCCTGCGGCTGCCACCCGAACTGCGGGATCGGCATGGCCGTTATGTGCGACAAGGAAACCAAGGAAGCCGTTCCGGTCACGGCGTTCCTGAACGCCGACCGCTTGGCCAAGGACATCGCGCGCATCAACGACGCCGCGCGCCGCAACCGCACGCTAAACGTCATCGGCGTCAGCCTCGCGCTGCTCCGTAACTACGATGCATTCAAGGCTCCGACACACTTCAAGATTTCGGACTTGATTGCGAAATTCGATAAATGCTTCGGCATGTCGAAGAAGTCGCAAACCGGCGGCTACGGCAAAGTGACGGGCGACCGCACGCTCGCCGACATCGAGCAGCGCCGCGGCGATCGCTGGAACTTCCTGTTCATCGCTGGAATGTGGTTCCAGGATCTGTTCAACTACGACTTCCGCCGCACCGAGCAGTGCATCATCCCCTACGCCACGCAGGAAGGCGAAATCAGCTTCTGCGCGTACAACACGGGCGTCGGCTGGCGCAACATCATCGAGAAGATGCACATGACCGCCACGCTCACTAAGTGGTATGAAGAGCACGGCCGTCACGAAATCATCGCCGGCGGCAAGAGCCTGAAGATGGAAGATCAGACCCACTCGCTGGTTCTGATCGAAGCGGACGTCAACCACGCGAAGCAGATGGATCTCGACAAAATCGGCGTCGCCAAGACCGCCCGCGAAGAGAAGCTGCGCGCCCGCGACGAGAAGATGAAGACCAACGCCGAGAACGATCGGATGGCCAAGCTGTATCGCGAAGTGGTGCTCAAGGAAACGCCCGCCCCGGCCAACATCGTCTCCATCGGTGCGATCGCTCCCGCGAAGCCGGCCGAGAAGAAGGAAGAAGTCGGCAGCTTCGGCGACTAGCCGTCCAGCCATGGCGTTCGGTGGCCCCGCTGGTTACGGCGGGAACGCGCTCACCGTGTATGGGCAAGGATCCGCTTACTTCCCGTAACGGGCAGGCTGTTCGCGGTTTTTTGCTGGCGAGAGCACGTCGATTTTTCACGGTTTCTTACGGAGGATTAAGTTAGTACGCACGACCTTACGGTCGCGCCTCGCTGGGTCGGACCTGGTGGTCCGACCTACTGTGGCTTTTCTTGGTTGCTGTGTCGTTGGTTGGTTTGCTGTGCTACGTTGGACGCCAGGGACGGTACGCGATGCTCCTTTTCCATTTGCTGCTTTTGATTCCTGCGGTGATTACTCCTTTGGTTGCTCAGGAACGGCCGCAGACTCGGCTTCGGACTCGGGAGGAGGATCCGGCGACTCCTAAGGTTGTGGACCCGAATGCGAAGGTTTGGGTGGTTCCGGCGGGGACTCGGGTGCCGATTCAGTTGCGGCAGCCGATTTCGACGAAGGGGGCGCAGCCGGGGGATCCGATTTACGCGCAGACTGCGTTTCCGATTGTGGTGAACGGCGCGCTGGTGATTCCGGCGGGGACCTGGGTGCAAGGGACGGTGGACGCGGTGAAGCGCGCGGGCCGGATCAAAGGGACGGCGGAGTTGCAGTTCCACTTGACGACGTTCATCTATGCGAATGGCTACACGGTCGACATCGCGGCGGCGATTGATCGCGTGCCGGGGGACCAGGGGACGCACATGAAAGAAGGCGGAACGGTGCAGCGCGATTCCGAGAAGGGGAAGGATCTGGAGCGAGTAGGGTCGGCGGCGTCGCAAGGGGGGCAGATTGGGGCGCTAGCAGGGGTAGCGGCGAATCCGTCGCTGCGGGGTTTGGGTGTGGGGGGATTGTCGGGAATCGCGGCGGGCGCGCTGATCGGCATGCTGGCGCGGGGCACGGATGTGAGGTTCGAGACGGGGACGTCGATTGAGATTGTGTTGAATAAGGCGATGGCGGTAGAGGCGGATAAGGTGCGTGGGCCAAAGGCAGAGTGAGGGCGTAGGGGGAGGTCGGCCGCGGCTGGGCGGTGGCCTGGAATTGGGCGATTGGCTGAACTCTTTGTAACTGCTGCTCTCATCTAGTTTCTGGCGGTCATGACGCGCGCGAGTCCGCTCACTCCGTTCGCGGTTCTTTGTTGGGGTGGGGCGCTCGCTTACGCTCGCGGTTCTTCGTGGGGAGGGGTGGCTCTCGCTTACGGAACTGTGAAAAACTTGACCTCTGGTCCTCTCGAAGAACCGCGAACGTGAGTGAGCGGCCACCGACAACAACCCCGCCCCTCACGCTCAGGGGACCCGCTTACAGGGG
>JAYVTO010000027.1:0-28896 GCA_043788745.1 Acidobacteriaceae bacterium
CAAGTCGAACGCCTCATCAGCGGGATCCGCGTCGACGTCAAGAACGCCCTCACCGCCGTTCGCCAAGCCCGCTTCCGCGTCCAATCCGCCCGCAAGAACCGCACCCTGCAAGAGCAAACCCTGGACGCCGAGCAAAAAAAGTACGCCCTCGGCGCCACCACGCTCTTCCAGGTAATCCAAGCCCAGCGCGATCTCGCCACCGCACAAGGCAGCGAAGTTTCCGCCCAGGCCGCCTACATCCAGGCAAGAAACCAACTGGATCTCGCAACCGGCCGAACCCTCGAAGCCCACAACGTCAGCATGGACGAAGCGGTGAACGGGACCGTCTCCAAAGCGCCCGCCACCATCCCAGCCCAGCGGTAGCGGTAGGTCGGACCCCGACTTCGTCGGGCTTCATGCGCGGCTCGGATCAGGACGCGGCCGCGCGTCCCTGACTTCCCGCAACCCGCAGGCTGTTCGCGGTTCTTTGCCGCGGGCCGTCGTGCCTTTGGTCTAGCCGATGCGCCGCATCGCGTTGAGATCGCCCTGCCAATCGAGCTTACCGCGCAACTTGCGAATCTCACCTTGAGCCTTCAAGCGCACGAGCTTTTGAAGGCCAAGTGCAACCGCTTCTCGCTTGGTCTTCGATCCGGTCGCGCGAAGGGCCTTGCTCATCAACTTATCGTCGATCTCTATATTAGTCCGCATCGATGTGCCCTGCATACATTGCATACACAATACTTACTGCGCGGGTTCCAACACGATCCGCTCCTCCATCGCCGCCTCCACTGCCTTCCGCGTGTACGGCATCGGATGATACTTGCCCGCCGCCCAGTCCTTCAACAGATCCGCATAGTGCTTGCTCGAAGGATCCCCGCTCTCGCCCGGCACGTTCGTCATCGTCGATCGGTCCCAGTCCGACAAGTCCAGCACCTGCCGATACGACGCCCCATTCGTCTGCCGGAATCCCGAGCCTGACGTCGAGTTCACCGAGTTCGCATCGCCGGGCCGCGATACCGGATCCAGCGAGAACTTCGAGCCCAGCGGATGCCGAAGAGTCACCTGATGCAGGCTGCCCCACTTCCAGGTCTCCTTGTGCGGCAACCGCTTCTCGAGATCGCGCAGCGTCATCGTCAGCGCATCCGCAATCACCCGATTGTCGGGCCCTTGCTCCAGGCTCTTCAAGACAATCTCGAGGTTCGGCACATGACCGTACGCCTCCACCGGATAGAGCATCGCCGTCAGATAGGCGATCCAGAACTCGTAGAGCAGTGCCGGCCGGGAGTCCATCGTCAGGCGGCAGTCCCACTTCAAAAACTCGTTCACCAGCAGCGCCTGACTCGGATCGCTCTTCGCCTTCCACTTCGCCACGATTTTCTGAAACCGCTTCGCCGGCAGCGAGACCACGTCCTGCTGCAATTGCTCGAAGTCGGCCACCGAGAACTTGCGGTTCCCGCTCGCGAGCACCTGCTCAATCCGGTTCACGCGAAACGGCAGCGACCACTCATACGAAAACTGCTTCGTGTATCCCGGCGGCAGGATCTTGTTGTTCGCAGTCGCCACGAAGTGCTTCGCCGGATTGTAGACCTGCGGGTGATCGGCAGTCGGCATATACCCCTGCCACTCGTATTCACCCGTATCACCCGGCACTGGAAGCAACCCGCTACCACTCTTGCGGAGCGGAGCGAACCCCGCCGCGATCCAGCCGATGTTCCCCTGCGTGTCCGCGTACACAAGGTTCTCCGACGGAACCTTGTATCGATCGACACCGGCGAGAAACTCTTTCCAGTTCTTCGCACGCGCCAGCGACAGCGCCGCCAGATACCCCGCGCCGCCCGCCTCCGCGCCAACCCACTTCAACGCATACGCCTGATTACGCGCTTTGTCCTCAAAGAGGATCGGCCCATGGATACTGTGCTTCAGCTCTACCGTGACGTCGGCGCCGCCCTTCACCTTGATCGTCTGCTTCTCGATCTCGAAGGCCTTCCAGGCGCCGTTGACCTTGTATTGATTCGGATTCGCTGCGTTGGTCTTCTCGACAAACAGATCCTGCTGATCGATCTGCGCGATCGTGAAGCCGAACCCGACGTTCTCGTTGTGACCCAGCGCAATGCCCGGCAAAGCGGGCTCCCCAGCACCGATCACGTTCCAGCCAGGCGCAACCAAGTGCACCGTCTTGCGCAGCGAAGGCAGACTGATCGGACGATGCGGATCGTTCGCCAGCAGCGGCTTGCCCGTCACCGTGCGCGATCCGTCGACCACCCAGTTGTTGCTGCCGATGCAGTCGAGCGGATCGCAATCGCTGTCGCCCGAACGCAAGCCCGCTGTAGCCGCCTGATACTCGCGCAGTACGTCCGGATTGATGCCCGCAAGATCGAGCCCTCGCGGCGCCTCGAGCTTAATGAACGGATCCGGCGGATTCACCTTCTCAATCGCCGCCGCGCCGAACCGCGCCACCTCAACCGCGCGCGTGATCTCCGTCGTCAGATTGCGCGTCATCACCAGGCCCGCAAGCCGCGCCGTGACGTCTTCCGGATCCCACAAACCCGGATCGTATCCCGCGGTCTGGAACTCAATCGTACGTTTGCCATGCAGCGATTTGATGTATGCGTTGATACCCTTCGTGAACGCCGTCGCGATGGCCTTTGCATCGGGCGAGTAGCTCTTCCACTCCGCCTCCCAGTCGCCGCGATAACGAATGAGCCGCGCAAAACGATCGCGGGCGATCATCTGCGGCCCCAGCACCTCGGACAATTTGCCCGTGCCTTGCCTGCGCCAAAGATCGATTTGGTAGAGCCGATCCTTCGCCGTAATCCACCCCTGTGCGAAGAAGAGGTCGTCCGCGTTCTTCGCGTAAATGTGCGGAACGCCCCATTTGTCGCGAAGAATCTCGATCGGCTCTTTCACGCCGGCAACGCGTTCGGCATGGGCAAGCGCAAGGGAAGCGAATGCGAGTATGAGCAGGCGATGAATCAAGATTGCGCTCCGAGACCGCGTGAGATCCTCGCCGTTACGGGCGGGGTGAGAGGGCGTTGCATTATTCGCCGATATGCTTGGCAACCCAATCGACGTGCCGCTGCATGATATCGAGAACAAACTTCGGCTCCTGCGGCCCATGCGGAGTCCGCGGATACACCACCATCTGCGCTTCGACGCCGCGGCGTTTGACGCCCTCATACATCTCGTAACCCTGCGTCGTCGGAACGCGAATGTCCTCTTCGCCGTGCAACACGAGAAGCGGCGTCGTCACGTTCTTCATATAGAAGAGCGGCGACTGCTTAATGTAGCGGTCCGGCTGCTCAAACCACGCGCCGTCGAAGTAATCGTCAAGCGTCGATGGAATGTCATTGGTGCCGTACATCGAGATCATGTTCGAAAGCCCTGCGCCGGACACCGCGCACTGGAATCGATTCGTCTGGCCCACAACCCAATTCGTCATGTAGCCGCCGTAACTCCAGCCCATCACCGCAAGCTTGTTCGGATTGGCGATGCCCTGCTCGATGAGGTGATCGACCCCGGTCATCAGATCCTGATAGTCGCCGCCGCCCCAGTCCGTGAAGTTCGCCGCGCGGAACGCCAAACCGTACGCCGTCGAACCGCGCGGATTGGCGCGAAGCGTTGCCCAGCCTCTCGCCGCGAACGTAGCGATCGGATACAAGCCGGAAGCGCCGATGAACGATTCGTTGAATGCCCCCGCCGGACCGCCGTGAATATTGAGGATCAGCGGGTAGCGCTTGCCGTCCTGATAGCCAACCGGCAGCGTGAGCAGGCCTTCCACTTCCTTGCCGTCTTTGCTCTTCCAACGGATCACGCGAGTTTCCCCGATGGGCAACTTCGGAAGATCCACATTGGCGGCACTGACACGAACCGGCGTCGTGCCGCCCAGCACAAGGACGAACGCCTCCGCGGGTTCGGAAGAAGACTGGAACGCAAAGCCCGCATACGTGCCGGCCCTGTTCATCCGGACACCGAAGCCGAATGTGCCCTTCGACGGCGCAAAGACGGCGACCGCCGGACCGTCCACCGGCATCGCGTAGATCGCCGCGCGCGTGCCTCTGCCTTCGGTGAAGAAGATGCGCGACGAGTCCTTCGCCCAAGTCGCGAGCGCAGGCGATTCGTCGGCAGAGGGTGGCAACTCACGGAGCTTGCCGTCCTTCAGGTTCATCAAGATAATCCGCGTGCCGGAGATGCGCGAATTGCCCGTCCGCGTGAACGCGAGGAATCGTCCATCTGGAGAGTAGCGCGGCGAAGCCTCGCTGACGCTGCTATTGGCGACCGGCCGGACGTTCCCGGTTTCGAGATCGGCTTCGAAGATATCCGCCTTGCGCCCGTCTTCGGCGTCGGGCGTCGGGCGCGTCTCGAACGCAATCCGGCGCGAGTCGCCCGACCAGTCGAATTGGCCGACGTTGTAGGGGCCGGCAGCGGCCTTCTTCATCGTGCGCTGGCCGTTCAGATCGCGCTCCACAGCGACGATCCAAAGGCTCGCGTTCTTCGGATTCTCGTCGATCACATGCAGGTCGCGCTTCTCTCGCTTCGCCTTCTCCTCTTCGACGTCGCGCTCGCGACCGGTGAACGCGATCCACTTGCCGTTGGGCGAAAGCTGGAATGCCCCGACGGGCCCGTTGAAGTTCGTGATCTTCTCCGCCTCGCCGCCGTCTACAGCAATGCGGAACACCTGGCGGCCTCCGCCGCGATCGGAGCCGAAGAAGACGCTCTTGCCGTCGTTTGAGAACGCCGGTGCGTTTGCGCTCTTCTCGCCGCGAGTAAGCTGCGTGCGCCCGGAACCATCGGCGTTCGAGTAGAACACTTGCACGTTGTTCTCGCTCTTCTCGCCATCCATGACAGCGCGGCTCTGCGTCCAAGCGACCGCTTTGCCGTCCGGCGAAGGAGTGACGTCAGCGACGCCCTTCACCTTCATGGCAACCTCTGGCGTCCACATCTGGGCCGAAACGAGAACGGGGAGAAGAAGCGAGAACGAAAGTCTAGCGAGCATGGTAGTTCCTTGCGTGGTCCGCTCCCTCACGGTCGCGGTTCTTTGCGGGACTGAACTTGTCCGCTCCCTCACGGTCGCGGTTCTTTGCGGAGTGAGAGGAGCTATGGCGCTCTTAGCGAACATACTTGTCCACCCAATCGAGATGACGATGCATGATGTCGAGAACGAACTTCGGTTCGCGCGGGCCGTGCGGCTGGCGCGGGTAGGTAACCATCTTCGCGGTAACTCCGCGCCGCTTCAGCGCGTTGTAGTATTCGACGCCCTGCCCCAGCGGAACACGCACGTCGGACTCGCCGTGCAGCACCAGCGTCGGCGTGGTGACGTTGTTGACGTACGTGATCGGCGAGTGCTTGCGGAAGTTCTCGAACGCTTCATAGGGCTCGCCGCCAAAGTAGTCCGGAATGAAATTGGGGATGTCGGCAGTGCCCGTGAAGCTCCACAGGTTGGTCACCGCCGCGCCCACCACCGCGGCCTTGAAGCGATTGGTCTGCGTGATGGTCCACGACGTCATGAAGCCGCCGTAGCTCCATCCCATGATGGCCATGCGGTCGGGATCGGCGACACCCATGGCGATCACTTTATCGACACCCGCCTGGTCGTCTTCAAAATCCTTGCCGCCCCAATCGTTGTAGTTCGCAAAGCGGAACGTCTTACCGTACGCGGACGAGCCGCGCGGATTGGGGCGCAGCACCGCGTAGCCGCGCGCCGCGAAGGGCGCGATCGGATAGAGCGCGCCGCGCCCGACGAAGTTTTCGTTAAATACGCCCGTCGGGCCGCCGTGAATGTTGAGGATCAGTGGGCACTTCTTGCCGGGTTCGTAGTTAACTGGATAGGTCAGAAGACCTTCGATGTCGAGGCCGTCTTTCGACTTCCACGTGATCGCTTCGGTCTTACCGACGGGCAGCTTCGGAAGATCCGAGTTTGCGCGGCTCACCTGCACAAGCGAGGTCGTGCCCACTTTCATCAGGTAGGCCTCGACCGGCGTGTCCGCGGTCTCATGCGCGAAGCCCATCCAGGTGCCCTTTGCGTTCATCCGGCCGCCGGCGACCACGCCGCGTTGCGGTTCAAAGACCTGTTGCGGCGGCCCATCGACCGGCATCCTGTAAATCGCGGTGCGGGTGCGCTTGCCTTCGGAAAACAGAAGCCCTGTCGAATCGCCGAGCCAGCCGATAACGTTCGGTTGCTCGTCGTAGCTGGCGGGGAGTTCGCGCTGTTCGTTACTGCCGCGCGAAACAAGAACGATGCGGCGTTCGCCCGCCCAGCGGAATGGCGCGGACGCCTTCTGATAGGCGAGGTACTTGCCGTCCGGCGAGTATGTGGCCCCAGTGCGGATGGCGGGCGTCGCTGCCACTGCCTTGATCGTGCCGCTATCGAGGTTCACTTCGCTGATGTTGCTTTTCGTGATCGTGTCGTTTGCGAGCGGGCTGGGCGCGTGCTCGATCGCGATGGTCTTGCCGTCCGGCGACCAGGTGGCGGCGGACACGTGGAACTTGCCATCGCTGAACCTCTTTGGAGCGCGCTTGCCGTCGGAGTTCGCTTCCGCAGGAATCACGTAGAGGCTGTTGTTGGACGTCGGCGCGTCGACCACGCGCCAGTCTCGCTTCTCCTTCGTGCGCTTCTCGTCGTCGGGATCAGATTCGACGCCGAGGATCGCGATTTGCTTTCCGTCGCTCGAGAGATCGTAGCTCGCAAGGGAGCCCTTGAACTCGGTGATTGCTTCCGCTTCGCCGCCGGCAATCGCGATGCGATACAGCTGCGCTTTCGCAGTGCGCGTGCTGAGGAAGTAGACGAAGCGGCCGTCGGGCGAGAATTCGGGCGATGTCGAATTGCCCTCGCCGCGCGTCAGATGCATGCGCTTCGACCCATCGGTGCGCGCGGCCCAGATCTGCGAGACCACGTCGCTGCGTTCAGGTTCCATGACGTTGCGCGATTCCACCCAGACAGCCATCGTGCCATCGGGCGAAGGCGTCACCGCGGCCACGCCGCGGAACATCATGGCGAATTCGGGAGTGAATGCGGTGGGCGCTTGCGCGACTCCGCTCGAAGCGAAGAGAACACAAACCGCCGCCGCGGGCGCGAGATTGTGGAGGAGATGCCGGACGTTCATATTGGCATTCAGGATGCCACAGTTTTACGCGCTCGCGGGCCGCCTTCTATTCCGGGCCGTCTTCGACTCCGAATCGCCTGCGGTCATGCGTCCTTACGGTAGACTGAGGTCGCCATCCTGCAACTCAAACCCCTTGACCTTGCCGTGCCCATCTTCCAGCAGATCAACACGGAAGTATCGCCCGTTGTCCTCGTCAACATCTTTCACGTCGCCGAGACGGACATTCCGGGATTGCTGGGTGCGTGGGAGGAGGTGCGTGGGAGGAGGTGCGTGGGAGGAGGATGCCAACTGGATGAAGCAGCACCCCGGATACATCTCCACGCAACTGCATCGGGGAATTGCGGGCAGCACGGTTTTCATGAACTACGCGATTTGGGAATCGGTAGCGCACTTCCGCGCGGCCTTCCATCATCCCGACTTCAAGAAGGCATTAGAACGCTACCCGGCGTCCGCGGTGGCCTCTCCGCATCTGTTCACGCGCCTTACCGTTCCGAATCTGTGTGTCGGTCCGTAGTGAGCGCTGCTTGCGCCTATGCGTCGACCCCGTGCGCGGTTTATGCCAGCTTGAATGGCATGCGGCGGAGGCGCTTGCCTGTCGCCGCAAAGACGGCGTTCGACACGGCGGGCGCAACGATCGGCACGCCAGGCTCACCGGCGCCCGTGGGCGCGGCGGAGGACTTGATCAACTCGACATGAATCTTAGGCGTCTCGCTGATTCGCAGCATCGGCACGTCGTTGAAATTCGCCTGCTTCACGCGGCCCTTCTCGATCGTGATCTCGCTCTTCATCGCGGCGGTCAGGCCAAAGACGACCGAGCTTTCAAACTGCGCTTCGAGCGTATCGGGGTTGATGATCTGGCCGCAATCCATTGCGCCCCACACGTTGTGGACCTTGATTTTGTTGGCCGAAACAGACACTTCGGCAACCATCGCCGTATAGCTGCCGAAAGCCGACGCGCATGCGATGCCGCGGAAACGGCCTTGCGGCGCGGGCTTGCCCCAGCCGGCCTGCTTCGCGGCGCTATCGAGCACGGCGCGTAGCCGGGCCGGTTCGAACGTGCCGCCGGGCGTCTTCATCGGCTGCGTCGTATCGAGCAGCTTCTTGCGGTACTCGTATGGATCCTGCTTGGCGAGTGCGGCGAGTTCGTCGAGGAAGCACTCTTCGGCGAAGTTCGTTTGCGAGTGATAGACGCTGCGCCAGAACAGGACGGGAATCTTCTTCGGTAGCTGCACGTAGCCTTGTTCGAGATTCGGAATCGCATAGAGGTTCAGCATCTGGCGCTGCGCCTGCGTATCTGCGCCGTTGCGCACAGGGAAACCAAGCTGCGCGAAGATCGATTCGCAAATCATGGTGTGCTTGAAGGCGATCGGCATGCCCTTCTCGTCAATTCCGCCAGCCATCGAGTGAATGCTGAAGGGCCGATACATCGAGTGGCGCATGTCGTCTTCGCGCGTCCAAATCACTTTAACGGGCGCGTTGACGGCCTTCGACACCAGCGCCGCTTCAACGGCGTAATCCGCGGTGAGGCGGCGTCCGAAACCACCGCCGACGAGCAGGGTGTGAACCGTAACTTTCGCGGGCAGAATCCCGAGTGCGGCGCCCGCGGCCTGCTGCGCGGCGTTCGGAACCTGCGTCGGCGCCCAGATCTCGCATTCGCCGTTGCGGTAGTAGGCGACGGCGTTCTGCGGCTCCATCGGCGCGTGCGCCTGATACGGCGCTTCGTAAATAGCGTCGATCTTCTTCACCGCTTTCGCCATCGCGCCGGCGACATCGCCTTCCTTGCGGCCGAGGGCGGGTTCCTTCTTGGTGAGTTCCATTGCGGTCGCGCGAATCTGATCGGAGTCGAGGTTCGCGAGTTCGCCTTCCTCCCACGTGACCTTCAGCGCCTTGCGGCCTTCCATCGCGGCCCAGGTGGAGTCGGCGACGACGGCGACGGACTCGTTGATCTTGATAACGTCTTTCACACCAGCGACCGCTTTGGCTGCAGTGCCGTCGAAGTCCTTCAGCTTGCCGCCAAAGACCGGCGAGCGTTCGAGCACGGCGAACTTCATGCCGGGCAGATAGAAGTCGAGACCGAACTGCGCCGAGCCATCGACCTTCGCGGGCAGATCGAGACGCGCCGTCTTCTTGCCGACGATGTTGAACTGCGCGACCTCTTTTAGCTTCGGCGTTGCTGGGGGCTTTAGCTGCGAGGCTGCCTCCACAAGCGACCCGTAAGAAGCCTTGCGGCCTTCGTGAATCACCTCGCCGCTCGCGGTGCGGCACGCTTCGGGCGCCACACCCCACTGCTTCGCCGCAGCCTCCACGAGCATCGCGCGCGCGGCCGCCCCGGCCTTGCGCAAGGTATCCCAGCCTCGACGAACGCTGTCGCTGCCGCCCGTCGTTTGATCGCCATACTTCCTGGCGTCGGCGAGCGCGCCTTCCACCTTGATCTTTTTCCAATCGGCGTCGAGCTCTTCGGCGACGATCATCGGCAGCGACGTGCGAATGCCCTGCCCCATCTCGGTGCGCGCGACGATGATCGTGATAGTGCCATCGGAGTCGATGCGCAACCACGGCGACGGCTCGAACGATCCGGCGGCTTTGGCATCGCGGGAAGTGAGCACGAGCGCTGCTCCGGCAGCGGGAAACAGGCCGAGGAAGGCGCGGCGGGAAACCTGGGTGATCTTCATTATTGGGCACCTCCGGATTGGGCGGCGGACTTCTTCGCGGCGCGCGCGATCGCTTTGCGAATGCGGGGATAGGTACCGCAGCGGCAAATATGGCCGCTGAGTGCGGTGTCGATCTCGGCTTCGCTCGGCGTCGCGTTCCTCGAGAGGAGAGCTGCCGTGGTCATGATCATGCCCGATTGGCAATAGCCGCATTGCGGCACTTGCTCTTCGATCCAGGCCTTCTGCACGACGTGGCTCTTGTCGGCGGAGAGGCCTTCGATGGTCGTAATCTTCTTACCGGCTCCAGCGGTGACCGGCGTCACGCACGAGCGGATGGCGCGGCCATCCACATGAATGGTGCATGCTCCGCACTGCGAAATACCGCAGCCAAACTTGGTTCCAGTCATTCCGAGCGAATCGCGGAGAACCCACAGCAGTGGGGTGTTGGCGGCCACGTTGACCGAGCGGGCCTGCCCGTTGACGGTGAGCTTATATTCCGGCATGGGTCAAGAATAGCAAGGGTCCCAGTCCGGTTGACG
Organism: Acidobacteriaceae bacterium; assembly: GCA_043788745.1. Lineage (GTDB taxonomy): Bacteria > Acidobacteriota > Terriglobia > Bryobacterales > Bryobacteraceae > JBBQWZ01. The sequence continues at coordinate 10,270 of JAYVTO010000027.1, forward strand.
GCTGGTTTGTTGACAGTGTGTAAAGGTGCGGCCGCAAGAACCCGCGTCGTTACGGGCACGGTTAGTGTGCTAGCCCCGCCGGTTCCGGCGGGGCTGCGCTGACGGCGAGCATCCCGCAAAGAACCGCGCGCGAAGTGCGCGCGTCATGACCGCCAAAAACCACCGCAAAGCAACAAATCCGAGCCGCGACCAGAGCGGCCCGAAGGGCCGCGTCGGGAGCGGATTCAAGCGATCGAAGAACTATCGCGACAACCGTAGACGCCACGGCGCCAACAGCCCCTCGGCGACAATGTGGCTCGATATCTTCGATTCGCCTCCACGCCGCTGGTGAAACACAATCGGCAGTTCCGTGATTCGCGCTCCGAGTTTCCACAGCCGGTACTTCAGCTCCATCTGGAACGCATACCCGGACGACGTCAGCCTGTCCAGATCCAGCCTCCGCAACATCTCTGTCCGGATCAAATTGAAGCCGCCCGTCGCGTCGTGGATCGGGAGGCCCGTGATCGCGCGCGCGTAGAAGTTTCCCCCGCCGCTCAACCCCCTGCGCCAGCCTTCCCATCCCTCCACTTTGCCGCCGGGAACATAGCGCGAGCCGATCACCGCGTCCTGCGTTTCCGCTTTCTCGATCAATCGCGGCAGATCCGCGGGGTCGTGAGAAAAATCGGCGTCCATCATGATCACGGCGTCCAATTGGGGATTGCGCAAAGCCGTGGCGAACGCCGCGACATACGCTCTACCCAAGCCTTCTTTCCCGGCGCGGGAAAGAATCGACAGATTGCCGAACTCCGCCTGCAGCGCGCGCGCCGCTTCCGCGGTTCCGTCCGGCGAATTGTCGTCCACCACCAGGACATGAATCTCTGGCGCAACCGCGAAAATCCGCCGCAGCATTGGCTCGATGTTGTCGCGTTCCTGATAGGTGGGGAGTAAAACGCTTGCCGTCACCGTTTCTAGAACCCGCTCGCGATCGTCTGGCCGGACCGGTGCACGTTATATTTCGTCGCCGCTGTCTGCCGCTGCACCAATTGCACCGTCTCGAGCGGACTGCTGCCGGCCACACCTCGCATCATGCGATTCTTATCGTCCGGATTGTCGTGCGCCTTCATCTCCAGCGGCGTCACCTCGAAATCCTTCGAAACCCCGCCCAACGTCTGCCCCTCGTTCTCTGCAAACGTGCCTTGATACGGAGGTGGAGCAGCCGCGAGAACTACCACGCAAGCAAACAACGAAAAGACGAATGTGTGCATTAAGCCTCCAGAAATGGAACCCTTCCATTATGCGATGGCTGGTCGAGTCTGTTTGGCCACGCGTCCGACCGGGCTACTTCTTCGGCGGAGCCGGGCAGCGATTCTTCTCGCTGTTGTAGTCCCGGTTGCTCTTTTCCAAACAGGAAGTACCAGCAGGATCCGGCAACGATGAGCACTTGAGGTCGCGGACCGCCTTTTCTTTCGCACAGCGAAGCAGGCACTCATCCCGCGTCTCCGCGCCGAAGCCGATTGGCAACAATAGCCCAAACAACGCAGCCACCATCAGAATTCGCAAGAGAGACCTCCAGAAGTTCAACTATGTTCTTGCCCAGCCCCACGAAGCTATCACGGGATCGCCCGCAGATCAACGGCTTTTGTGGCGCGCTGCTCGTCGCGGCCTATCAGATAGTAAGCAAGGCTAGGACGCGCGTCGTAACAGCTCACGGGCACGCCTCTCGCGTAATCCGCCGCTCGCGATACAGGTCCGCCAGATTCGCGCGATGGGCATCTCTGAGATTGCGAAGCAGGCCCGCTTCTGCCCCGCACACCAGTGCCTTTGCGGTCGAACACGCAAGGTTCAGTTCATCGGCTACCACGTGCTTCGCGATCGCGCACGCGGCGTCCGGATGCTGTCGCTGATACGCTTCCTCGAGCCGCGTCAGCCGGGCCGGAGCCGAATCCAGCAGATACGCCTGGGCCAACGACGCAACGGCCTCCGCATTCCGCCCCAGCCCCGCCAGGATCTCCGCTTGCTCCGCGTAAAGCCCCGGTTCTCCCGGAGCGATTCCCAACGCGACCCTCTCCTGCTTCAGCGCTTCTTCCAGCCGCCCGAGTCGCTTCAGCACAACGCCATAGTGAAAGAAGAGCGCCGCATCACCCTCATCCGGAATATTCTCCAGTCGCCAGCCGCGAGCCAGGTCGCGCTGCCGCCGAATCCCGGCGGAGAGCCGGTCCACGTTGGCGCCTTCTTCGAACGCCGCCAGTGCTCGTCCGTACGCCTGGTCCGCCGCCGGCGTTCCCGGCGGGCCCTGCGTCGCGCCATAAAGTTCGAGCAGCAGCCCGAGAAACGAATAGGGCCCGCTGAACCGCTGCTCACGTGGCAGCCCGCTCAGAATCGCCACCGCTTTTTCTTCGTACGCGATTGCCCGCGGCAGCAGGCTCACATCGCCCGTCCGGCCCATTCTGCCCGCCGCGACGTGGTACGCACGAAAGCTCTTCGGTGCGGCCTCCATCGTAGCAGTGGCCAGCGTAATGTCATCTTTGAAATCCCGGTTCCGCCCGAAAGTCCGCATTCCCAACACGACGACGATCAACATCATTCCCGCAATCGCGATTCTCGAGTGCGCCTTGCTGAAGAGCAATCCGACGACGGCTCCCGAGAATCCAACCAGCGGCAGGTATAAGAATCGTTCACCGAGAATGCTGCCGATTTCAATCAGGATATTCGACGTCGGGAACAGCGCCAGGAAGAAAAGCAGGCCGAAAAAGAATACCGGCCGAATCTTCCAGGCATACGCCACCGCGCAAAACACCAGGGCCACCAGCGCCAGCGCGGCGAGACCCATGCCCAGCGGCAGAATCACGATCTGCGCGTACGAATAATCCGCCGACAGCGTGGATGGCCACGCCAGCAGTTGGAGGTCCTTTAGCACGACGCCCAATGCCGTTAGTCTTCCCGCAAGCCAATCCGATCCGATGATCGGATTGTCGAGAAAAGGGAACTCCGCGGCGCGCCCCTGACGCAAAACCCAGGCCCGCCACCCGACGGCCGCCACCGTTCCCCCGAGAGCGCCCAAGTAACCAGGCATCGCCCCGCGCCACGCTCCGTTTCGGAGCGCATCCCGGAATGACAAGTCGTACAGCAGCATCAGCGGAATCAGCACCACAGACGATTCTTTGCTCCACATCCCGCCCAGAGCCAGAACACACAGCAGCAGCGGACTGCGTCCCTGGACACCGCTCGCGTGCACCAGCAGCCCGCCCAGCGCGAACGCCGCGGCCATCAGGTCCGGCCGCCCGGAGATGTTCGTCACCGCCTCGGTTGTGATCGGATGCACCGCGAAGACCGCCGCGACGAAGAACGCCGCAACGTCACCGCGCAGAGTCTTCCCGGCGAGCATCCAAACCAAAAAGACATTCAGCGCATGGAGCAAGAAGTTCACGGCGTGGTATCCGAAGCTCTGGCTCCCGTTTCCAAGCACCGCGTAGTTGATCAAGTAGGAAAACGTCACCAACGGCCGATAGAGACCCAAGTCCGCTAAACTGCCCCAATAGCCTTGCATTGCAATAGCCGCAATCGAATCTGGATTCACCGCCTTCAATCGCGGATCTTCCAACACCAGGCGCTCGCTATCCATGACGAATCCGGTTTCAAACGAATTCGAATACGCAACGAGCGCGAGCGCGATCAGCAGGAATGGGATGAATCGTTGGAGGGCGACAGGCAAAGCGTGCGGGTTCCGGATTCAGAATACCACCGCTATCCCTTGCGACCCGCGGTAGACTTCGGCCGTCGTCGCCCATCGAATCGATGCTATCCTGACCATCCATCCCCAACGGATCGCCCGTTTGGGGGCCTCGGGCCAACCCTCGTGTTGCGTCAGAGTTTTGGTCGCGATTCCGCGCAACCGTTCGAGTGAGATAGAAAGAGGACGTGCAATGGAAAAGGCCGGGCGATGAGCATTATTTTTTGGATCGTGGTCTTGATCGATGCCGCCGTGCTCGGTCTCTTCTTCCTGCTCGGTCTCGCGGCTGCCCCCAGTTCGAAAACCAGTCCGCTGGCCGTCGCGGCGTTCATGCTCGGAATCCCCGCCATCCTGCTGACGGCGTCCATTCTCTTGTTCCTCCTCGGCAAGTCGACCGTCCTGCGCGGCCTGGCGTTTCTGCTCGTTGCCTCGCCCATTCTCTTCGTCGTAGCGCAAACCGTTCTCCTAAAGACGGAGTTGCGCCAGAACACCGATTCGAAAGGTACCCTCACGTTCTTCCGCGAAGGCCCACTGCGCGAAATCGCGGCCGCCATCACGGCGAACGACGCAACAACCATTCAGCGGCTTGCACCGCAAGTGAATCTCAACACGCACGGCTTTGACGGTATGACGCCGCTCGTCGCCGCCTTCCGCCAGATCCGCCAGACGCCCGCCCGCCTGGAGGTTCTGCGCGCGCTCATCCAGGCTGGCGCCGATCCCAACGAAGGCACCGAGTACGAAATCCCGCTCCAAATGGCTATTCAGCAAAGCGCAGCCACCGGCCCCGAGCCCGTTGCCCTCCTGCTCGCCGCCAAGGCGAATCCAAATCGAAAAGATAGTATGGGCACGCCGATCTTCTTCGGAGCCTCCGGCATCGGCACCCATCCCGACGTTCTCAAGCTCGTTCTCGACCGCGGTTCCGACGTCAATCTCGATGGGCGCAGCGGTGAAACCGTACTCTTCTACTCGACCAGCAGCCGCAACTGGAAGGGCGTTCTGTTGTTACTCGACCGCGGTGCCGACTGGAGAAAAGGAAAAGCCTTCGACGGGCTGCCGTTCAAAGCGACCATCGAGAAATACGCGGCGGAACACCCCGAAGATTCCGCCGTCAAGCCGATCGCCGAGTTCCTCCGCCAGCACGGGGCATGACGCGTTCGGCCAGCCTCACCTCACGCGTTTCGTATAATGCCCGAAATGCCCCGCGCACCGAAACTCATCTCGAATCTCATCTACGCCGATTCCAATGCCGCCGTGGACTGGCTTTGCCGCGCCTTCGGCTTCACGCTGCATTTCGCCGCCAAAGATGACGCCGGGACCATTCTCCACGCCGAACTCCGTTTCGGCGACGACCTCCTCTACGTCGCGAACGCCAAGCCCAACGACAAGTACGGACTCGCCGCGCCCAGCACCTTCCAGGGCCAAAGCCAATGCGTCTGCGCCGCCATGGAAGACGTCAACGCCCACTACGCCCACGCCATCGCCTGCGGCGCGAAAATTATCACCGAAATCGCAGACACCGAATGGGGTGCGCGCCTCTACACCTGCGCCGACCCGCAAGGCCATATCTGGACTTTCGGAAACTACTGGGGACAGCCATTCACCAACTAACGGACACCGAATCAAAATGAAGATCGCATCCATCCATCACGTCAGCCTCACCGTCACTGATCTCGAACATTCCCGCCATTTTTACAGCGAGATCCTCGGACTCGAGGAAACCGAGCGCCCCAACTTCCCGACTCCTGGAGCCTGGTTTCGAGTCGGCGCGCACCAGCAGTTGCACTTGCTCGTCTCCGAAGACCCAACCTTCCGCGGGCCGAAGCCGCTCGACGCTACCGACATCCACTTCGCCGCCCGCGCCGTCAGCTTCTCCGCCGCTCGCGCGTTCCTGTACGAAAAGGGCTTCCGCGAAGACGCCGACCCCGCCGCAAAAAACTTCATGCTCGCCAGGCCCCACTCCGCCGCCGGCTTTCCGCAGATCCACATCCTCGATCCCGATTGGCACGTCATCGAGATCAACGCCGATCTCCTCGACGCCGAATAACATGACCCTAGACGCAAACGGCGCTCACCGCGAGGTGACGCAAGAATGGCGACGCATAAAATCCGCGCCGCGCACGAAGCCCGCTGAAGTCGGGCGCAATCAGCGGACCCGCCCGACGCCAAAACTCGAGTCACTTAAAATCACCAACGTTCCGTGTGGTTTCTGGAAAGCGGCCCGGAGGGAGAGCGGTCCGAAGGACCCCGTCGGGAGCCGAAAAGCCGCAGCCTTCGACAACGCGATGAGCAACCCACCCGCATGACTGCGCGCCTCCAGATCCTCTTCGCCGCCGTCCTCTTCTCCACCGCCGGAACCGCGATCAAGATGACCGCACTCACCGGCTGGCAGGTCGCGGCGTTTCGCTCGGGTGTCGCGGCTCTTCTGATGATCCTGCTGCTTCCCCGGGCCCGCCGCCATTGGACCTGGCGCACATTCCTCGTCGGAATCTCCTATGCGCTCACCCTCACCCTCTTCGCGCTCGCCAACAAACTCACGACGTCCGCCAGCGCGATCTTCCTGCAATCCACTGCTCCGCTCTACCTTCTGTTCCTCGCGCCGCTTCTACTCAAAGAACCCCTGAAGAAAACCGACTTCCTGTGGATGGGCCTGTTCGCCTGCGGCCTCGCGCTCGTCCTCCAAGCCCCCACCCGCGCCTCCGGAATCGCCACCAACCCCGCGCTCGGCAACGCCCTTGCGCTCGCCTCCGCCGTCTTCTACGCACTCATGCTCTGTGGAATCCGCTGGCTCGGCCGATCCGCGGAAGGCGCGGGCATCACCGCCGCCGCCGCCGGAAACGCCATCGTTTTTGTCGCTTGTCTCCCGATGGTCTTCGCCGAAGGCCCCATCCGCAGTTCCTATCGCGATTGGGAGATCATCGCCTGGCTGGGCATCTTCCAAATCGGAATCGCCTACTTCCTCTTGGCCAAAGGAATGTCGCACGTGCCCGCGTTCGAAACATCTCTACTGATGCTCCTCGAGCCCGCGCTAAGCCCCATCTGGTCGCTGTTGATTCACGGAGAAAAACCCGTCCTGAGCGTCCTCGGCGGAGGAGCCATCATCCTCGGCTCCACCCTCGCCGTCCTCCTCAGCGGACGCGAACCAGCAACAACACGAAGACCGTCGATTCTGGACTCGACACCGCAGTAGCGTCAACCGAAAAACTTACGCCGGGCAACAACCCCAACAAAGAACCGCGAGCGTAAGCGAGCGGACCGCACATGGTCGCGTCGAACTCCCGCTCGCCATCCTCCTCACCGCGCCCGGACCCGCAACAACACGAAGACAGTCGATTCTGGACTCGTCACCGCCGTAAACCCGTCGCCCATCCGCGACACCATATTCCCCCGCGCCGCAGCCCCACGCACCGCGCCAGCCGGATTTGCCAACTCCGTACTGCTCGCGACAATCGCGTATTCGCCCAACTCATCAAGCGAATGCGGCCCGTTCCCGCTCGCCACCGTGTCCCATGAATCCCCGGTGCGGCGCAAGACATAAGCGAATCCGCTCGACGTCTCCACCGTAATCTCCGTCGGAGCGTCCCGCCGCCCGCGCTCCAACTTGTAGCGCAACGTCAATGGAGCGGTCCCTTCGGACTTCGATGCCGACAACGTGCCCGCCCCCACACCCGCCTTCATACTATCCGCCGCCTTCTTTTCGGCGTCCGCCCGAGGTGCCGGTTGGGGCCTCTTCGGCGCCGACCGCCCGGCCTGCATCGGCTGCTGCTGCGAAGGCGTCGGCAACGATTGAGTCTCGTCCGCTCGCAACTGGTTCGCGCTCTGCGCCGGCGCTACTTGAACCGTTTCCGCCGACACCGCAACCGGGCCTTGCAAACTCTTCACGTCCGCCTGCTTCCGCTGTGCATTGGCAGGACTCGCAGCCGCGGTCGGCGCAGTCGGCACGGCAGCCGGTGGCTCCGCAACCGGCGGAGCATCCGATTCCCGAATCGAAACCGGCGACGCCGTCGCAGCTCGGCGCTCCCTCTCGACCTTCGACGTAGCCAGCGTCTTCGCGCGTTCCGCCGAACCACGACCCGCCGCCGTCGCGCCAGCTTTCTTCTCCTCCACCGGACCCGCCACCGGAGCGCCCTGCGTCACCGCCGCCGGCCTCTCCGGCAACACCGCTGGCTTCTGCGACAAAAATGAAACCGTAACCACCGCCATCGCCGCCAATCCCGCAAACGACAGCGCCCGGCCTCCTGTCAGCCAAGGAAGCCCAAACCAACCCCGCTTCTCCGGCTTTGCCGCCACCGGCTCGTGCGCCGGAGCCGAAGCCGCAGCCGCAGCCGCCACCGAGACCCATCCCTCCTCCTCGCCCTCCCGCAACTGCGCCAGCAACCGCGTCTTCGCCCCCGGAGCCTCTAACAACTCCCGCAGCGCATCCTCCTCCGCCAGCGCGTCGAACAGACTCTGATCCTCCAGCGCCGCCGCCAGCATACCCTCCCGCTCGCCCGCCGTCAGCGTACCCGTGGCGTACCCTCCCAACAGCTTGCGCGCTTCGTCCGGCGTCAATCGCGGAGTCATTTCTTTCCTTCAGATCCCGCGGATGCGGCCGATCCCCAGCCTCCACCCAATTTCTCCAACAGCTGCTTTCGGCAGCGCGAATCCCACGTGTACACCGTATTCAGGCTATCCGCCCCCAGCTTCTTCTGGATCTCCGGAAACGTCCAGCCCTCCAGCTTCCACCGGAACATCTCCCGGCAACGCTCCCCCTGCGTCTTCACCGCCGCCGCAATCCGGTCCAACTGTTCCCGCCGCGCCGCGTCCGCCTCGCCATCCCACCCATCCGAAAGCGGCCAATCCTCCACTGGAACCTGCGTATTCTCCCCCCGCCGGACCACCTTCCGCCGTCCCGCCGTCATCTTGAAACGGGCGATTTGTAAGGAAACCGGCAGTAGGTCCTCAATCCGATCAAGCCCCGCATACTTCTCTTCGAGCACCAACAAAACCTCCTGCGCCACATCCTCCGCCACGTCCCTCTGCGTACGAGATGCCGCGAACGCCACAATCCGTTCACGTAGCTTCCGGAGTATGTCGTTGCGTTCCACGGTTCCCCACCCATTATCCACCGCCCGCTGCCGCCAACATGTTATGCACGGGCGTGCGACCTGGAAGTGGTGATCAGGCGGCGTCGCGGTTCTCCCAGTACTCTTCAAACGGGCCGTTGCGGTGGCAGCAGCGGAGGGCGATGACACAGTTGGCGCCTTGAACCGTTCAGCGCATGCCGGACTGTTTGAAGCGGGAGCCGATGACCGTTTTGCAGTACGGCTGCTTCACATGGCCGCCGCAATTTGATATGATCGCGCCGTCAGATGTTTCAAACCACGTTTGTTCTCGTCGCAGCCCTGTGTTGCGCTATCTCAGCCGTTGCCCAGGTCCAGCCGCAAGCCATCGGCGAGGGTGCCACTACGGCATGGCAGGCGCTCTTACGGCTTCGAACAACTGCGACCGTTCTGCACACTACCGCGCACCCCGACGACGAGGACGGCGCGATGCTCGTGTGGCTCACCCGGAATCAAGGCGCGCGCACAGGGCTGTTGACGCTGAATCGCGGCGAAGGCGGCGCGGATCTCATCGGCCCCGAATTGTTTGACGCGCTCGGCCTTGTGCGGACAGAAGAATTGCTCGCCGCCGGCCGCTACTACGGCGTGAATCAGTTCTTTACTCGAGTCACCGACTTCGGCTTCTCGAAGCGCATGGACGAAACGCTGGAGCATTGGGGCAAGGAGAATGTCCTGCGCGACGTGGTTCGCGTGGTGCGCATGTACCGGCCCGACATCTTGATTTCACGCTTCCACGGCAAGCCCCGCGATGGACACGGCAATCATCAGACGGCCGGCCTGATGAGCCACGAGGTATTTGAAGCCGCTGCCGATCCCTCAAAGTTCCCGGAGCTGAATCTGCCGCCCTGGCAGATCAGGAAGCTCTATGTCAGCGTTCGCGACAACGAACCGCGTACCGTCGTCGTCGACGTCGGCGCCTACGACGCGCTACTCGGCATGTCGTATCGCCAGGCTGCAAGTGCCGGTCTGAACTTCCAGCGCTCGCAGGGCGCTGGCGGCCGTCGCGCCGATCCAGGACCTGGCCAATCCTCCTGGCAAATCGTTAAGACCGCGCTCGGGGCGACACCCCCCTCGGAGCAAACGGTTTTCGACGGCATCGACACCTCGCTCACCGGACTCGCGAAACTAGCGCCCGCGCTGAACCTCGTCGCGGAGCTCGCTGCCATTCAGTCGAACGTCGACCGCGCCATTGCGGAGTTTGACGCACGCACCCCCTCGACGGTCGTGGAAGCGTATCTCGCTCCAAGCCTGAAGACGCTGCGCGCAGTTCTTCGCAAGGCCGAGAACGCGAAGGCACCCGAAGACCTGCTCTTCCGTCTGCGCAATAAACAGACCGAGTTCGTTACCGCCGCCAACCGATTGCTCAGTCTCTCGCTCGATGCAACTGTCGATCCCCCGCGCGGACCGGAAGGCGCGCCGGAGTTCTTCCGCTCGCGCGAAACGTTTCAGGTTGCGATCCCCGGACAGAAGTTTTCCGTCACCGCGACGCTCGTAAATCGCGGCGCGCCACGGATCACGCCCGTGTCGGTCGAGATCCAGACTCCAACGGCCTGGCAGGTCGCCGCGAAACCCGCGCCGCTTCGCACCTTGGGATTCAACGAAGTTTGGAAGGCGCAATTCGACCTCACCGTGCCGGACGACGCCCCGTACACGCGACCCTATTGGTCCCGCAACAACCTCTATCGCGATCACATCTATCAGATCGACAAGCCGGAGTATTTGAATCGGCCGCACGCGCCGCCGGAGGTTGTCGCGCGCGTGACGTACGAATTGGCCGGCGAGCGCTTCACGATACAGCAGCCTGTTCAGACCGTGTACCGCGACGGCCCCATGGGCGAACAGCGCCGCCAACTCACCATCGCTCCGGCGATAAGCGTGGCCATCAATCCCAAGCTCGGCGTGATTCTCGCCGGATCGCGCACGGAGCCGATCGCCGTCCGCGTTCGCGCGATGAGCAACGCAAAGACCGCTGCGAAAGTGACCATCCAACTCGACCTCCCCGCGGGCTGGACCGCAACGCCGCCGCAGGCCGACGCGCTGTTTTCTCACGAAGGCGAAGTCCAAAATATCGACTTCAAAGTGAAGTCGACCTCCGTCGTCGCGGGCAAGGAATATCGCCTCCAAGCCGTCGCAACGTACGCGGGTAAAGAGTACCGCGAAGGCTATCAGATCATCGGCCACCGCGATCTCGAAACGCGGCATCTCTACAAACCCGCCGCTGCATCGTGGTCGGGCATCGATGTGAAGGTCGCGCCCGGCTTGATGGTCGGCTACATCATGGGCGTCGGTGACGAGATTCCAGAGGCGCTCGAGCAGATCGGCGTCAAGCCGCAAATGCTATCGGCGCAGGACCTTGCCACCGCAAACCTTTCGCAGTACGACACCATTCTCGTTGGTATTCGCGCGTCCGCCGTGCGCGAAGACTACAAGACCTACAACCGCCGCCTGCTCGACTACGTGCAGAACGGAGGCAACCTGATCGTTCAATATCAGACCCAGGAATTCGACGCCGTTCCCTACGGGCCGTATCCGTTCAAGATGGGCCGTCGCGCGGAGGAAGTCTCTGAAGAGGATTCGAAAGTAACGATTCTTGATCCCGCAAACCCCATCTTTCAAGCACCAAACAAGATTACCCTCGCCGACTTCGACGGTTGGATCGAAGAGCGTGGATCCAAGTTCATGAGCGAATGGGATCCGCGGTACAAGGCGCTTCTCGAATGCCACGACCGCAGTCAGGAGCAGCAAAAGGGCGGCATGCTGCAAGCGAAGTACGGCAAAGGAACCTTTACCTATGCTGCCTACGCCTTCTATCGGCAATTACCCGCGGGCATTCCCGGCGCGTACAAGCTATTCGCGAACATGATCAGCCTCGGCAAGACGAAGTAGGCCGCCCTGGTAAACGAATGCCCACACTTGGGCGAAACGAAACGAAATGGATGGACACATGCGAACTCTTTTAATCGGACTGCTGTTCTCCGCCTCTCTGGTATTTGGCCAGGCAACCTCGGCGACGGTGCAGGGCACCGTAAAGGATGCCTCCGGCGCTGTCGTGCCCGGCGCGGCAATTAAGATCACCAACGTGCAGACCCAAGTCGTCACGTCCCGCGCCACGAACACCGACGGCGACTACCTTGCGCCCTTCCTGTTACCCGGTGAATACCAGGTGAGCGCCGAGAAGCAGGGCTTCAAACGCGCCCTGCGCAGCGGCATCACGCTGCAAGTCGCCGACAGAACGCGCGTCGATCTTACGCTCGAAATCGGGGCGATCTCGGAAACCGTCACAGCCACCGGCGAAATTCCGCTCGTCAAGAGCGATACCTCCGAGATCGGTCAGGTCATTCAGGATCGCCCCATCTACGAACTTCCGCTGAACAGCGGCACCGGCCGTAATTTCACGGCGCTGATGACGCTGGTCCCCGGCGCGATCCGCACCAATCCCGTCGGCGTGTTCGATGCGCCGCAAGGCAACTCGAGCTTTGCGATTAACGGCCAACGCGACGGCGCGAACAACTATATGATTGACGGCGCGGACAACAACGAAGTCCTGCTTGGCATCGTCGCGATCCTGCCTCCACCCGAAGCGATCGGAGAATTCAAGATCCAAACGAACTCCTATAGCGCCGAATATGGGCGCGCCGGCGGCGCCGTTATCAGTGTCTCCACGCGCTCCGGCACCAACCAGTTTCATGGAAGTCTCTACGAATTCCTTCGCAACAGCGCGATGGACGCGCGTGGGCCTTTCGACCGCGCGAGGCTGCCTCCGCTGCGTCAGAATGAGTTCGGCGTCACCTTTGGCGGACCAGTGATTAAGAACAAAATGTTCTTCTTCGCCGATTACTCCGGGTTCCGCCAGCGCGCGGGCCAAACCATCACCGCCAGCGTCCCCACCACCAATCAGCGCAACAACATCTTCTTGACAAGCGAAGGCGCGGGCATCCTCTTCGACCCGATTACAAAAACGCCATTCTCAGGCAATCGTATTCCCACCGCGCAACTCAGCACCATCGGACAGAAGCTGCTCAATCTGTATCCCACCGCCAACCTGCCCGGCGTCGTTTCCGCCGGACGCGGCGTCGCCAACAACTACTCCGGCGTCATCGTACAACTCCAGAACGCCACCCGCGTCGATGGCCGCTTCGACTACAACATCACGTCGAAGAATTCGTTCTTCGCTCGCTACAGCATCTTCGATGCCTACACCGCGCTGCCGCCGCTGTTCGGCGAAGTCGCCACTGGATCGCTTCCCAGCCGCGCCGGCAAAGGCGATTCCCGCAATCAGTCCATCGTCCTCGGCGACGTGCACGCGTTCTCCGGAACGAAGATCAACGAATTCCGCGCGTCCTATAGCCGCATCGCGAACTCCTTCGTCGGCTTCGACTTCGGGAAGAACTCTGCCGCCGAACTCGGCATTCCGAACCTCAACATCTACGGCGCAGTCTCGAGCGGACTGCCGCGCATTAACATCACCGGCCTCGATTCGCTCGGCGTCGACGCCCCGATTCCCGCGCTGCGCTATGAGAATAACTTCCAGTTCCTCGACAACTTCACACTCATCAAGGGTGCCCACACCATGAAGTTCGGCGCGGACTTCCGCCGCTTCCGCGGCGACTTCTTCCAGATTTCGCTCGAAAGCCCACGCGGCCGCTTTGACTTCGATCCCAACTACACTTCAAACAACGGAGCCACCGGCACGGGTCTCTCCGTCGCCAGCGTCCTGCTCGGCTTCCCCGCTGTGCAAAGCCGCGGCGTCATTTACAACTTCCCCACCAATCGCATTACGCAGTCGTTCTTCTTTGTCCAGGACGACTACAAGATCTCGCAAAAACTCACAGTCAACGTCGGGCTCCGTTATGAACTCTACGTGCCGCCCGTCGATCGCTACGACAATCAGTCGAACTTCGACCGCAACACCGGCCAGGTGCTGCTCGCCGGACGCGGATCGAACTCCCGTAATCTCGTCAACACCGACACCAACAACTGGGCGCCGCGCGTCGGCTTTGCCTATGCCTGGAAGCCGAAGACGATCTTTCGCGGCGGCTACGGCGTGTCGTACTTCCCCGACAAGTTTGGCGCCAGCGGCGGTACCTTGAACAACAACTATCCGTTCATCACGGTGCAAACCGTCTCGCCGGATCGCTTCGCCATCACTCCCGCGCTGAATATCTCGAACGGCATCGTTGTGCCAGCGCGCCCCGACCTCACAAAGGCAAGCTTGCCGCTGGTCGGCAACGTCACGTACTTCGACCCCAATTCGAGCATCGGCTACATCCAATTCTGGAACCTCTCGATTCAAAAGCAACTTACCAAAGAGATCGTTCTCGACACGGCCTACGTGGGCACAAAGGGCACACACCTGTTCGGCAACAACCACGTGAACCTGAATCAGCCGACTCCCGGACCCGGCGCTATCGATCCCCGCCGCCCGTACTTCTCGCTTTCTCCCTTGGCCGCCAACATCCCGCTGCGCGACTCCAGCCAGTCCTCGATTTATCACAGCTTGCAGGTGAAACTCGAAAAACGCCTCAGCACCGGCTGGTGGTTCCTCAACTCCTACACCTACTCGAAGTCGATTGACGATAGCGCCATCAAGTTCAATCCAGCCAACTGGCGCGGCACCGCCCGCGGCCCAGCCAATTTCGACTTCCGCCATGGCTGGACGATGAGTTCACTCTACGAGCTCCCCATCGGCAAGGGCCGAAGGTTCGCCTCGGCGATGAACCCCGTTCTCGACGCCGTCGTCGGAGGTTGGCAGTTGAACGGCATCTACACCTTCCGCACTGGCCTGCCGAGCACCGCAAGCCTCACGCAGGCGCTCGCGAACTCTACCGTCAACACCGGCGGTGGCAACCGTCCGAACCAAGTCGCGGACTCCGAACTCGCAAAGGACCAGCGCACCATCGATCGCTACTTCAACACCAGCGCCTTCGTCGCGCCCGCGAACAACTCGTTCCTGTTCGGCAACGCCGGACGCAACACGGTTCGCGGACCCAGCCTGAGCAATCTCGATCTGTCCGTCTTCAAAGTGTTGAAGATCCGCGAACGCTTCACGTTCCAGATTCGCGGCGAGTTCTTCAACATTCCGAACCATCCGAACTACGGCCAGCCCAACGTCCAAGTCGGCAACGCCGCCTTCGGAACAATCCGCGCACTGGCGTCGGGCGCAAACCTGAGGCAAACGCAAATCGGCCTGAAGCTGCTGTTCTAGAAAACGAAACCGGCTTCGAGCGATCCCAGCCAATAAGGGCGGAGATCTCTCCCGCGCCGCGACCGTAAGGTCGCGCGTACCTCTTCCGGGGCAGACCGTAAGGTCGCCCGTACCCCGCTATAACCCCGCCCTTCAGGGCGGGGAATCCCGCCTCGGTCGCGCCTCAGGGGGGCTCAGCACGCGCGACCTTACGGTCGCGCCTCGGGGGGATTAGTACCCGCGACCTTACGGTCGCGCCTCGGATTGAGCGCATTTTCGCTATGAAGATAGCCCCTGGGGCGAGCCCGGGGACATTTATTTCCGGTCCTGACACTAGGAAGGTCTCGGATTCAGCCCCACCCACGCCGCCTGCACCACGGCAAGCGCAGCCATCGAGGCCGTTTCCGCCCGCAAGATCATGGGTCCAAGCGAAACCGGAATCCAACCGGCCGGGGCGAAGCGCGCGCGCTCTTCGTCTGTCCATCCGCCTTCGGGCCCAACCAAAATCGCAACCGAAGCATCGCTCGTTTTCTCCGCCGGCAAGGCAGCCAGCAGCGGAACTCCCTCGCGCGATTCATCCAGAGCCAACCGCTGCCCGGCCCCGTGCGCCAGCGCATCGCGCAACGGAACCGCGGGAGAAATTTCCGGCAATCGATCGCGCCGCGACTGCTGGCTCGCTTCCACGGCAATTCGGCGCCAACGCTCGATCCGCTTGTGCGCCGCGCGATCGAGCCCGTGGTCGGACCGCGTGGCGATCACCGGCACAATGTGCGCCACACCGAGTTCCGTTGCCTTCTCGATCATCCATTCGAAGTGATCGAACTTGATCAAGGCCGCGCACAGCGTGATCGCCACCGATTCCGGCTGTAACGCAATCGGCTCGATAACGCGAAATGTCACGTGCTCCTTCCGCGCCGATTCCACTTCCGCGAGCCAAATGCGCTCGTTGTCGGAAATTTCGTAGCGCTGCCCGACCTCGATACGTAGAACGCGCGTCAGGTGCTTGGCGTCGTCGCCCGTGATCTCCGCCTCGCCGCGGTGGATCGATTCCACAAAAAACCGCCGTCGCGCCATGTTTTCTCCGTCGCCTTCCTGTTGGCTCTTTACCCTCGCGGCTGTTAGCCTTCCTATAAGCAAAACATGATCGCGCATCTCCGTGGGATTCTTCTCGAGAAACATCCGAACCAGGCCATCGTCGAGGCGCAGGGCGTCGGCTACGACGTCACCATTCCGGTTTCGACCTTTTCCTCCCTCGGGGGCGTGGGCGAGGAGGTGAAGCTTCGCATCCACACGCACGTCCGCGAAGACGCCATCGCGCTCTTCGGCTTCGCCACCGCGGACGAGAAGGTGTTGTTCGAGAAACTGATCGCCGTCAGCGGAATCGGCCCAAAGCTCGCCGTCACCGCGCTCTCCGGACTCGCGACTTCTGAACTTGTCGCCGCCATCCGGTCGGGAGCAATCGAGGTTCTCGTGCGCATCCCCGGAGTCGGCAAGAAGACCGCGGAGCGCATCGTGCTCGAGCTACGGGACAAGCTGGACCTGCTTAGCACCGGCACGAAAGCCACGGCCACCACACCAGCCAAGGCCGCACTCGACGCGATCGATGAAGACGTCGTCAGCGCCCTGATCAACTTCGGCACCACCCGCGCCGCCGCCGAAGAAGCCGTCCGGAGGGCAAAGAAGGACGGCGAAGAAACCGGCTTCGAGCCGCTCTTCCGCAAGGCGTTGAAACTCGTCCGATAGCGACCCACGCAATGCCCCGCTATCTTTTGTTCAACAAGCCCTACGACGTACTCACGCAATTCAGCGGCGACAGCCGGACTCTGCGAGACTACATCCCCGTGCCCGGCGTCTATCCTGCGGGACGCCTCGACCGCGACAGCGAGGGTCTGCTGCTGCTCACCGACGATGGCGAACTCCAGCATCGTCTCACGGATCCGCGCTTCTTCCATCCCCGAACCTATTGGGCGCAGGTCGATCGCATTCCGACGCCAACGGCGCTCGACCAGCTCGCGCAAGGAGTCCTGCTTGACGAGCGCATGACGCGCAAGGCAATGGTGAGATTGCTGCCGGAAGAACCGGCACTCCCGCCGCGCGATCCGCCCGTGCGCTTCCGCAAGTCCGTCCCCACAGGGTGGCTCGAGCTCACTCTCACCGAGGGCCGCAACCGTCAGGTCCGCCGCATGACGGCCGCCGTCGGCTACCCGACTCTCCGCCTGGTCCGCGTTGCTATCGGCAGCCTGCGCATTGAGGGCCTCACCCCCGGCGCATGGCGCAACCTGACGCCAGAAGAAGTTCGGGCTCTACGTTCACAGCGCTCAAACGATACACTGGCATCATGGTCTTCGCCGCGCTCCGGGCGCACCAAAGGCCCGCCCGGCAGATCCTTGGAGGATACGTATGGAACGACTTGACGAATTGAAAATGAAGTTCCAGACGGTTTTGAACGTGATTCAGAAGAAGGGTGTGGTTCTGGCCCATCTCCACGTCGATGGCGACAAGCTCTTCCTGCAAGGCACCGCGCCCTCTGAAGACATCATGAACGACGTCTAGAACGAGATCAAAGCGGTGGACTCGAGCTTCGGCGACCTGGCTTGCGATCTCGCGGTCGACAGCAGCCTCCCGATGCCCGCGCCCGACGTGAAAGAGTACGAAGTTGTTGGGGGCGATTCACTTTGGAAAATTGCCGCCCACTTCTACGGCAATGGAGCAGAGTATCCGAAGATCATCGCCGGAAATCCGGGCCGTCTGAAGGACGAGCACTCGGTGATCCACCCCGGCGATGTTCTGGTGATTCCGGAATAACGAAGCGGCAAGCATACAGAAAAAGGGCTCCGGCGCAGGTGTGCGTGGGAGCCCTTTTCTCTTCGTCTGGAACGGAATAGCAAACTGGCGGAGAGAGTGGGATTCGAACCCACGTTAGAGTTTCCCCTAAACACGCTTTCCAAGCGTGCGCCTTCAACCACTCGGCCATCTCTCCGGCTTGGGGGGCGAAGAAACTAGTTTAGCAAAGAGCGGCCGATTCCCCTACTCCCCACGAAGAACCGCGACCGTAAGCGAGCGCCCCACCCCAACAAAGAACCGCGAACGGAGTGAGCGGACTCGCGCGCGTCATGACCGCCAGAAACAAGATGAGAGCAGCAGTTACAAAGAGTTCAGCCAATCGCCCAATTCCAGGATCGGTTGCTACCAACGCCCATCCAGCTTGATGACGAACGCCTTATCTTCGTCGAAGCCTGCCTGGTCGCCGATCGCTTTTCGCAGCCGCGCCCGCACGCGGTAGAGCTGCGGCCACTGCTCTCGCAGGGCGATGGCTTTCGTTACTTCCTCGATCGCCTTCTTCATCTCGTTGGTTTCTTCGTAAATGGACGCGCGCTCCGCGTAGTCCTCCGCGGTTTTGCCGGACGCCTGCGCCCGGTCCAGGTCTTCGAAGGGAACAATGGGGAAGGGAACAATGGGGAAGGGAACAATGGAAGGGAACAATGGGGACAAGGAACTGGACTGCGGGACAAGGTCCCCCTTTGTCCCCCTTGGCCCCCCTGTAAGCGGGTCCCCTGAGCGTGAGGGGCGGGGTTGTTGTCGGTGGCCGCTCACTCACGTTCGCGGTTCTTCGAGAGGACCAGAGGTCAAGTTTT
>JAYVTO010000028.1:0-12293 GCA_043788745.1 Acidobacteriaceae bacterium
CTCGACGACAGGGGCGTGATCCGTACGGTCGAGAATCTGGAGATCCCGGGCAATCTGCGGAGTCTCTATCAGTACATGATTGAGCGCAACCGCATCCGTCAGCTCCATCACTACGATCCGAAGTTGCTGCACATCTTTTCGCGGGACGTGCTGCGGCGGATCAAGGAAGACGATCCGGCTTGGGAGGAGATGGTTCCGCCGGAGATCGCCGAGACGATCAAGCGGCGGCACTTCTTCGGCTATCACCAAGCGGGCGATCTGGAGACTGTCGACGAGTAGTCTTCGGTTTACTTCCCGCGGCTGGCGACCACTTTCATCAGAGCTTTCTTCTCGCGGCGGGGCAAGCGGTGCTTGTCCTTTTTCGGCAGCTTTCCGTTGTTCGGATCCTTCGCTTTCGGAGCGGCGGTTTTCTTCGCATCCACGGGGATGCCGGCGGCAGTTGTTGTGTCAGCCATATTGATTCCTCGTGTGGAATGATACCAGCCGCACCTAGCGACGCTGAGGCTTTGGTCCCGACCGAAACTTCTTTACGCTAAATTTGGAATACCTTGGCCAGTCACCTTCCTGCTCCGACATGGCGCTTACTTCGCTCGGCTTCGCCTCGCTTCGTGCGCGCCTCGAAGTGGTGCGCCTGTCCGGCTCGCGGGATGCTATTTACGTCCTTGGCTGCTCCTTAAAAAGATCCAGCGGCCTAGGCCTAGCAGGAGGAGGAAGCCGCCAAAGGTCTTCGCTTCGAACAGCCAGACGTTGGTGATGTCTTCGGTGGGGACTGCAGTGAAGAGGATAGCGATTAGCGTTACGGCGATGCCAGAGACGGGGGCGATCCGCTGGCCCGCCTTCCAGGCGCTCGCAAAAATGTAGAGGAACGGGATGAAACTGCTGAGTACCATCATGGAAACCAGCTCCTGATAGGCGGCGCGCATGGTGTCGCCCAGTTGCATCAGCAGCAGCAGAGCGGTTCCGGTTCCGGCGAGGGCGAACATCGAGACGTATGGCGTCCGCCAGCGGGGATGCACCTTTGCGAAGACCGCTGGCAGCAGGCCGTCCTTCGCCGCTGCGTAGGAGAGACGGGCGGTTCCGGAACCGAGTCCGCCGAATTGGCCGAGCGCGGTGAGCATGGAGAGCGCGGCGAAGAGGACGGGGATCCACGCGGCTCCGAGGGTTTCCTTGGATACACGCGCTCCCTGCATGATGCCGTAAACGATGCTGATGTCGGCGGGCTTCAGCAGGACCAGCAACGCGAGCGAGGCAGCGCTGTAGAAGGCCACGGAGACGAGACCGGCGATCCAGCCGGCGCGGGGGATCGTTCGTTCGGGGTCTTTAATTTCGCCGCCCATCATGCCTAAAAGTTCCAGTCCGCTGAGGGCGAAGGCGATCTGCGACCAGAAGTTCAGCGTGGCGAAGCCGATTGGCGGAGCGATGTCGAGCGTCGTGGCGGAACCGCGCTTAAAATACACTACGATGCCGGTGGTCAGCAGCAATAAGACGATGGCCCAGGTGGCGAAACCGCCGGTATTCTGAATCCAACGGCCGAAGCGGACTCCGGCGATGTTGACGCCCATGCCGATCCAGATGGCGGCTACGGAGGCGCCGACAATTAGCGCGCGGTTCTCAACGAGCGCAGGGTCGATGGCGTAGGCGCCGATGCTCATGTAGGCCATGGCGGCGTTCGGGAACCAACTGGCGATGCCGACCCAGTAGAGCCAGAAGGCGAGAAAGCCATGCCACTCGCCGAAGTCGTCGCGGGTCCAGACATACTGGCCTCCAGCATGAGGGCGCTTGGCGGCGAGCACTCCGATCGCGCGCGCCATCGGAATCACAAAGAGGAGGCCGGCGAGTAGGAAGAGGGTAACCGCGCCGGGCCCGGTGTGTGCGGCTGTGGAGAGCCAGCGCGTTCCTACGATGCACGCGATGCCGAGGAGGGTGACGTCGCGGAGTCCGAGGGTGCGGTGAAGCGTGGGATCTGTTTGGACCGCCGGTTCCGGCTCAGGCATGCGAGGAGTGCGTGCACCCGTAGGTTGCCGGCACGCGACCGCCCTTGTTCAATTCCTGATAGCCGATCTGCGTGTTGTAGTAGATGCGCGCGGTCCAGGATTTGGCAAGGCGAAAGAAGCGGCGTCCGGCGGCGAGTCCGGGTTCCTTACCGGCGTCGAGCGTCGTAAGGATGGCGGTCTGCTGTGCGGGAGTGCACTTCACGAAGGGATGCTTATGTTCGCGAATGGCGTAGCCGTCGAGCCAGTTGAGGCCGGAGATAAAGGCGACGCGCTCTTCTTGCGATCCGTCCGCGAGAAGGAGGTCGAGGTGACGGTTGACGAGCGCGGCCTTCGCGCCGGGCGTATCGGTGGCGGGAATGATGAGTTCCGAGAGCGCAATGACGGTCGCGTTCTGATGGTCGTCGAAGAGCTTGGGCTTCCAGGCGGCAGGCGCGGGTGTAATCGCGGCGACCTTGGAAGCGGCCGCAGGCGTCTGGGCGAGGGCCGGTAGGGCGGCGGCAGCAGAGACTGAGATCTTGAACAGGTCGCGTCGTTTCACGTAGGCTATCTCCTCGGAAGTTTTTCCAGTATACGCCGGGATGCTGCGGATACGCTCGAGAATGTCGCTGGGCCGACGGATCCTGTCGCTTAGTATGCCAATGAAAACAGACCGTTCATGCCGTCGTAAGTCAACAGACACCCGCGAAGCACGTCGTGCCCCAAGAGCATATGAAATCCTTGCACCGCGAGACTGGACGCAACGACCGGAATCGCGTGATGAATCAACGGAGGTTGATTTTCACCAGCGAAGATGACCAGGCTGATGTCGTATTGGTCCGCGCTTGCGGGCTGCGCGCAGACGGTTGTCGATTTTTCGAAGGTCAACGTGGCGCTCGCGCAGGGGGCGTAAGTTGCGTAGACTACGAAAAGAGGACAACAACAAAGACACCCGCATCATCGACACCATTGCCCAGCAAGCCGCCGTTCACCCTTGAGTCCGCTACCGCGAAGGTGCAAGCGGCGGAAAATCTTTGGAACACGTGCGACCCGGAGCGGGTTGCTCTTGCATACACGCCGGACTCCGACTGGCGCAACCGCGCAGAGTTCGTGTAGGGCCGCACGGAGATCGCGGCGCTGCTTCGCCGGAAGTGGGCAAAGGAACTGGACTATCGCCGAAAGAAGACGCTGTGGGGGTTCCGCGAGAATCGCATGGCGGTAACTTTCGAGTATGAATGGCACGACGAAAGCGGCCAGTGGTATCGCTCGTACGGAAACGAGCTGTGGGAGTTCGCGGAGGACGGCTTGATGCAGCCGCGGATCGCGAGCATTAATGATGCTCCGATTGCGGCGGAGAGCGTACGGCGGATTCTCTAACGGCGATGCTGAAGCGATTAGTGCCAGAGATCCGCTCACAGCGTTCGCGGTTCTTTGGACTCCGCGATCAGGCCATCGGCGCCGATTCTCCATACTTCATAACCACTGAAGCGAACGGCGTGGCCGGTTCCGCCGAGGCCCGTGTTCGTGCCTGCGAAGTCCCACAGATAGACCGCGCGATTGTGGTGAACGCGGATGCCCGGACAGGTTAGCTGCAGGTCGGGGAACGCAGTCATGAAAGACGCGGCGACTGCAGTTACGGCCTCGCGTCCGATTGCCGGTTCGGCGTTGTTCACGCGCAGCGAAGCGAGCGGCGCGTAGAAGGCAGCGACGCTCTCTGGAATCTGACTGTTCCAGGCTGCCGTATAGCGATCGGCCAAATCGCGGATGGCGGCGGATTCCGTTGCCGGAGGCGCGACTTGTAGGAACAGCGCAGCGGTGTCAACGCGGGCTTCGTCCAACTCGATTTCGTTCGCTGCATTGAACCGCAGCAGATCCGCGCCGATCCCATGAATGGGGCGGCCGGTAGGCTGCATCGGGTTCGGGTGCCGCAGCCACCATTCGCCGCGATGGACGCCTTCGAGGGTCCACTCGACAAGCACGGCGTCCGGCGGAAACGCCTGAACGTTTGCCGCGGAAAGCGTGGCTCCAGGAAACGCCGCGAACAAGCTCTGGATCTGGGCGGCGAGGTTGTCGCGGCCTTCAACAGAACGGCCATCCCCGCGCCGCCAGCAGACGTTCGGTGCGACGTGAAGCATGCAATCGGCGACGTTCTGAGTATTGAACGCAGCGATGAAGTGATGGACTCGGGCGAGGTGGCTTTCGGAACTGGTCGAATGCCGCATAGGCATCCGCGATTCTACCGAACGAGACGCGCTTAGCGGAGCAGCAGGACTCCGGTCGCGTATTCATAGGTCGCGCGGGCGCGTTGGAAATCGGCACGAGCTAGCGTTTCTCGAATGGCGGCGTCGAGCGTGGCCTGTTCGCGGAGGTTGAGGATGAAGAGCGTTCCCTCGCCGAGGCTGAAGCGCGTGCGCTCCGCTTCTTCGAGTTCACGACTCACACGAACTTCGTCACCGAGCACCTTCAACCGGTCGTAGGTCGCGCGCATGGCGCTGAAGGCGTCTTGCAACTCGGCCGTAATCTGATCGCGAAGGAAGTTCCTTCGGACGTCAATGGCCTTGCCCTTGGTCTCCGCGACCTGCTGGCGCCCCTTGGCGACGCGGTTCTGCAGGGGAAATTCAAACGACAGGCTTGCGCGGACCTCTTGCTGACCGCGCTTGACATCGGAGTTGGCGCCGTCATCACTGAAGAATCCGGCGTTGAGGTCAACAGCGGGTTTCGCGGCGTTCTTTGCCAGCCGGACGTCAATGTCATTTTGATCGCCTTGCGCATCGAGGCGCTTCAATTCAGGGCGGCGGTCGAGCGCGGTCTTCAAGTCCGCAGCGAAGTCTTCGATGCGGATGGCTATCGCTTCCGGAAACGCGGCGGGAAGCCGATCCATCCCAAGTACAACGGGCATGTCGGCGGCATCGCGAAAAAACAAAGACAAGTCGATGGCGCTCTGTTGAAACGCGCGATCGGCTTCAATCAGAGAAGAACGCCGCTGCAGGATCGCGCGTTCGTTGTCGACGGCTTCGATGCGCGGTACTTGCCCGGCTTCGACGGATTCAAGCAAGAGCTTTTGCCTGCTTTCGGCGGTCTCGAGAACTTCGCGCGTCACATCGAGGCGGCGCCCGTTCGCGACCCAGATCCAATAGCGCGAGATGGCGGTTTGCAGGACAACCAGCTTCTGCTGGTCCACCCCGAGATTTGCGAACGTCACGCCGAGGCGCGACTTAGCGAGTTCACCGCGGCGGCTGTCGATCTCGCGGTCGCGCACCAGTGGTATACGGAATCCGGCGCGAAATTCGCCAGCGGAACGTGTCGCGAGCTTTCCGTCGTACGACGCGTACTCGCCATCGCCGCGGCGATATCCGCTGTAGATCGACGTACCGTTCCAGGCGAAGTTCTGTTCGACGGAGGCGTCGACGCGGCGATTTTCGTAGAACCCGAACTGATCCGCATCGGCGCGGGTGCGCAGCGTGGTATCGAAGCGGCCCCGCGACGAGAGCAATTCGCCATTCGCGATTTCGGCGTCGGCCAGCGCGATCAGCAGCGGCGGATACTGCTTGCGCACGGACGCGATGACATCCTCTACGTGCACAGGCTTCCCCGCAGAAGCGGGCGCTTGAGCCCGCGGCGGCAACTGGCCCGGCATCTGGCCCGGCTGCTGCGGCGGGCGTTGCGGTACCTGGGAGAAAAGACTTGCAGCCGCCAGCAGCGCGGCAACCACCAAGCGCCTCATCATTTCCCTTTTCCGGACTTGCTGTCTTTGCCCGGAGGCGCTGTCATAGACACGACCGGCGGGAAGCCATTGAATTGACGCCAAATCTCTTGCGCGACCGGAACCGTGTTCAGTAGAACCCAGCCTTTCGACCGGACGCCTTGCCGCAGATAACGGGCGTCGGGCCACGACTGGTCTTTCGGATCCGGTTCGACGAGAATACGGAACTTGCCTTTGCCGTCGTCGGTTGAGTCAACCAACCTCACGATGCCGCCGAAAGTTCCGACGGCGACCGACGGCCAGCCAACGAACTGGATCGCAGGCCAGCCTTCAAACTGCAAGCGGACCTTGCGGCCTGCCGAGATCAAGGGCATATCGTTGCCGTCGACCGCGATTTCGACGACCGCCGCGCTGACGTCCGGAACGATGGTAGCGATCTCTTCGCCGCTCTTTACGACGGCGCCGCCAGGCTGCGCAGCGAGGCGAAAAATAATCCCATCGGCCGGCGACATTACCGCTTGCGTGGATTGCCGGCTAAGGCGCATTTCAATCGGCTGCAACGCCTGACGGGCGAGCGCCAATTCGCTGAGCGCGGATTCGCGCGTGGCGCGTGCGTCGCGGGTTAGCGCCAGACCGGTGTTCGAGGCGCGCGCACGGTCGAGCTCGGCGGAGCGAACCGCGTTCTCCGCCTCGCTCAACTGCGCCTGCGCCCGGCGAAGTTCGGCGTCGGCGGTGTTCTTGTCGGCTTCGGCGACTTCGAGTTGGCGTTTCGACACGAGGCCTTTCGGAAACAGCACGCGATGGCGTTCGAGATTCTGATTGGAGACGGTGACCTTGGCGGTGGCCGCATCCAGGGTTTGCTCGGCGGCGCGGATGCGGTCACGAGCTTGCTGCACGCGGAAATCGGCGGCGGAGAGTTCGTTCTTGAGAGACATCTGCAGCTCGTTGACGCGTCCTTCGAGCTGTTGCTCGCGCTCGGAGATCGCGCGGATGCGCTCCAGCGCGGAGATGCGTTCGTTTTCGAGCCGGGCCGGCAGGTTAAGATCGAGGTCGGCCATTTCGGCTACGCGATCGCCCTTGCGGACGCGGGTGCCTTCAATGACGAACCATCGAGAGATGCGGCCATCGACGGGAGCGTCGATCGTTTGGGAACGTTCGGTGGGTGACAACGCGACGACTTTGCCGGAGCCGACGAGGCTCTGCTGCCACGGCGCGAACCCGAGCGCGACGCACGCCGCGAGCATGACGACAACGAGCACCGCCGTCACGCGAGGCCACGACGATCGAGGGATCACTTGGTCGAACGCGCGCAGCACGTGAACGCGCCCCGGGTGGGCAGACGAAAGTTCATTCTTGGAGACGTCAACAATCATTTTTGTGAATTTCTGAGCGGACCATTTCTTTAGCGGGGAGTTAGCGATGCGACCGCTTGTTCTTGTAGCTCGCCGCCGGCAAGTAGATATACACGGTCGCAGAATTGCCAAAGCTCTTCTCGCTCCGTTGTGAGGACCAGCGTCCAGGGCGCGTTCTTATCAAATAAAGTCCGAACCAAAGCGCCATTGACGTTCAGGTCATCGATGCCGTCGAGCACTTCGTCGACGAGCAGCAGCCGGGGCTGGCGCAGAATGGCTCGGGCGAAAGTCAGGCGCAGGGCCTGGCTGGGGGCGAGCGGCCGGCCGCTCGAGGATAGCTCGGTTTCGAGGCCGTTCGGAAGGGCGTTGACGATGTCCAGAATTCCGGCCTTCGCGAGCGCGGCGCGAACTGCATTGGTTTCGTGCGGAGCACCCATGGTCACGTTGTCCGACACCGAACCCGGGACAATCTCGATACCGCGTAAGAGCATGACGTCCCGGCGGAGTTCGGTCAACTGCAGATGGCTGAAGGAAACTCCATCTAATTCCAATCGTCCCGAAGAGGGTTCGCGCAGACCGAACGCAAGGTCCAGCAGCGTACTCTTTCCGGCGGCGCCGCGACCGTGGAGGGCAACGATCGATCCAGCGGCCGCGTGGAAACTGATGTCACGAAGAACGGCCCGCTGCAAAGGATAGTCGAAGGCCACGTTCGTGGCCGTGAGCGACGCCGGGCCGATCAACGTGGATGCCGGCTCGCCGTTGCTGCGCTCGAGAGGCAGTCCAGTGAGGTGCGAGAGTTTGTCGAGCGCGGCCTGTAAGTCGTAGAAGGTTTCGAGCGACTTTCCGAACTTTGCAAAGCTGCTGACCGCCGCGCTGACAACGAGTTCCGCGGCGACTAACTGGCCGAGCGTCAGTTCCCCGGCAATCACCAAATAGCCGCCGATGCCCAGGAGGCTCGAAACCGCGAACGCCTGCAGCAACTGAGTTCCGACAATCTGACGAAGCAGGATCTTGAAGTGATCGGATCGGTTTTTGAGGTAGTCGACAACCAAATCATTCGCGCGTTCGACGGCGAGCCTGGTTCCGGCGGGAGACCGCATTGCGACGCTGTGGCGGGCGACCTCTTGAAGCCAGGCAACGACTTCATACTTCGAACGGGATTCGTCAATGCTCGTGCCCACTGCGCCGCGACCGAGGGCGAACGATACGATCGCGATTCCCATGAGCAGCACGATGCCAAAGAGTAAAAGGTAGGGGTGGTAGGCCGCCAACAACAAGACGCCGGCAAGCGTCTGCATGGCTACAGTAAGGCCATCCACGACGAGAAAGGAAACGCTCTTCTGCACGGTGGTCACGTCGAGGAAACGATTGACGAGTTCTGGCGCGTGATGGCCGTCGAGCGCGTCGATGCGAAACCGCAAAAGGCTGTCCAGCACTTCGGAACCGTGGCGTACGAAGATGCGGCACTGCATGCGCTCGAGGACAATCACGCGCAGGGTGTACAGGACCGCCGATCCCAGTAAAGCAGCTGTAACCAAAATGGTTAGCACGACGATGGGCTGAAACACGGCACCAAAGCTGACGGCGTTCACGAGCCCCTGAATCGTGATCGGAAGGGCCAGCGAGAGCAATCCGACGGCGACGGAGTAGACAACGGCAACCGCTAAGTCGCTCTGATCGGCGCGGATGAGAGCCAGTGTGCGAGCGAACACACCGCTGGCGTGAGCATGTGAAGAATTATGCACAAATCTTAATGTACGACAAACAGCCGGAGCGTTCAACTCGTGTTGCCGGACGCCTCGCCGCTGCATACGCCAGCCCGGGGCTTGTCGCACTGCCTTCTTCCTGCAGATGCGCGCCGCCCATTTCGGGTTGCTGAGAAACGAACCGGGTGCGCGCTTATGGGTGGAGACTGGTCAAAAGACCGGATGCTACTCGCGGCGGGTTAACAGGGCAGCCGGGTTGGCAGCCGCGAGTGCGCTCCGCGGCACCACCGCGAAAGACAACGCGATGACGGCCCATGCCGTGCCAGTTTGCGAAATCCATTGGTCGCGGCCGTGCGGAAAGCCGCTTTCGAAATACGGTTGGAACCCCGCGGCTCGCGTCTTCACGAGCCACGAACCATCGGGCTTCTGCGTTCCCAAGAGATACGCGACGCCTCGGCGATAGACGGGGTCCGTCGAAGGCATTCCGCATTCGTGCAAGGCGTAGAGAGCTTCACCAGTAGCATAAGCGTCGGTGGCAAGGCCCTCGGCCTGGGCCCATCCGCCATTGGCGTGCTGCATCGCGATCAATTGTTTGACGCGGTCTTCGGGCGCTTTCTCACCGGCCCAGCGGATGCCCAGCAATTGCATGGTCCGATCCTCCATAGATATTGGGGACGCGTTCCGCAGCCAGTTGGCCGCGCGGGAAATGCGATCTTCAAACTCCGCCTTTCGTCCAGGAAGCATATTCTGTTTCAGGACGAGAATGCCCTTTGCCGTGTGTGAAAAGCCGCCGTCTTCAATCGGCGGCCGGGATGCGCCGTAGTTCGGCCAGTCGCCTTCTTTGCGCTGCAATGCCAAGATGTGAAACAACAGCGAATCCATCGACAGCGTCGGAGAAAGATTGGCAGCATTGATTTGCAGGAGCGAATACTGATGCCCGTCAACCCCGGTAGGAGGATCGATCACCTGATAGAGCGTCTGCTCCAACCGGCCGCGGAGAGCAACAGTATCCTTTGCCTGAGAGACAGCCAGTTCCTGAACAGCATTCTGGGACGTGGTCTGCGTGTTGCTCTGTTGGATAACGCGAATCTCTCCTCAGGCGGAGACGGCGTTGACGTAACCGACAATATGCACGACACGTTTCGACAGCTTGCAATACGTCTCACTCGTGACATGGGGCTGCGGTTTTGTGGGGTAGATATCATGGTGAACGGTTCCATTGCAAACCCGTGCAAGGACTATCGGGTGTTGGAAATCAACGCTGCCCCTGGTCTTGACCATTACGCGGAGATCGGCGACCGTCAAAAGCGAGTAGTTGACAGTCTGTACCTGAAAGTTTTGCAAGCAATCAAGGACCTGCCGTAAGCGTCAGGCCGTGCGCCGGGTTTTCCCTGTGGGCGCGCTTGCTCGGATGAGTTCACTTTTTCTCGCTGACCAGCGCGAAATACGTGGCTTTGACTTTTTTCGACACCTCCCGGAGCAAGCGCCTTCCTTCATCACGATCGATTTCTTTTTTGATAGCCCTCACAAAAATGAGACCCCGCTCGTTTTCGTGAGCTTGTTCCGCTTGCCGCCACAGTTGGGGGTCAACAGGGAGAGACTGCTGCCTCGTTTCACCAAGGGGCACAAGCCCCAGGCGTTCCGCGAGATCCCGCATTTTTTCCTTTTCCATCGCGAACCCCGGCCCGCAGTCGTTTCTGTCAGGTTACTTGATTTCGCCCGGCCTTGCTGTGTGTTCCATCGCTTTCTTCTTCTACCGCTCGCGCGAAGGCTGACCAGTCGTTCGCCATGGCCTTCGACAGTTCCAGCAGCTTCGCCGCCAGGTCCTCCGCACCGAAGAATTCAATCCGCAGCTCGCCGGGCTTCAGCGCGATATCGCCGGAGAGATCCCGCAGGCGACGCTCTTCCACATCGGCTGCAGCCGGGATACGGACACGCCGCGCCGCGAGCTGGCGGCGGGTGCGGTCGAGATCCTCGACCACGCGGCCGCGCCGGGTCACTTCCCACTGGAAAGCCCCGCCCGCGGCTGTCCCTTCGAGACGCGCGATTAAAGCCAGCCGGGAGACCGCAGAAGCGTTACCGACACGCAGGCCTTCCAGTCCAGCCATGAGCTGCCGGGCACGGCGCTCGCGCACGCCAAAGAGTTTCTGGACCGCCAGGCGGTCGAGGTGACTGGAATCCATCCCGCGCAGGGTTCCCAGGATTTCGTCAAGTCGATGGAACCATGCGGGTTGGGCAGGCATACGGGAATTACTCTTCTAGTATGCGTGAGGTAGCGATCCAGCACAATGGTGTGTTTACGGAAAGTAGCCGCATCCCTGCCGGGCGGCTTGCTTGTGCATGATAAAGGACGTTATTATGCACTGATAGGAGATTGACTCTGTCAACCATGCCCGACCCCTCTACCGCCCTCGTTTCGGTTGAAGTTATGAAGTTACAGGCCGCCGCCGCCCTGCCCGACATCATACGGCGAGCTGGCCAGGCGGCTGTCTTTGCGGCCGAGGAATTCTTTTACGGGGCCATCCGCAACGAGCACACGCGCACGGCCTACCGCCGCGCCGTGGATCGGTTTCTCGCCTGGTGCGAGCAGCGAGGCCTCGAGTTGCCGCGCATCGCGCCCGGAGACGTGGGCCAATACTTCGACGGGCTACGGAAGAAAGGGCTCAGTGTCGCCACGCGCAAGCAGCACCTCGCCGGCCTCCGGCATTTTTTTGATGGCATGGTGACCCGGCACGCCATCATCCTGAACCCCGCGCTTTCCGTCCGCGAAGAACGATATGAAGTGATCGAGGGCAAGACCCCGGAAATCACCGTGCAGCACGCGGGCAATCTTCTGAGCGGCATCAAGATCGTCGAAAAAATAAAACGCGCCGACGGCACGGAAGAAGACAAACCGCGCCTCGTCGGCTTGCGTGATCGCGCCCTCCTGGCCATCCTTGCCTTTACCTCTTCGCGCGCGGGCGCCGCCGCTAGGCTGCGCTGCGGCGACTTCTACGATGGCGGCCACCATCAGTGGATGCTCCGCTTCATCGAGAAAGGAGGCAAGTCGCGCGAAATCCCGGTCCGCCATGACCTGCAGCAAATGATCGCCGCTTACATCGAGGCGGCAGGCCTGCAGCAGGCACCCAAGGACTCACCGCTATTCCGCGCCGCGATCGGCACCACCGGCAAGCTCGCAGCCACCGCCATCCACGTCAACGATATCTGCCGGATGATGAAGCGCCGTCTGAAGGACGCTTCCCTGCCCTCGCGGCTTTCGCCGCACTCGTTCCGCGTTGCGGTCATTACCGACCTGCTCGAACAGGGCGTGTCGCTCGAAGAGGTGCAGCACCTGGCGGGACACGCCGACCCACGCACCACGCGGCTCTATGATCGCCGGCAGCGCAAGGTCACACGGAATATCGTGGAGAGGATCTCCATACGGATCAAGCTGTAGTAACAATATCAAGTACCTGACAGACAAACCCTAATCCGCCGGTAAGGAAATCAGTCCGGGGAATAGGCGAGACGGGCGTATGAATGGAAGGTCCGCCGGCCGTGGGATGAAGATGGCGGGTGGGAC
>JAYVTO010000029.1:0-20714 GCA_043788745.1 Acidobacteriaceae bacterium
CTGTTTCGTATTGCGTAGGTAAGGTTTCTGCCGTAGACTGCTCCTCACGCTCTGCGAACGGTAATCCACGGCAATCCTTGCAAATAGTTCGGAAATCACAGGAAATCACGCCCAGGATTCCTTTGGTACCGCTTATCACTGCGTAGAAAAAAGGATACAACACAATGAAACGGAATAAATCGAATTTTTCAATAGTACGGACAGTACTGACACTCGCGATGACCGGACTGCCCGCTGTGGCTGCGGGAACCTGCAATCTGGGCATTAGCGTGGGGGGAGGGACGGCTGCAGTGTCTCCCTCGACCGGGGCCGGCTGGAATATCGGGAGTGGGCAATGCAACGGTGACTTCACGGTCGCGAATAATCCCCTGTTTCCTGGCGGCGCGATCGAAATTGGCATGAGAATCGAACAAAGAAGGGTCGGGCAGATCAATGCGCCCCAGCATTCAGGCGCGAATTATGAAGTCCAGCGCGGAGCAGACCCGACCCAATTGACCAGAGCCTGGTGGAACTTTCAGCACTCGATCGCTTATAACGGCGGCGTGGGCAACCTCGACAAACTTACCTTCATTATCCGTAAGGACGTTGGACCGGAGACGCCGACATCACCCTCCGTGGACATGCTCGCGATACGCAACGTCATCGATGATCGACCCCTACCAAAGACAACAGTATCCTATAGCGACCTTTACCAAACGTCGCAAAACCCGGTGTTTGGTTGGTTCACTCCTGGGTATAGCCTGACAGAGCCCGGTCCAGGTGCGTGGATGCTCACACTCGCCGCGCAAAAGGCCGGAAAAATTGTCAGCGTAAGCATTTGCGCCCATACGCCGGGTGCATCCTGCGCTGCTCCGCCGTCCGTTTACACCTGCGCCGGGTTTGACGCGCCCATGGACAAATCCGTGACCGTAAAAAAGAACAACCGCGTTTTGCCCCTCAAGATGATTTGTACGGACGCGACCGGTAATGTGGTCAGCGTCGGCAACATGGCGGCCCCCATCGTTCAGGTAACAAAAGTGGGAGGCGCGGACCCCACCGTTCCCGTGGATACCTACCTGAGCGCCGGACAAGGAACCGAAGGCAATGAATTTGTCTTCGACGGTACACGCTGGGTCTTCAACTTGCAGACCAAGAACTTCACGGGAACTGGCACCTACAGCATCACCGCCGTCGCGGGCGGCACTGACGTAATGGTCGGAGCACCCCTCGGAACCTTCGTGGTCCAGTAGCACGGGGGAACGCGCGGAATCGGAGGGCGGAATCGGAGGGCGGAATCGGGGAATCGTGGCGGCATCGGTGCCTACGGTGCTTAGCACTCCAGTTCCGCCCACGATTTCCCCCCGCCCGCTCGCTCACGCTCGCGGTTCTTCGAGAGGAAATGGATTCCACCCGATCCCTGATGGAACCGTGAAAAGATCTTCCGACCGCTCGCCAGCAAAGAACCGCGAACGAAGTGAGCGGACGCGCGCGCGTGTGAATGAATTCGCCTCTCTGTTTCGTAGCGTTTCGTGGGGAAATCAACGGGGACGGAAAACCGTGCACAGGCAGCCTGAGGACGAATTTCCAAAATCAACCTCTCCTCTTTATCGGTGTGCTAGGTAAAAGACAGAAGGGTCGTGCAAGTAGAACGTACGGAGGAATTGGTTGAGGCCGCGATGTTAAACCGCTCCAACCCGTCGCCTGATGCGGCACGCTCGAACTCTTTTGGGAGGGCAAACTGTCGCCAGGTAGGGCCGCTGAGCTTTGCCGGACGCCTGTCGAAGCCTTCATGGAGTTTGCCGCGCAGCGCGAAGTGCCGCTCCACTATGGTTCAGGCCGCCAAAGCTTTGGCGAAATCGATCTCTGAAACCGCCTTGGCTGCGGGAGAGTTCGGCGCTGTTCATCTCGCGCTCGAACTGAGCGCAGACTTGACACTCATGGACGAGCGGAAGGCTCGCGAATTTGCGACGGACTTCGGTTTGGCTTCGCTCGGCAAAATGTTCCTGCCGCACCAGCTACACGCCCCGGTGCCGCCCGATTTACCCCCGCGCGTCGGCGCGGGGACTTCCGGACAGAACCCCGCCCGGACGGGCGGGGTCATAAAGCTTATTCATAGATTGACGCGTGTGCTACCTAATCCGCCGCCATCGTTTCCGCCCTCGGCTCCGGCAACGCGAAACTGCACGCTAAACCGACCACATAGACGAACAACGCTACCGCAGCGGCCGCAAACGCTAGTTGCGCTGGCGCACTGGCTCCGGGCATGATGTTCGACAACTGCGCCGTGACAGCGGCGAAAGCCGTCCCTATCATCCGGCCTCCGATGTTCGCGGCGAAGCCTTCTCCGGTTCCTCTCAGGTGTACCGGATAGACCAGAGGAAGATAGTTGCCCCAGAAGCTGAACTGCGCCACCGTGCAGAACGCCGCCAGCGCCAGGCCCCATTTGAACAAGTCGAGATCGTTGTCCATCGCGAAATAGAACACGAACGGAACGATGATCAACCCGGGAATCTGGAAGAAGCGCAGGAGTTTCTGCCGTGACACGAAGTACATCGCGAGAATCGCCAGCACAACGCGCCCTGCCAAGCCGCCGGATTCCTGCCACGAATTTACGTTGCTGACGGCTTGCTGTTCGACCCGCCGCTTCACGTCGGCCTGGGCACGGGCGCGGTCGGCGGGTGTCGCGCTCGTGTTTCCCCGTGTTGGAGCCGCCGACTGCGCTTGCTGCACCGCATCGACCACCTTCTTCAAGCCCGGCACAATGCGCGGCGATTGCTGGATCGCGCCAAACGCCGCGCCGTAGCTGCACGCGAAGAGGATCGTCGACACGATCGTGGTCTTGCGGTACTTCGGATCGAAGATCTCGGCGAAGCTCGGCCGCTTCAACAGGCCCTTGTCTTTTTTCTCCTGCCACACCGGCGACTCCGGCAGGAACGGCCGGATCAAGATCAACGGAATCGCGGGCAATACGCCCGAGATCAGCAGGTAGCGCCACGGAGCATGCCCGCCGAACACCGCCGGAAAGCTGTCGCCGTAGGTCACGATCAACGAATACGCGGCGGCCATCAGGATGCCGCCAATCGACGAAAACGCCTGCGTCGCGCCCAGCACGCGCTCGCGCTGGCCGGGATCGGAGAAAAGCTCCGCCAGCCAAGCCACCGCCGCCACGAACTCGACGCACACGCCGACAAACGTGAGGCAGCGAAACACCAGCAGCATCTCGAGCGACGTCGAGTAGCCCGAAGCCATCGTCGCCACCGCATATAACAGGATGCTGAACGTCAGCACACGCCGCCGTCCCAGGATGTCCGTGAGATAGCCGCCGAGCATGCCGAAGAAGCCTCCGGCAACCGCCGGCACGTAGAACATGTAGCTGACCCAGTTATTGAACTCTGGCGTTCCGGGCTTCAGCTTGCCCAACTCTGTTAACGCCGGCTGCATGATGATCGGCGCGACAAGCAGAACGTAGATGTCGAAAGCGAACCCGATGGCCGAGATAATGCAGATCAGCCATTGCACTGGGGTCAGGCGCGGAGCGGAAGTCTGTGACATAAAGGGAAACGCTCAGGATATCACCCGCTCCGCGCGCCGCGGCGACCGGCTCGAAGAATCAGGCGCCGCGGGAGACGAGAAAGGCCGCGAACGTCTCCTGTTTGGCGGCCCTCGCAGTGTCGAGCGCGGTGACACCGCGCGACGTCCGCATACGGAGATCCAGGCCTTTTGACAGCAGTATCTGCGCCAGTTCGATGTGCCCTTGCTCGGCGCAGACGTGCAATGTGGAGCTGCCAAGGATGTTGACGTTGACGTCGGCGCCGGCGGCGAGAAGCGCCTCCGCCACATCGAGCAACTGCTTGCCGAAGGCCGTGTACCAGAGCAGCGGAAAGTCGTGCGCGCCGCGTTCGTGGAGACGCTGGGGATCGGCGGCGAGCAGTTCGCGAACCATCTTCGCGGAACCCAGCATCGCGGCGGTGCAGGTTGAAACTGGCGCGCCGAGCGCGGCCAAATGGTAGACGATGTCGGGGCGGCCCATGTGCGCGCCGGCTTCGATTGCGATTTCGTCAAAGGTCGCGCGCGTGAGCGCCAGCTCCGGGCAGAGCTTCGAGAGCTTCTTCACTTGATCGAGGTCGGTATGGGCGGCGACGGCGAACGCATTGATCCATTCCTGCGGGAGATCGGTCTGCGGGAGCGGTTTGGTAAGTCGGCCGCCGTAGTAGTCGCGGCGGACCTGACCCACGAGCGCGGTCGCTTCGGCCGTCGGCGTCGCTCCTTTTCGCAACAAGAGTTCGACTGCCGGTTTCAAGCGGCGTTCGACGGCGAGTTGCAGGGCAGTGACGCCATCGACGCCGGCACCGTTTGGATTGGCTCCGTTGCCGAGCAGAATTTGCGCGCCGTCGAGGACATTTGGTTCGGGCGTCTTGCGGAGCAGATCGACGAGGGGGCAGCCGGGGCCGGCGCTGAGATCGGCGCCTAACGGCGAAAGGTATTGAATCATTCCGGCGCGGCCCGCGGCGCAGGCGAAATGGAGAGGCGTGCGTCCATCGACGGCGCGGCTACGGGCGACGTTGGGATTCTCCTTCACGATTTCCGCGGCGCGGGCGCGTTCACCGGCGGTGACCGCTTCAAAGATATCGAGCACGAGGCCGCGGCGTAAGAGCTCGGCAGTAACGGCCTTTTGGCCCGCGAGGGCGGCGAGCGTGAACACCGATGTTCCCTGGGAGTCGCGGGCGTAGAGGAGTCCGCGATCCTGGTCGAGCAGGCGCGTGACGGTGGGCAGGTCGCCCGAAACGGCAGCGCGGCGGAAGCGTTGCGAGTCCAGTTCGGGGCCGGATGGCGAGGTCTGAGTCTGCGCGTCGAGGTCCGGCGCGAAGGGGACGGTGGCTGCACCGGCGGCAGTCAATTTGAGCAGAAAGGATCGTCGTGGGGTGGGCACTTGTGTTGTCATAGGGCAACTATGCGCGCGTCGCAGGACAGGTGCCAGACAGCAGGGGTAATTTCCCTGCTGATTTCTTTGTTATGGATTAACTGTCGCCGCTGCTTCGAGATGCGGCTGCGTGTTAACGGACGCCGGGGCACCCGTGGCAGTTCCGGCAAGCCGGAAGCTTGGCGCTGGACCGTATACTCAAAGTAAGAATGACCCCGGCCGCCAGCGATTCCGACATCCTACGCTTCGGCGTGTTTGAACTCGACCGCCGCCGCTGCGAATTGCGCAAGGCTGGCCTCACGGTGAAGCTTGCGCCGCAGCCGCTGAAGGTGCTGGAACTGTTGGCCGCGCGGCCCGGAGAACTGATCCGCCGCGACGATCTGCGGCGCGAAGTGTGGGGCGACGAGACGTTTGTCGACTTCGACCGGAGCCTAAACGTGTGCATCACGCAGATCCGGTCGGCGCTCAACGATTCGGCGGAGTCGCCGCGATTTATTCAGACGGTGCCCAAGAAAGGCTATCGATTCCTCGCGCCGGTGGGGGGCGCGGATGGCACTCAAAAGGCGGTGCCGATTCGAGAAGAGAAGAGCGACCTGCGGCCTTGGTTTCTGCTGGGCACGTTACTTGCGTCGGCCCTGCTGGTAACCGGCCTGTGGCGGGTCGCAGCGACGCGGGACGAGCGGAATCGGCTCGCCATTCTTCCCTTCGTGACGATTGGTGAGACGGCGGCTAGCGCGGCCGCGCTCGAGGGATTCACCGACGATCTGATCACGCAGGCAGGGATGCTTGCACCGGCGAAACTCGGAGTGATTGCGCGAGCATCGGTGCTGCGGTTCCGAGGCAAGGCACCGTCGATCAAGGATGTCGCGCGGGAGTTGGATGTCACGTATGTGCTCGAAGGGTCGATCCAGGCGGGCGATCGGGTGAACGCGCGGCTGATTCGGGCATCGGATGAAACGCAGGTGTGGGGTGCCGCGTTTGCGCTCCCGGACGCGACGCCGCAGATCCTGGCGGGCGTGTTGCGAACGCTTGGCGGCAACGCGGTTGCGGCCGCGGCGCCGGCGCCGATCCGCGATGCGCGCGCACTGGCAGCGTACAACGACGGCCGCTATGTGCTCCATGCTCGCGCTTCGAGGGAGGATCTGATTCGCGCCGCCGAGCTGTTCCGGGCTTCGATTGGGATCGAGCCGACGGCGGCGGGGTACGCCGGACTGGCACAGGCGTTGATCGAGCAAGCGGGCAGCGGCGGCAAGCCGTCCGAGCTGTATCCACCGGCGCTCGATGCGGCGCGCAAAGCACTGGCGCTGCGCGAAGGCGATCCGGAGGCGCACAACGCGCTCGCGAGCGCGTTGTTCTGGTTCGAATGGAATTGGAAAGAGGCCGAGCGGCATTTCCGCCGCGCGATTGCACTGAATCCGAGTTACGCGGAAGCGCATCACGATTACGCGTGGTTTTTGGTGGCGAGCAAGCGCACGCTCGAAGGCATCCGGGAACTCGATCTTGCGCTGTCGCTCGATCCGCTTTCGCGGCGCGTCAATCTCGACGCCGGATGGCTGTTGCAGCAAGCGCGTCGGTATCCGGAAGCAGAGGCGCAGGCGCGGCGCGCGTTGACGCTGGATCCGGGGTTGCCCGAAGCGGAGGCTTGCCTGACGCGGTCGCGCATCCTGCAAGGCAAAGCGAAGCAGCCGGAGTTGCATCCGGAAAAGGCCGGGTTGTTCGATCAGGCACGGCAATACGTGACGCTCGCAGACAAAGAGAACGCGCTCGGGTCGCTCGAACGCGCGGTGGAAGAGCACAATTCGATCGCGGTGCTGCTCCTGTCGGAACAACTGTTCGACTGGCTGCACGGAGAGAAGCGCTTTCAAGCTCTGGTCAAACGGGTCGGGATTCCGCAAGGCCGCTAGTGTAGTGCGTCGCATGTCCTAATAGGTGACCCAATGTGACCCAATAAGAAAACTCCTAAACGAAGATAGCGAACGACCGTTCGACTTAATAGTGTATAGCACGATCGTTCGCTCATCAATAGAAAGACTCAAGCCGCCCGCAAAACGAAGCCAATCCCTAGCGGCTCAGTCCCCAAGCACTTCCATAAAGCATTAATAATAAACATCTTATAATCCATTATGGCTTCGTTTCGCCGGGACTCAAACGAGATCCACTTCCCCTCCAACGGACCCAGCTAGGACATTCCCTTACACGCCTGGGGCCTTCTTAAGGCCGATTTCCGCTAGGAGAACCCCCGCCCCTCTGCTACCATGCACTCAAGGAGCGGTTCTGGCTGGTTTGTTTCTGGCCCTCTAAAAATTGATCCGATAGTCAATGTCATGGAGCCCGGCTCGTATGAAGTGCCGGTGTGCAAGCTCCCGGCGGCCTCGGCCGCCGATGGAGACGCCTTAAGGCACTCGGAGGGTTCCCCCCTGTGGTCTTTGGGGTCAATGACGGGGGTTGGTACGGCTCGTTGGTATCGCTCCTACTCTAACATTCGTTCGAATGAACATCCTCTTCATTGGTGACATCTTCGGTTCTTGTGGCCGGGGTCTGGTGGCGCGCCACCTCGCCGACATCAAGGCGGAACACAAGATCGACTTCGCCATCGCCAACGCCGAGAACGCCGCCGGCGGCTTCGGCATCACGCCCTCGATCGCAGACGACCTGTTCGGCTACGGCCTGGACGTGCTGTCGGGCGGCAACCACATGTTCGACAAGCGGGAGATCTACGAATACTTCAAAAAGCACCCGCGCATCCTGCGCCCCGCCAACTACCCTGTCGAACTGCCCGGCGCGGGCGTCGTCAAGGTGGAAGCGAAGAACGGCGTCGAAGTCGCGGTGATCAATCTGATGGGCAAGGTCTACATGCCCACCGTCACCGAATGCCCCTTCCGCAAGGCGGACGCGATTCTCGCCGCGATGCCCGATACCAAAGTACGCATCGTAGACTTCCACGCCGAGGTCACCAGCGAAAAGGTCGCGATGGGGTGGTATCTGAACGGCCGCGTTTCCGCCGTGGTCGGGACCCACACCCACATCCCGACGGCCGACGCGCGGGTGCTCGACAAAGGCACCGCGTATCAGACCGATCTCGGCATGACGGGACCCTACGATTCGGTGATCGGCGTCGAGAAGGAGATCGTCCTCCAGAAGTTCCTCACCGGGATGCCAACGCGCATGGAAGCCGCGCAGGGCATGCCGGAACTGCACGGCGTCGTCATCGACGTCGACGAGACCACCGGCCAAGCGCGGTCGATCAAGCGCGTCGCAAGTTACGGCTAGCGGCATTTCGCCGAAATTCGAGACGCGGTTCTGAAAGCGCGTCCCGGTCAGGTTAACGTGCTTGCACTCCCTTGAGCCGCCCGGCAGGGAGGCTAGCAGATGGCATACAATGCCAGAACGATGCTGCGTACCTTCTTCAAGCTGTTGACCCCGTTGTTCCTGCTGCCTGCCTTCGCCTTCGCGCAGGCGCTCGAATGGGGCGCGAATCTCGCCAACGACTACGTCACCACGCCCAACATTACCTATGTCACGGCGAACAACTATGCGGCCAAGCTCGATGTATACCGGCCGCGCGCGGCCAATGCGCAGGCGCCCGTGCCGACGCTGATCTACATTCACGGCGGCGGCTGGGTTGGAGGATCGAAAGAGGGCGCGTTCTTCCAGACGATGCCCTATCTGCAAATGGGCTGGGCCGTCGTCAACGTCGAGTACCGGCTGGGCGCCGTGTCCCTCGGACCGGCAGCCGTCGAAGATTGCTTGTGCGCGCTCAAGTGGGTGGTCCGCAATGCCAAACAGTATGGCTTCGACAGCAACAAGCTCGTCATTACCGGAAACTCGGCGGGCGGCCATCTTTCGTTGACGACAGGAATGCTGGGCGACACGGATCTGCATCGCGAGTGCCCGGGCAACGAGCCGCTCAAAGTCGCGGCGATCGTCAACTGGTACGGAATCACCGATGTCGTCGACCTGCTCGATGGCACGAACCAGAAGCCCTACGCCGTGGCGTGGCTGGGCAGCCTGCCTAACCGAAACGAGATTGCCAAGCGCGTCTCGCCGCTTGAATATGTCCGCACCGGCCAGCCGCCCGTGATCACGATCCACGGCGACGCCGATCCGACGGTACCGTATCAACACGGCGTTCGCCTGCATGTCGCCCTCGAAAAGGCGAAGGTTCCGAACAAGCTCATTACCATTCCAGGAGGCAAGCACGGCGGCTTCCCGGCGGCGGAGAACGTGCGCGCCTTCACGGCGATCCGCGAGTTCCTCGCCGCTCAGGGCTTGCCAATCAAGTAACGCT
This sequence comes from Acidobacteriaceae bacterium, assembly GCA_043788745.1. Taxonomy (GTDB): domain Bacteria; phylum Acidobacteriota; class Terriglobia; order Bryobacterales; family Bryobacteraceae; genus JBBQWZ01. The sequence continues at coordinate 9,189 of JAYVTO010000029.1, forward strand.
GCTGATTGACTCAACCACTGGCGTAATTCAGAGGATGCGACACTCGAAGGCGATGGGTCTTCTTCCGGAGACGCGCGTCGAACAGGCGCCCGTGATTGCGCGCGGCTGGCTTGCCGTTGCGTTCGTCGTGCTGATCGCGGTCTTCTTCGTCTTCAATCGCGGAGCCTACAAGGGCTATTTCCCCGACGACGACCTCGATAACATGGGGCACGCGCGCGGCCTCGACACGAGCTACCTCGTGAAGAAGCTGCTGTCGCCCGCGCTCGACCCCAACAACTTCCGGCCAGCCGCATTCAGCTACTACTTCGTGCTGGAGCGCGCGGCTTCGTTTCAATTCGGCAAGTACATCGCCGTCCTGCACGTGATCCATCTTCTGAACGCGTGGCTGCTGTGGTGTTTCGCGCGCCGATTGGGCTTGAGCATCTGGCAGGCTGGCGCGGCGGTGCTGTTCTTCGCGCTTCACATGGCGGCGTTCGATATTTATTGGAAGCCGATGTACATCTTCGATCTACTCTGTGGCACGTTCGCGCTCGCGACGTTGAATCTCTACGCGCGCGGCTGGCTGCTGAGTTCGATCGTCACGTTCTGGCTCGCGTTCAAATGCAAGGAGATCGTGATTCTGCTGCCGCTTGCGGTGACCGCGTGGGAGTGGATGTTCGGCCCTGGCGGGCGAGCAAAGTATACGCGCCTGGCACCGTTCTATCTCATCTCTCTGTGTTTCGGATTGCAGGCGCTATCGGGCAATCAACAAACCAGCGGAAACTATCATCTGCAGTTCAGCGGCGGCGCGATCGGGAAGTCGCTGCGCTTCTATTCGTCGGAATGGCTGCTGGTGCCGAAGCTCGGCATGGGCGTGGCGCTATTGCTGCTGTTCTCGCGCGACAAGCGGATTCGACTCGGGCTCATACTTCTGCTGCTGCCCTCGGCGCCGATGCTCTTACTGCCGGAGCGCCTGTATGCCGCGTATATCTACGTTCCGCTGATCGGTCTCGCAATCGCTCTTGGCACGCTGGTTGAAGGCCGCGCCGGAATCGTAGCGGCACTGGTATTCTTCGCCGCGTGGCTGCCATGGGATCACTCGGTGATGCGCGAGAAGCGCAAGGCGGCGCTCGCGGCGGCGGACGAAGCGCGAACCTGGGTCGACAGCGCCGTGCCGTGGGCGAAAGCACATCCCGCGATTACGACCTTCATTTACGACGGCGCGCCGGTGAGCATGAATCGCTGGGGACAGCGCGGCGCGCTCAGCAATCTCGGCAACCCGCGGGTGGAGGCCGAGGTGTTTCCGGCCGACGGTGATTTGAAGGCGGCGATCGAGAAGCTCAACCTCGCCGTGCTGCTCTGGGATCCAATCAGGAAGAGCATTGCGATCGTCGAGCGCACGCCGCAAACGCCCGATGCGAGCGCCATCACCGTCAGCCCAACGATGCCCATCTGGCAATTCGGCCAGGGGTGGATGGGACGCGAAGGGCGCTATCGATGGTCGAAGCCATCGGCATCGGCGCGGCTGCTACGGCCGGTTGGTGCGCGCGAGTTCTCGGCGATAGTCAACGTTTCGCAGGCCTATCTCGACGCCGTCAAAGAGAGCGAGTTGACCATTCTGCTGAATGGGGAAGAGGTGGTTCGGCAGCGGTTCACGAGCTCCGGCTGGCTCACAAAGCGTTGGGCAATTCCCGAACGCGCCGCGGGCGTGGTGGACGTGCAGTTCAAGGTATCGCCGATCTTCCATCCCAACGCGGAAGACAAGACGATCGAATACGGGCTGCCGTTCGCCGGATTCGGATTTCCGGGAACCGCTGGCGCTAGCGGTACAAACCCCGCTCCCTGACGTAGGCGAGCACGGCGGGCGGCAAGTCCGCGGGCGCTACGCCGCGCGCCAGTTCCGCGCGAATCTCGGATGAGGAAACGGGCAGAGCGACTGTTTCCAACCGTCGTACGCGCGCCTCCGGAATCGAACGAATCACGTGGCCCGGTCGCGTGACGACGAGAAACTCGACACGCTGCGCGACGTCTTCCCAACGGTGCCAGGTGGGCAACTCTTCGAACGCGTCGGCGCCAATCAGAAAGAATAGTTCGTCGCCGGGGGCGAGCGTGTTGCCGACATCCTCGACCGTCAGGATCGAATAGCTCTTGCGCTTGCCTTGCTCGAGGCGCGAGACTTCGAAACGCGGCTCCGCGCGACAGGCGAGTTCGACCATGCGCAGCCGGTCGTCATACGAGGTTCCAGCGTGCTTGTGCGGCGGATTGCCAGCCGGCACGAACAGGATGCGATCCAGTTGAAACTGATGCAACGCCTCCCTTGCGACCGCCAGATGCGCGCCGTGGATGGGATCGAACGTTCCTCCAAAGATCGCGATCTTCACGGAATCAACCTCAGGAATTCGGCGGCGCGTTCCATTTCGATGCGCACGGGCAGCCAGTAGGCTGGCAGAGGAGAGAGTTGTTCCGCCGCGCCGGCGGGCAGGTTGAGCATGTCTTTTTCCGTGGTAACAATCGCCTCCGCGCCTGCGTCCGAGGCGCGGCGCGCGAGCCGTTGCAATTCCGCCGGACGATAGGGGTGATGGTCGGCGAATCGCCAACGATAGCAAATTTCGACGCCCAGTTCGCGCAGCGTCTGGAAGAACGCGGCCGGATTGCCGAGTCCGCAGAACGCGGCTACTTTCCGGAAGGCGAATGGCGGCTGCGTGCCGATCGATTGCCAACTTCCAGCAACCGTGCGCGCGCGGAAGACGGGCGCTTGCGGATTGATGGCGCGAATACGAGCCTCGATGCCAGTAAGCGGAACTCCGGGCTGCGCGCGCGTAATGATGACGGCGTCGGCGCGGCGCAGCATGTTGACGGGCTCACGAAGGCGGCCCCGCGGCAGCGTGTGCCCGCCACCAAATGGGTCGAGCGCGTCGATCAGAATCACTTCGAGATCGCGCTTGAGGCAACTGTGCTGTAAGCCGTCGTCCATGACGAAGACGCAGGGACCGAAGCGCTTGGTGAGTTCGACGCCCGCCTGATAGCGGTTCGCCGCGATCCCAACGTGCGCATGGCCATCGCGCACCAGCATTTGCGCCTCATCGCCAGTCACCTCCGAGGGCGCAAGTTCACCGGCCGCAATGATCGTGACGCTGGCCGGTGAGCGGCGTTTGTAGCCGCGCGTCAGAATAGCAGGATTGCGTCCCGCGCGATCCAGTTGTTCGACGAGCCAACGCGTGACGGGAGTCTTCCCGGCCCCGCCCGCGGTGAGGTTGCCGATGCTCACGACGGGGCGATCCAGTTTGCACGCGCTCGACTCCAGGCGATAGCGATTCCAGCGCGCGCCAGTCCGCCAGAGAGCGGCCAGCGGAGCGAGCAAGCCTCGGCGCCACAATGGGGCAATTGGCTCCGAGAGCGATTGCTCCCACTGCCCGGCGGCGGCAGTTGCGATCGTCTCTACAGCGCCGCGACTGCTCTGCGCAACGCCGCGTGCCCGCTCACCGACGCCGCCGTCCGTCGTGATCGAGCGATCCACCGCGGCCGTAAGCTCCGATGCGCTCGCGATTTCGATCATCGCGTTCTGTTCGCGGAACTGCTCCGCGATCGCAGCGAAGTTCTGCATGTTCGGCCCCACGAGGATGGGCTTGCCGAAGAACGCCGGTTCCAGAATATTATGGCCTCCGCGCCGCGCGAGCGTTCCGCCCATGAAAACGACGGTCGCGAGCGAGAAGAGACCGGCGAGTTCGCCGATGGTATCAAGCAACAGAACACCCGGCAGCTCGAGCGTCGTGTTGTCACTGAGTTCGCTACGCCGGACGAAGGGAATGCCCGCGGCCCGAAGTTTTTCCGCGGCGAGATCGAATCGCCCGGGCCTGCGCGGCACCAGAATCAAAAGCAAGCTTGAATGCCGCGGGGCCAGTTCGGCGAACGCGGAAAGCACGGCGTCATCTTCGTCAAGATCGTTGGCATCGAGCGGCGGCATCGTGCTGGCTGCGATCCAAATCGTTGCCGGCTGCGCGCGCGCAACAAGGGCCTGAATCTCCGGAGCCACGCTCTCGCGGGGCGTGAAGTCGAATTTCAAGTTACCGCCAAGATGCAACGACGCAGCGGGCGCACCGGTGTCGAGATAGCGCGCACGATCGGCTTCACTTTGCACGTAGATCGCATGCGGCTGCGCAAGCACGGGCCGGAAGAACCAGGCGAGGCTGCGGTAGCGAGCGGCGCGCCGCTCGGAGATGCGGCCGTTGGCGATGAGCAAACGCGCTCCGCTGCGGCGGGACTCGCGATAGAGGTTCGGCCAAATCTCGGTTTCAAGCACCAACACGAGCGCGGGGCGCAGCGTGCGGAGGACGCGGCGAACGCAGGAAATGTAGTCGATCGGAGCGAAGAAAATGCCTGCTGCAAGGCCGCCGAGAATCTTCTCCGCGATCTCGCGGCCGGCAAGCGTCGTGACGGAAACATAGACGGGACCCGGCAGGCTTTTGATGAGTGTCGCAGCCGACATCACTTCGCCGACCGACACGGCGTGCAACCAGACAGCACCCGGAGCCGTCCGCTTAAAGGACCGTGGAAGAAAGCCCAGGCGTTCGGAAATACCGCGTAAGTAGCGGCGATCGCGCGCGACACGGAGCAACAGGTACAGTGCAACAATGGGAGATCCGAGGAGCGCGAGGAAGGAATAGAGGAAGTAGATGCGGCGAGTCCTAATAACTTTCTTGAGTATATCCGTTCTGTTCGCGACGGTCACGTTCGCGGGCGATGAAAAAGAGAAGGCGCGATTCTCGCCGGGTGGGCCGGGCCTGTACAAAGGGACCGAGACGCACGAAGGCATCGTGATGGCGGCTGTGCCGTATATCAGCGCGGATCAAACGCGAGCCGCATTCGGCAAGCTGAATCCGAACGAACACGGCGTGCTGCCGGTGCTGTTGATTCTCGAAAACAAGACCGGCAAGGCTTTGCGATTGGATCTCACGACCGAGTACATCGACGTCACCGGGCGCAAACTCGAAGACACGCCGGCGCGCGACGTGCCGTACCTGCGGGGGCCCAAGCAGCCGAAACTGGTCGAAGAGTCGCGCTTGCCGAAGATTCCAGGCGTCGGCGGCAAGAAGAAGAATCCGCTACTGACGTGGGAGATTGAAGGCCGGGCCTTCTCGGCGAAGCTGCTGCCTCCAGGTGAAACGGTTTCGGGGTTCTTCTACTTTCAGGCGCGGCATGAACCGGGATCGAGACTTTATCTGACCGGCATTCGGAACGCGCAAAGCGGAAAAGAGTTTTTCTACTTCGAACTTCCGCTTGAAAGCCAGTAAGCATAAGGAGGCTGGCGGCAAGCCGCAAGGCGTCAAAGACGGTTACGGCGCGTTTCGTGCCGACCGGGAGTGTCCGTCCCGGCACAGGGAGCACATTGGCAAGGGCATGGGGCTCTACCGCGTGCAGGAGCCGCTACAGTTCGAGGATCACGGGCATGATCAGCGGACGGCGCGACGTCTGCTTGGTGAGATAGCGCTTGAGGTCGGCGCGGATCTTCTCCTGCATCACGCCCCAATCGCCGCGCTCTTCGGCGGACGAGGTGTCGAGGGTTTTCGCGACGACGGCGCGCGCGTCTTCCATCACGGTCGAGCCTTCTTCCATCGACATGAATCCGCGGCTGACGATTTCGTAGGTTTCCGCGCGGCCCGTCGATTTGTCGATCGCGACAATGGGCAGCACGAAACCGTCTTCGGAAAGATGGCGGCGGTCGCGGATGACCATGTCCTCGACGATTTCGTCGATGGTGCCGGAGTCGATGCAGACGCGGCCAGCGGGAATCTTTTCGCCCTTGCGCGCGGAATAGGCGCCCTTCGCGCCTTTCTCAATCTCAAGCGTATCGCCGCTTTCGAGAAGGAACGCGTCCTCGAGACCGACGTGACGCAGATGCTGGGCCAATTGGGCGTGCTTCGCCATCTGGCGATACTCACCATGCACCGGCACGAAAAAGCGCGGACGAACGAGATTGAGGATGAGCCGCAGCTCTTCGGCCGAGCCGTGGCCCGAGACGTGAACCGGCGGATTCATGCTGCCGTACACGATATCGGCGCCGCGGCGCGCGATGTGGTTCAGCATGCGGTAGATCGGCTTCTCATTGCCGGGAATGATGCGCGCGCTCAACACAACGGTGTCGTCCTGTTGAATCGACAGATGCTTATGGCTGTCGACGGCTACGCGCGAGAGTGCCGACATCGGCTCGCCTTGGGTTCCCGAAAGCACGACGCAGGTCTTCGCCGGGGCCGACTGCATGATGTCCTGGGGACGCAGCAGAATGCCGTCCGGCAGGTGCAGAAGGCCGAGCGAATGCGCGATTTCGGTGGTCGAATTCATGCTGCGGCCCAGGAACGCGACCTTGCGGCCATGCTCATGCGCAAGATCGAGGATCTGCTGCAAGCGATGAATCGACGAACTGAAGCAGGAGATCAACAGACGGCGCGGAGTGCGCGTGAAGAGATCTTCGAGGCGCGGTCCGACGGCGCGCTCGGATTCGGTGTAGCCGGGCCGATCGACGTTGGTCGAATCGGACAGCAGCAGCAACACGCCGCGCTTGCCGAGTTCGGCGAAGGTGTGTAGATCGAAGAGTTCGTTGTCCGTCGGCGTCGGATCGACTTTGTAGTCGCCGGTGTGGATGACGATGCCGATCGGCGTGGTAATCACGAGCGCGACGCAACTGACGATCGAGTGCGTCACGTGGATGAACTCGACCGAGAACGCACCGAGCGTGATCTTGTCGCCGGGCTTCACCTTGTTGAGCTTGGTGGTGCTATCGAGACTATGCTCTTCGAGGCGGCGTTCGACGAGCGCCAGCGTGAAAGCGGTTCCGTAGATCGGGATGTTGAGCTTGCTCAACAGAAACGGGATGCCGCCGATGTGGTCCTCGTGGCCGTGCGTCAGGAATAGGGCGCGAACTTTGTCCTTGTGTTGCGCGAGGTACGCGAAATCTGGGGTCACAATGTCAACGCCGAGAAGCTCAGCGTCGGGGAACATCATGCCGGCATCAATCACGATGATGTCGTCGCCGAATCGGAGGGCCATGCAGTTCATTCCGAACTCGCCAAGGCCGCCGATTGGGATTACTTGCAGTTTGGCATTCGCCATGTATAAACAGTCAGCGTAGCATGGCTCCGCGTAGCATGGCTCCGCGTTGACACCTTGATGCCTCCCGCTTAACATCAAGGCGTGCGGACTACTTTGACGCTCGACGACGATGTTGCGGCGAAGCGGAAGGCGGAGATCCGGCGGACCGGAAAACCGATGAAGGCCGTCGTGAATGAGTCGCCGCGGATCGCGCTGCTGTCGTCAAGTGCGGCGAAGCGATTCAAGATCGAACCCGTCGATCTGGGACTTCGTGAGGGCTTGTCGTACGACAACGTCTGGAAGCTGATTGAGGAGATCGAGGGCCCGGCGCACACGTGATTCTGGTCGACGCCAACCTATTGCTCTATGCCTAGCGCTTCCCGGGATGGAAGCACAAGAATCCCCTTTCGCGCTAGCCGTGCCGGGCAGTGTATGCTCTAATCCTGATGCGTCCGCTCGCCCTCTTCCTTTGCGCCACGATCTCGTGCCCGGCCTGGAACTCGACCGGCCACCGGATCATTGCCGCTGTCGCCTATGACCGTTTGAAGCCGGCGGTTCGCGCCAAGGTCGACGCGTTGCTCGCGCAGCACCCCGACTACGCTCTACTCACCAAAGGCGCAGGCGCTGACCTGAAAGCCAAGGCACGAGCCGCTTTTCTCGCCGCCTCCGTCTGGCCCGACGTCATCAAAGGCGATCGGCGATTCTGGAACGAAGCGCGAACGGACGCGAAGCCAACGCCGCGGTTGCCCGGCTTCCCGGACATGCAGCAGCATCAGGTGTGGCATTACAAGGATCTGCCATTTTCGCCGGACGGCACGGCGACCGTGGAGCAGGGTCCGCCGAACGCGGAGACGGAGACGAATCGGATCGTAGCGGCGCTGCGCGGCAACGCGAAGTCGAAACCGCTGCAGGCGGCGTACGACATCCCATGGCTAATCCATATTGAAGGAGACTTGCATCAACCCCTGCACTGCGTCGGTCGCTTCACCAAAGATTCGCCGAAGGGCGACGCTGGTGGAAACGCGGAGTGGGTTACAGGCCCAATGCGGCTGCACGCCTATTGGGACGGCCTGCTCGGGCGCGACGATTCGGAAGCCAACGTGTCGGCGGTGGCCGCGAAGTTGACAGCGGAACACGGCAAGCCGTGGCGGATTCGCAAGAGCCCCGGCCGTTGGTTGATGGAGGGTCTGCGCATTTCGAGGAAGGACGTTTACACCTTCGGCAATGAAAACGGCACGCGCAAACAGCCCGTCGTCTTTCCCCCCGGCTACGGCGAGCGAGCCTCGGCGATTGCGCGCGAACGCGCGGCGATCGCGGGCTACCGGCTGGCAGCGATTCTCAATCGCGAACTACAATAACCAACCATGACTCTGCGCCAGATCACGATTCTCGGGCTGCTGGCGTTCGCAGTCGGGATCAACTACATAGACCGCGGGATTCTGTCGGTCGCCGCCGATCCGCTAAGCCGCGAACTGGGCCTGGGACCCGCCAAGATCGGGCTGCTGCTCTCGGCATTCTTCTGGACCTACGCATCCTGCCAGATCGCCGCGGGTTACTTGCTCGAACGCCTCACGGTGCGCTGGATGTACGCGGCAGGCTACGCACTGTGGTCACTGGCGACCGTAGCGACGGGATTCTCGCCGAATTTCGCGGTACTGTTCGGATCTCGACTGGTGCTGGGCGCCGGCGAATCGGTGTCGTATCCGGCGACCTCGAAGGTGATCGCCACCAGCATTCCGGAGCGCCGCCGCGGAATCGCCAATTCGCTGATCGATGCCGGAGCGCGGATCGGGTCCGCACTGGGCGTCCTGATTGGCGGCTGGCTGATCGCCAAGCTAAGCTGGCGCGGCATGTTTATCGCGATCGGCAGTGGCAGCCTGCTTTGGCTGATCCCTTGGCTTCTAACAACCAAGCGCCTCGCAGCCACGCAGGCTGCGGCGGCGTTGGCAACGCCAGGGACGGGCCCGACCATGATGGACATCCTGCGCCGCCGCGAGGCCTGGGGCGCAATGTTGGGGCTGTTCTCATTCAACTACGCCGCGTACTTCATGCTGACATGGCTGCCGCTGTACTTCACGCGGGAACGCCACTACTCGCCGCAGGACGTCGCCATCTACGGCTCGCTTCCCTTCTGGTGTACGGCCGCTTCAGCGCTGTTCTGCGGCTGGCTGTCGGACCGTCTGGTCGCCGCCGGATTGCCGTCGTCGACGGTCCGGCGCTGCTTCGCGGTGGGCGGCCTTTGGCTGATGATCATGCTGGTTCCAGCCGGTCTGGTGGACAGCGCAAACGCGAGTCTCGGACTGATCATCGGTGCCGCGATCTGTTGCGGAATGTACAGTTCGCACGGCTGGCTAACCGCCCAAACCCTGGCTGGTCCGCTGGCCGCCGCCCGCTGGACCGGATTACAAAACGCCTTCGGTAACCTGGCCGGAGTGACGGCACCCATCGTGACAGGCCTTTTGATTCAAGCGACTGGGACGTTTGTGGCGGCGTTCGCAGCGGTCGGACTCGTCCTATTGGCGGGGGGAGCGGCGCAGCTTTTGGTCATCGGTCCGGTTCGGCCGATCCAGTGGAAGTCGGCCTCGTGAAAAAGGGGTGAATCTTGGCAAACTTCCGCTGTACAGACCTCGTATTCGATGTTAACATCGGAATGCAATTTAGGGATGATCGCTGATCGTCTTAGTCTGTATAGGTACAGAAGCGATCTGATCAACAATCGAATGTTAGCCTTCTCAAGTTCGGCCCGCTGTCAACCTTTTGGCTGACGCGTGTCGGCCGGTGAGTATCTTCCTCCGAGTACTCACCGGCTTTCCTTTTTGCGATCTCTTTTCAGTCGGTTTGCGTTTGTTCGGTTTGTACCCGTGACTCCCTGCCGTAACCGGCGGGACAATAACCCCGGGCTTCAGCCGGGGGATGTTTTGACCGGTCATAGCACTCGTCCCGTCAACCACTTGATTTGTTTCATCGGACGGCTTAGTTCAGACACGTGCATAAGGGACTGGGAAAAAAGGCCTCCTGCTCCTCTCGCGAACGGGAAAAAATCCTTCGGCCACTCGCAGCAAAGAACCGCGAACGAAGTCAAAGACGCGCGCGCGTCATGACCGCCATGAACCAGCTAATGCGGGAGTGCCGCGAGAAGGCGAAGAAATGCGATTGATCCGAGCCGCGCACGAAGCCCGAAGCGGCGTTCCGCGAACACGGCATGCCGACGGTGATTCACACCGATAACGGAGCGCCGTTTGCATCGGTGGCTCCGGGCGGCATGAGCCGTTTGTCGATGTGGCTGGTGAAGCTGGGCATCGTGCCGGAACGCAGCCGGCCTGGTTCGCCGCAGGATAACGGCCGTCACGAGCGCATGCATCGCACGATGAAGCAGGCCACGCAAAAGCCTCCACGGGCGACGGCGAAGTTGCAGCAAATCGCCTTCGACGAGTTCCAGCACGAGTTCAAAAATGAGCGGCCGCACGCCGCACTCGGCAACAAAACGCCCGCGTCGTGTTACCACGTGAGCCCACGCTGCTATCCGCGACGCGTGCCGGAAGTAGAGTACGGCGACGACTACGAAATCCGCCGCGTGTCGCAAAAAGGCAGTCTCAAGTGGAAGGGCGAGCGAACGTTCATCAGCGAAGTGTTCGGCCACGAAACCCTGGGGTTGAAGCAGGTGGAGGAACGCTGGCTGGAGATTTACTACGGTCCGATTCTGCTCGGCTGGCTCGACACGCACAAGCATACGTTTCGGAGAACCAAACCCAAACAACTCGAACCAACGGAGGAACAGCCCGAGCCAACGGAAGAACCCGGCGGCCCGTACAAATGACGCGGGTGGAAAACGCAACTGCGTTTCCCACATTCGCACCGGCCCGATTCCAGCTATCCTTCTACCAAGGAAACCAACGCTCCAAACCCAATAGAGTGTTACCTATGTCCTCAGGTGAAAGTGTTACCTATGTCCGTGTGCGCACCTCGGGCGATGTTCATTGCGAAGTGCACCAAACCCGAGCCGCGACCAAAGCGGCCCGAAGGGCCGCGCCGGGAGCGGATTCACGAGCCGGCACCCCGCACTGCTGCTACCAAGATTCAACAATTTACGGGGTGGTTTCTGGAGAGTGAGCGGATGCGTGGCGCGTCTTGACCACCAGCAACCAACAGCGCCACAGCAATCCGCAAGCGCTCAATCCGAGGCGCGACCGTAAGGTCGCGCGTACTAATCCCCCCCAGCCGAGGCGCGACCGTAAAGGGAAACACGAGGGACAGACAGGAAACACGAGGGACAGACAGAATCATCGAACTCATTTTGCGGCGAAAGCGACGGAGCGGACGCGAAGTTTGAGAGTTTGGCGGGTTTTCCTGCACTACGTCGTTAGCTATGTCTCGAAACGCTCGCTGCATCCTACCGGGGTTTGCCCTATCACGTAACCCAGCGCGGTACTGATCGCGAAAATGTCTTTCTTACGGCGGGCG
>JAYVTO010000030.1:0-36590 GCA_043788745.1 Acidobacteriaceae bacterium
GAAGGCTTCGTCGAAATCGGACTCGTCCAGACCATCCTCGACACCTATTGGCGCGTGAATCGAATCCCCGCCGTCGAAGAAAAACTCTTCGCCCAGGACATCGACGCCCTGAAGCTCATCAAGGCCCTCGACAACCTCTCCCGCCACGAAATGCGCCTCCGCAAGCTCATCGCAAAGACCCTGGACCAGCTCGTAACCGTCCAGAGAATCCGCTGCAACATGGAGCGCTGCAAGAACTTACCGGCCAAGCCGAAAGACAATGGCTTCGTTTTGCCAAACCTCGATGAACTCACCGAAGGCATGACTCCGGACCAGGCCGTCCAGTTCCTCGAAGCCCACTTCGCCAGCCGAAACAACCGTTCGAATCAAGCAAACAGCGAGGCACAAGCAGCGTAAGAGCCGCTCTCAGCCATGATCCGCCGCCGCCTCGGCGAGCCGCGGTCGCAGCCACCAGAACATCGCCGCGGCGCCAAGCTGCGTCACCACTCCGAACGCCACCAGAGCCGGCAACGAGATGTCGTACAACATGCCCATCACCGCGCTGCCCGCAAACCACGCGACTCCGTAGACCGCGTTGAACGACCCAAACGCGCTGCCGCGCTTGTTCATCGAAACCACCTGCGCGATCCCCGGCCGCAAGCAGGCATCCTGCGCGCCGATCCCTGTGCCCCAGCAGACGATGCTCGCGTAAACTCCTGCCGTTCCCGCCAGAAACCCGAACGGCAACGAGAGCAATGACACGCAGATTCCGCCCACCAGCACCGGAATCCCGTACTTGTCGAACAGGCGCCCGAACGCAAGCGCCGTGATGCCATTCATCGCCATCGCGCCGGCGTATAGCAGCGGGATCGTCGGAGGTGCAACAAGACCTGTCTTCTGGAAGTGGTAGCCGAGCAGCGCGAAGTCGAGGAAGCCGCATGCCAGCAACGCAGCGGCGATGATGTACAGCCGGAACACCGCAGGGATCTCTTGCTCCGCCACCGAGGACGGCGGCGGAGATTCCACTGGATTCACCGCCCGCGCCGCGAACAGCGCCACCACCGCCAGCGCTGCCGGAACCGCCAAGCGCAAGAAGGCCGGCGCGAACTGGTTGTTCTCCGCGACCGCAAAGAACATCAGCAACGGCCCCAAAACCGCGCCCGTCTGGTCCATCGCTGCATGCAGCCCAAAGCCCCAGCCGTGTCCCGTTTGCTTCGTCGCTTGCGACAACAACACATCGCGCGCCGGACCGCGCAAGCTTTTGCCCGTGCGCTCCGCGATCACCAGCAGCGCCGCCGTCTGCCAAGTTCCCGCGAACGCCAGCGCCGGGACCGCCACCACGTTCACCAGATACCCGCAAATCGTGATCGTCCAATACGCGCGCGTTCGATCGGCGAACCGCCCCGAGAAGTAACGCAAACTCGCCGCGAACATCTCGCCGAGCCCCGCGATTAGCCCCACCTGCGTCGCGCTCGCGCCAAGCTCTTTCAAATAAGGCCCAACGATCGCGCGCGAGCCTTCATACGTCATGTCGGCGAATAAGCTGACAATGCCGAGACACACGATGAACCTGATCGCCGAGGCGCGTTTCGGATTGGAGGGTGCGGACATCAATACGAGATCCCCTTGCAGGCGCATGACAGCCTTGCGACGTGGGCTTTCAGCATTGCACACGCGCCTGAGCGCCACGAAAGACGCCGTGGATCCAACAGCTTTGGCCGGCAGTTGAATCTTCCGCGAGACGAACTGCATTCCCGTCACCGGCGGCTAGAACGGGCTCATCACTTACCAGAAGACCAGCGAGCAGAGATGGAGCAGGAAGGCTTCGAAGCCCGACGAAGTCGGGCGTTCCCCGGGCTAAAGCCCGGGGTTCAATCGGGCTTTGGGGTCCCTTCCGTTCTTACGGGCGCGGCTTTTGTACGCGCGAGCTTACGGTCGCGCCTCGGCGAACCCCGCGCCCTTACACGGGCGGGTTTATATCGGGCACTGTCGATAGGGCTGAGGTCCGCTCACTTCCCGTAACGGGCAGGCTGTTCGCGGTCCTTTGCTGGCGCGCGGCCGGGGGATTTTTCACAGTTCCTGAAGTCCGGGGTTTTAGCCCGCCAGCCACTGCGGGGATCGTTTCGATCCGAATCACGCGGCAGAGAACTAGCAACACAGGCTAGCAACACAGGCTGGCGGCCGGTGTTGCTTGGGGCGTTATAATACCGGCCATGCGCAAGACTTTGTTCGTCACTGCGATTGCCGCGTCAATGACCGTCGCGTATCTCGCAGCGCAGCAAGCGGCTAGCACAACGCCTGCCCTGGCCCGCTTTCATCACGTGCATCTCAACGTCACGGACCCGAAAGCGGCGATCGACTTTTACACGTCGAAGTTCGCGGCCGACAAGGGGCGCTTTGAAGGTCTGACCGACGCGGTGTTTACGCAGAAGTCTTGGCTTCTGTTTCAGAAGGTCAACACTCCTCCGCCCAGCGAAATTGTCTCGGCCATCTGGCACATCGGCTGGGGCGCGGAAGACCTGCCGAAGGAATACCAGCGTCAGCTCGACATGGGCACCAAATTCCAGACTCCGATCACCGACATCAGTGACATCGGCGGAAACCCCGCGCTGAAGGGCAAAGGGCAGTTTTACTACGCCTACGTCGATGGTCCGGAGCACACGCTGATCGAGTTGAATACCGCGCGGCATCACAACTTCGGCCACGTTCATCTGTTCAGCGAGAACCCGGCGGCGGCAGGCGAATGGTACGTGAAGGAATTCGGCGCGACGAACGCGCGGTACCAAAAGGTGCGCCGCGAGTACAACGGTATCGCGATCGGGCCATCGGCTTCTCTGATGATGGATAACGTCAACATCATCATTTATCCCGTCGAGTATCCGCGCAGCCAGATGAAGCAGGATTGGGATGGCCGCAAGACCTTCGAATCCACGAAGGGCCGCGCCGTCGACCACATCGGCTTCAGCGTGGATCATCTCGACGACGCCATCGCCCGCCTGCGAAAAGATGGCGTTACAATCACCGACGAGCCACGCTCGAGCGCGAACGGCAAGATCAAGTACGCGTTCGTCGAGGGGCCGGATAAGATACGGATTGAAGTGATCGAGGACCATGCCAAGAACAACTAACTCCGGACGAACCAGATGATTCTTTCCGGACTCCGCGTCGTCGAAGTGGCGACCTACATTGCCGCACCGGCGTCGGCGGCTATCCTTTCCGATTTCGGCGCTGACGTCATCAAAGTCGAGCGACTGCCGGACGGCGACCCCTATCGGATGTTGTACAAGATGGGTTCGCAGCCGATCAGCGAGCACAACTACATGTTCATGCTCGATGGCCGCAACAAGCGGAGCATCGGGCTTGACCTTGGCTCGGATGCCGGCCGCGAGGTGCTGCTGAAGCTGGTGGCCGACGCCGACATCTTCATCACGAACTACCAGTTCCCGGTCCTCGAGAAGCTGAAGCTGAACTACGAGCGGATCCGCCATCCGCGGCTGATTTACGCGCACGTCACCGGTTACGGCGACGCCGGTCCCGATGTCGATCGCCCAGGCTACGATATGACGGCATATTGGGCGCGCAGCGGTCTCATGAACTCGATGCACGTGGCCAATGTGGACTGCGCTTTGTCCGTCTCCGGCTTCGGCGATCATCCGACGTCAGTGTCTTTGTTTGCGTCGATTATGATGGCGCTGTACCGGCGCGAGAAGACGGGCGCGGGCGGGCGCGTGACGACATCGCTGATCGCGAATGGAGCATGGTCGAACGCATGTAGCATTCAAGCCGCTTTGGTCAATGCCACCGGAATGCGGCATCGCGAGCGCTGGGAGAACAACATCCTGGCCAACCACTTCGTTTCGCGCGATGGCAGGCGCTTTGTGCTTTGCGGCGTGCAGGCCAACGTCGACTGGCCGCGGCTCTGCCGCGTCATCGGGCGGCAGGAGCTCGAACACGATCCGCGGTTCGCTACCAGTGACAGCCGCATGGAGAATGGCAGGATGCTGACCGCAATCTGCGACGAGGAGTTCGCGAAGCACGACATGACGGAATGGCGGGAACGCTTGCGCGCGCAACATCTGGCATGGGGCCCGGTGCAGACGCTGCAAGAGGCGGCCGCCGATCCACAGATGCGTGCCGCGGAAGTGATCGTGCCGCTGGACGATCCATCGAAGCCCGGCTTCGAAACCGTTTCGAACCCGATCCGGCTCGACGGCGAGACGAAACGGAACGCCACTGCGTGCCCCGAGATCGGACAGCACACGCATGAGATTCTGAAGCAATACGGCTTTTCGGAAGAGCAAGTCCGCGACCTCGTTTCGCGAGGAGTCGCGGGCGGCTCGAAATCATAGGAGAACCTCACAAGTGAATATTCAAGGCAAAACAGCCCTCGTAACCGGCGGGGCCTCCGGGCTCGGCGCAGCCTGCGCTCGCATGTTGGCGGCAAACGGCGCACGCGTGTTCCTGGTCGACGTCAACGACGCGCTGGGCAACGCCCTGGCGGCCGAAATCGGCGGCGGCGCGAAGTTCATCAAGGCCGACGTCAGCGACGCGGCAGAGATGGAGGCCGCCTACGGGCACGTGGACGGACCACTGCATATCGCGATTCAGTGCGCCGGTATCGGCAAGTCGCGGCGCACAGTGAATAAAGAGGGTCCGATGGATCTGGAGCAGTTCTCGAAGGTGATCCGCGTGAACCTGATCGGCACCTTCAACTCGATTCGCCTGGCGGCTGCGAAGATGGCGACGAATGAGAAGGACGCGAGCGGCGACCGCGGCGTAATGGTGAATACCGCGTCCATCGCAGCGTTCGACGGGCAGATCGGGCAGGCCGCGTACTCTGCGTCGAAGGGCGGCATCGTCGGTATGACGCTGCCGATCGCGCGCGATCTCTCGGGAATCGGTGTGCGTGTATGCACCATCGCGCCGGGCATCTTTGAGACGCCCCTGCTGGGCGGGCTGCCGGAAGACGTGCGCGCGTCGCTCGGAGCGCAGGTGCCCCATCCGTCGCGGCTGGGGCAGCCCGATGAGTTCGCGGCGCTCGCGAAGCACATCATCGAGAATTCGATGCTGAACGGAGAGACGATCCGGCTCGACGGCGCGCTGCGCATGGCACCCAAGTAGGCTTTGGGGGGAGTATTGACGGCAAGGGGCACACCTCGGACGTGGCGAAGTCTAGCCGGGGTGTGCTGCGCCGATAATGCAATCCCGTCTTCTGTCAGGACGGGATCTCCGGGAAGAGCTTCCTGATCTCTCGTTGGCGCTCGATGGGCAGATTCGCTTTGCGCTCTTTCGCAGTGCGGTAGCCTTATCGTATGTCCCCCCAACAACCGCAGCCTCGCCTGCAACTTGTCAACGGCCCGGATTACCGGGAAGGCTACGCCAACAGCGTGCAGATTCGGATGAGCCTTTGGGACTTCTGCCTTAGCTTCGGCGTGATGAATCAAACGACGCCGGATGTGGTTACGATCCAGGCGTTTCAAGGCGTCTATCTGAGTCCGCAGCAAGCGAAGGCATTGGCAAACATGCTGAACCAAAACGTAGCCCAATACGAATCGACGTTCGGCGAGATCCGTCTTGGGCCGCAGGCTCCCGACGCTGTAATCCAGTAGCGCAGTGCGTTTCTTCGCCGCGCTCTGGGCGCTAAGCTTCGCGTTATTGGTTGCCGCGCACGCGTCGCTGCTGTCGCTCCCCTTCTTCTGGGATGAACTGGGGCAGTTCATCCCGGCTTCGCTCGACATTCTGCGCACAGGCGATTGGGTTCCCCGCATGACGACGCCGAACGTGCATCCGCCGGGCGTAATGGCGTACCTTGCGCTGGTTTGGCGCGTCTTTGGATTCTCGATTGTTGCCACGCGCGTGGCGCAGCTGGCCGTAGCGGCGGCCGGTGTCGCGGCTGTCTTTCTGCTGGCCAAGCGCCTTGGCGCATCCGGCTGGTGGGCCGCCGGATTGCTGCTTGTTACGCCGCTGTTCTACACGCAGTCGATGATGGCGCAACTCGACATGCCCGCGATGGCGCTGACCGCGGTTGCGTTGGTGCTTTTTCTGGATGGGCGATTCGCGTGGTGCGCGGCGTGCTCGACGCTCCTGGTGTTAACGAAAGAGACCAGCGTCGTTGCTCCGGCCGTGTTCGGGGCGTGGATGCTCTATAAGGGGCGGCGGCGCGAAGCGACCTATTTTGTGATTCCGATGATTGCGCTTGGCGCGTGGTTGCTGGTGTTGGGCGCGGCCACGGGCAACGTGCTCGGCGATTCGCAATTCGCGCAGTACAACGTCAGTTACGCGCTCCATCCTGTTCGCGCCGCGTTCGCGATCCTGCGGCGCTTTTTCTATCTCTTCTTCGCGGACTTCCGATGGATCGGCTCAATCGCCCTCGCGCTGCTGTGGCGAAGGCGCGCGCTCAGTCCTGCGTGGACACTATGCCTCGTTTTCGGCGGATTGCAGGTGCTGGCAGTCACGCTGCTCGGCGGCGCGGCGCTGGAGCGCTATTTGCTGCCGGTGTTCCCGATTCTGTGCGCTGGGTTCGCCTTGATCCCGTCCGTCTGGATTCGGGCGGCGCTGGCCGGCGGCCTGCTCTTGAATCTGTTCTGGGCGCCGCCCTATCCGTTTCCGTTCGAGAACAACCTCGCCATCGTCGACTTCGTGCGACTGCAACAAGACACCGCGGCCTACGTCGAGTCGAACACTCCAAACCAGCGCGTGGCTTCGGCCTGGCCCTTCACGGATGCCTTGCGGCGTCCAGAGTTCGGCTACGTCTCGCGTCCGATCACGGCGGTGGAGTCGCGAGACTTTGGTGTTTCGACGTTCGATACGAAGGAAGCGGGTGTGGTGGTTGTCTATACGCGAGTAGCATCCGGCGGGCTATTGCCGGTGCTCGCTCCCGTGATGCGGCGGTATTACGGCTACGACGAGGCGGTGTCGGAATCGGATCTTGCACAGCGTGGATTCCGCCGCGTAACAGAGTTCCGCAGGGGCGAGCAAACAGCGGAGGTCTATCTCCGGGCCTCCGATTTGCGACCCTAGAGGTATGAACCCATACGCTTCGTTTCTCGGTGGAAACGATCCGATCGAAGTAATCGGAAAGACCGCGTTCCGCCTGGCGGAATCCATTCGGCGCCGGCGCGGCGCCGGAATGCTCGATGCACCTTGGGCAGCCGGCAAATGGTCCGCGCGGCAGGTACTCGCGCACATGGCCGATACGGAAATTATGTTTGCTGCACGGCTTCGCCAGGCGATCGCCGACGATAATCACGTCATCCAACCGTTCGATCAAAACGCGTGGTCGACAAACTACGCGACCGTCGACGTCGCCGCGGCGCAGACGGCATTCACCGCCTTGCGCGCATGGAATATCGAGTTCATCAAGGCGCAGCCGAAAGCCGCGTGGAGCAAGCAGCTAACGCATCCGGAGCGCGGCACGATGACATTCCGCACGCTGGTCGAAACGATGGCCGGTCACGACCTGAATCACTTGAGCCAGATCGCGTAGTCCGGCTAATGCGTCATCGAGTAGATGACGGAGTTCACGCCGTAGCGGATCGCCATTCCAGAGAACTTCTCCGGATAGCCCGGATCGTCGGCGTACTCCCAGGCATCCCCGATATCGGAGTTATACGAGATGGCAATCATCACGCGATTTTTGTCGTCTTTGATGGCACGCCAGTGCGCGCCGACGCCATCGTTCTTGTAGCCACGATATAGATGTGCCGCGCCCGGTACTTGAATTCGGTCCTTCAGATCGTAGAGCACGTGGAACATCGGATCGTCGTCGTCTACCTCGACAATCTGGCGATCCGGAAACACGCGGTGAATCACTTCGAGGAATACGCCCCATTCCACCGCGCCATGAAAATCGTCCGCCAGAAAGAATCCTCCGCGGAGTAAGTAATCGCGAAGCACCTTCGCCTGTGCATCCGTAAGCGTCCACTCGCCGACTTGCACCGCGTACAGCCAAGGCCAGTTGTACACCTCGTCTCCGTCATCGAGATTGATGGGCTGCTCGGCGGAGCGAACGTGAACGCGGGTGAGCCTGCGGACGGCTTGCGAGAAATGGCGATCGGCGCGCGGATAGTCCTGCGTCCAGAGAGAGAGGCCGCGCCGCCAGTCGCCATCGAAGCGTCCGCGATAGCCATCGTTCCAGCCCGGAGGGTACATCAGGCGCGCGAAAATCCATTCCGTCCCTTCGTTGGCATCCGGCGGCGTTTCGAAGCGGCGGTACTCGACTCCGGGAAATTGATGAAACGGGCGCTGTGCCCAGACGATGTTTCCCAGCACACTTAGAATGAGGCACGCGACGAACGGTGGTAACAGGATTCTCGAACGCATATATCGCAGCACGCGGAACGTGCTTCCCTGATGATACTCGGGTGGACGCCAGAAGCACATGCGCTGACAGCAAGCCACACTGGGCGGTATCATTACACTGCTGGTTGATTGGCGGAACTTGCATCCAGCCTGATCGCATTACGTGTCGATCAGCCGCAAACCGCCTGGAGGAACGATTGACCCGAGGCCCCGTGCGATGCCTGTGGACGGACGCAAAAGCAACGGACGGATTTCAAAGTGGCGTCTCTCTGCACAGCCACACAATGCACTCGAAGGAGTCGCTCAGTTTCATTCCGCGCTATGCGAAGGCGATTCCGTTGCTACAGCGCGAGTTGGATCGTCAGGCGCGGCGCTACACGCAGAACACCGGCCGCCAACTCGATTTCAGCAAAGCGTACTGGACACCACCGCTCCCTGGGCGCGAAGCTTTCGAGGTTGAGCAAAAGCAGATCGAAGACCTCGGTCTCGCGGCAATAGTCTCGCTGACCGATCACGATACTATCGAGGCGGGCGCGCACCTCCAGGTGCTCGATCGTGAAGTGCCGATCTCCGTCGAATGGTCAATCCCGTTCGGGCCAACTTACTTCCACGTGGGCGTCCACAATCTTCCGCCGTACGCCGCGCACGACACCATGGCGGCGCTCGCAACCTATACCGCCAAGCCGGATCGCAAGTTGCTTCGCGAGCTCTTCGCGAGTCTTCATCGCGATCCTTCCTGCTTGCTCGTGTGGAACCATCCCCTGTGGGATCAGTCAACCATCGGCGCAGTGGGACATCGCGCCACGCTACTGGAATTATTTGGCGAGATCGGCCAGTGGATCCACGCCGTTGAACTCAACGGCCTGCGGCCGTCTCACGAGAATCGCGGCGTCATGGAATTGGCGAAGGAGTTGAATCGCACGTTGATCTCTGGTGGCGACCGGCATGGCCGCGAGCCAAATGCAAACATCAATCTGACCAACGCCGCCAGCTTCGCCGAGTTCGCGGAGGAGGTTCGCGACGGCCAGAGCGAGGTGCTCTTTCTGCCGCAGTACCGCGAGCCCTTCCGGCTGCGTGTGCTGAAAGGTTTGTGCGAAGTGCTCAGCGATTGTCCCGATCTTGCGGGACGAGAGCGGTGGCTTGATCGAATCCTCTTCTCTCCCGACGGGAGCGATCAATTTGTTCCGCTTGCACGCGGGTTCAAGGCGGAGGGTCCGCCAGTGGTGCGGTACTTCGTGCGCGGAGTTTGTCTGCTCGGTAGTAACGGCGTGCAGCGGGCGTTGCGCCCGCTGATGAGCAAAGAGGATTACGAGTTCGCGGTGTCGTAGGCTGCAACTAATCGTCGAGCACGACGTCGGCATCGATCGGCATCGGCTTTACATCCGGTAGACGCATCAGAACCCGAGCGCATGTATTCCAGCGCAGGATCGCGTCGTCGTGACCCGCCGACCGAATCCCTTCGGCTTTCTCAAAGTGCCCCATCGCTTCATGCAGCAGGCCATGCGCCTTGTGTCCCGCCCCCGGAGTGCGATTCTTCATCGCGGCGTGCGCCGCTCGCTCGCAGATCAGTCCTCCATAATAATGCCGCTCATACTCACCCGTCATGCGCGCTAACACTTCCCGCGCTTTCGCCGGACTGCTTTCGCCGCCGAATTGATCGGTCAGGCTCAGGAGTAGCGTCGCCAGCGCCTGCTGATTCTCTGGCTCCACGCGCAGGACGTCGAGGCAGATGCTCTGGGCCTGCATCGGCTCATTCAGCAGCCGATAGCGATGCGCCTTGTCCAGAGCGTCCGGGACTGCTCCTTTCGAAATCGGTTTCAGCGCAAACATGGAGCGTTCCTCCGGGCTATTTAAAAATCTTGAAGAACCGTCCGAGCGGGTCGTAATACTCGTCGACCACGCGCTCCTTCAGCGGAATAATCGCGTTGTCGGTGATATGGATCTCTTCGGGACAAACCTTGGTGCAGCACTTGGTGATGTTGCAGTAGCCGATGCCAAACTCGTCCTTCAGCGCGCCCAGCCGGTCCGCGGTGTCGATGGGATTCATCTCGAGCGCCGCCGTATAGACGAGAAAGCGCGGTCCAATGAACTTGTCGTGCATGTTGTGGTCACGCAGGACGTGACAAACGTCCTGGCAGAGAAAGCACTCAATGCACTTGCGGAACTCCTGCACGCGATCGATGTCGCGCTGATCGGTCTTCCAGGTGCCATCCGCAAAATCGGGTTTACGCGGCTTCAGCTTCTGGATCTTCTTTTTCACTTCGAAGTTCCAGGAAACGTCGGTCACCAGATCTTTGATCAACGGAAACGTCTTCATCGGCTGAATCATCACGGGCTCGTTCAGGTTCAGCGTATTCAGCCGAGTCATGCACATCAGGCGCGGTTGCCCGTTGATCTCCGCCGAGCACGAACCGCACTTGCCGGCCTTGCAATTCCAGCGCACCGAAAGATCGTTCGCGTCTTTCGCTTGAATCTGGTGCACGGCATCGAGAACAACCATGCCGGGGGACGTTTCGGTGGTGTACTCCGTGAAGGCGCCACCGCTCTTGTCTCCACGCCAGATCTGAAACGTTGCCGTCGCCATCACGCGTTCTCCATGATGATTTGTTCCAGCTCCGGAGGCAGCGCAGTCGTCGGTTGATGGATCAACTCCGGCTCCTCGCCATTCTTTCGAATGAGAATGTTCTGCGCGCCCCACGTCGGATCTTTGTCCGGAAAGTCGTCTCGGAAGTGCGCGCCGCGGCTTTCCCTGCGATCAATCGCCGCGCGCGTAACGATGTCGGCGACAGTCAACAGATTCGTCAGGTCAAGCGCCGTATGCCAGCCGCCGTTGTATTCGCGATTGCCATACACGCCAACGGTGCGCGCGCGCTCCTTCAATTTGGCGATGCCGGCGAGGGCCTCTTTCATCTCGCCTTCCTGCCGCACGATGCCGACGAGATCCTGCATCATGT
The DNA here is from genome assembly GCA_043788745.1 of Acidobacteriaceae bacterium. Taxonomy (GTDB): domain Bacteria; phylum Acidobacteriota; class Terriglobia; order Bryobacterales; family Bryobacteraceae; genus JBBQWZ01. The sequence goes on from JAYVTO010000030.1 coordinate 11,235, forward strand.
CCTGCAGTTCGTGCTGGATCTGGAAGGGCTGGCTGCCGGCACCGCCGCGATCAAAAGGCTCAAGCGCCCACTTCTCAGCCGCCGCAATGTGTTTCGGATCCGGCGTGCCTGGCTTATTTTGCTTCGCGAACTCCGCCGCATATCGCCCGGCACGCGTCCCAAATACCAGCAAATCGGAAAGCGAATTGCCGCCAAGCCGATTCGCCCCGTGCAGTCCTGCCGCGCATTCGCCCGCGGCGAACAGACCCGGCACATCGGACATCTGCGAGTCACCGTCCACCCGCACGCCGCCCATCATGTAGTGCGTCGTCGGACCCACCTCCATCGGCTCCTTCGTGATGTCGATATCGCCCAGCTGCTTGAACTGGTGATACATGCTCGGCAGCTTCTTCTTGATGTGCGATTCGGAATCCTTGATCTTCTCTTTGATCCACGCAATGTCGAGATAGACACCGCCGTGCGGACTGCCCTTGCCTTCTTTCACCTGCTTCCGAATGCACCGCGCCACGTGATCGCGCGTCAGCAACTCCGGAGGACGCCGCGCACTCTTGTCTCCCTGCGTGTAGCGCCAGCCCTCTTCTTCGCTATCGGCAGTCTGCGATTTGTAGTTGCCCGGAATATCGTCGAACATGAAGCGGCGGCCATCTTTGTTCTTTAGAACGCCGCCTTCGCCGCGCACACCCTCCGTAACGAGAATGCCGCGCACGCTCGGCGGCCAGATCATCCCTGTTGGATGAAACTGGATGAACTCCATGTCGAGCAGCGTTGCGCCCGCATGATACGCCAGCGAATGGCCGTCGCCCGTGTACTCCCAACTGTTACTCGTGATCTGAAACGCGCGTCCGATGCCGCCTGTCGCAAGAATGATCGCGCGCGCGCGAAACAACTTAAAGCGGCCGCGCTCCCGATCGTAGCCGAATGCGCCAACCACTCGATCGCCGTCCTTCACAAGCGTCAGAATCGTGCACTCCATGTGCACGTCCATACCGAGATGAATGCCGTGATCCTGCAGCGTGCGGATCATCTCTAAACCCGTGCGATCGCCGACGTGCGCAAGCCGCGGATAGCGATGTCCGCCAAAATTACGTTGCAGAATCTTGCCATCCGGTGTTCGATCGAACACCGCGCCCCAGGCCTCCAACGCGCGCACTCGCTCGGGAGCCTCTTTTGCATGCAGTTCCGCCATGCGCCAATTGTTGATGTACTGGCCGCCGCGCATCGTGTCCGCGAAATGGACCTTCCAGTTGTCGCGGTCGTCCACGTTGCCCATCGCGGCAGCCACTCCGCCTTCGGCCATCACGGTGTGCGCCTTGCCAAGCAGCGACTTCGTGACGACACCAACCTTGACGCCGAGATTGCAGGCTTCGACAGCGGCACTGAGTCCCGCGCCGCCGGCGCCAAGCACGAGCACATCGTGTTCAAACGTTTGAAAGTCCGCCATTAGAGAATCCTCAAGTCGATCCAGATACCCATCGAGCACAGGCGCACGTACAAGTCTGTGAATCCAACCCAAAAGAGACTCAGCCAAGCGAACAGCATGTGGCGTTTGTTGAGAGAAGACACGCAGTCATAGCACGCGGCGCGCGTGGGGGCTTTCGACATTTCGTCGATGCGCCCACCAATCAAATGGCGCAGCGAGTGGCAGCCGAGCGTGTAGCTGCCCAATAGAATCGGGTTGATGAGGAGCACAATCGTTCCAACGCCGATGCCGAACGAATCGTTAAACCACATCGCCTTCCACGCGTCATGCGCGAGCAGCACAATGAAGATCAGCGCAAGGTAGAGAAAGTAGCGATGGATGTTTTGAAGAATCAGCGGAAACGCCTTCTCGCCGATATAGCTCTTCCGCGGCTCGCCGACCGTGCAACCAGGGGGATCCTGCCAAAAGGCCTTGTAGTAGGCTCCGCGATAGTAGTAGCAGGTGAAGCGGAATCCGCCGGGAGCCCACAAAACCAAAAGCGCGGGGGAGAACGGTAACAGTGCGGGCCACCAGGACGGCTGCGGCCCAAAAAGCGCATGCGGCGAATCGCCGAAGAGTTCCGGCGAGTAGAAGGGCGAAAGATACGGGCCGAAATGGTAATGTCCGTTCTGAAACGCCGCCCACGTGGAGTACACGATGAAGGTTGAGAATCCGAGAAACGTCAGTAACTGCGGAATCCACCAATTGTCTTTTCTGGCGGTCTGGCCGAAGCCACCGTTGCGAAGGGGAACATCGATCGAGGACATGTCTTCTCTGGTCTCTCCGAATTGTCTTTGCCGGTATTCCGGTGCCGCTACGTTAGACGGTTAGCATAACATTGCCGGGATAGCATTCCGCAAAGAGTGACAATGGCGTCATAGAACGAGGACCAAGCATAGGATCGCGGACGTTCTTCTGCGCCCCTTTTGCTGTCGCCGTGATCGGCGCTGAACCGGCCCGCGGGGCTCGAAAGCGAGTCCAGAATAGCCGTTACAATCTCCCACAAACCTTCGGTTGCTGCTGGCTAGCCGGTCGAGCTAGCCTTGGGGAACGTAGGCCGGTAACAAACAGCGCCGGAGACGTCGTCACTATAGATGAAGCCTGCCGGCTGCCGCGCATACTCCCGTCCAGCGATTGGGCAAAGCCCAAAGATCGTACTGTAAATTGATCCTCATGCTCTTTCGCCCGCCGAATCATCGCTTCGCCGCCGCGGTACTCGCCGCCGGTCTAATTCTCACAACCGCGTGCTCGAAGACAACCAGTGCCGACGCGACTCCGCAGAAGGGTACCAGCGGCCGTGGCGATGTTCCGGTGACGATCACGAAGGTGTCGACTCGAGACGTTCCGCTCGAACTCCAGGTCGTCGGCAACGTCGAGGCCTACTCGACAATCAATGTGCGCGCCCAGGTGACGGGCGAACTCATCAAGGTCTCGTTCAAGGAAGGCGACTACGTCAAATCCGGCGAAGTACTCTTCAACATCGACCGGCGTCCGATCGACGCCGAACTGGCCCAAGTTCAGGCAACCTTACTTCGACTGATGGCGGCGCAAAGAGTCGCCGAAGCGAACCTTGCACGCGACACGGCGCAATCCAAGTACACGCAATCGCAGGCGGCGCGGTATGAGCAATTGCAGAAGGAAGGCATCATCTCGAAGGAGCAGGCCGACCAGTACTTGACGCAGGCCGACGTCGGAAAGCAAACGCTCGCCGCCGACCTCGCCGTGATCGAGAGCGCGAAAGCCGACATCGAGGCCACAAAGGCGACGCTGGAAACCTCCAAAGTGAGACTGAGCTACACCGAGATTCGCTCGCCGATCAACGGGCGCACCGGAAATCTTACCGTCAAGCAGGGCAACCTCGTCACATCCGGATCGCAGGATCTGATGACGATCAATGAAGTGGAGCCCATTTACGTCACCTTCTCAGTTCCCGAGGCCCAACTGTCCGGCATAAAAGCCTACATGGCCCAAGGCAAGCTTTCGGTCGTCGCAAAGCCGCAGGATGACGCGGCAGGCCCCGAAACCGGCGTGCTGACGTTCGTCGACAACGCCGTCGACGCAACCACTGGAACCATCAAGTTGAAAGGCACGTTCCCGAATAAGAATCTGAAGCTCTGGCCCGGCCAGTTTGTGCGGGTCACCTTGCGCCTGACGACACAACAGAACGCGCTGGTGCTACCGAATCAGGCGATTCAAACCGGGCAGGACGGGCAGTACGTCTACTTCGTGAAGGAAGACAAAACCGTGGAGAACCGTAAGGTCGTAACCGGCGCGCGCGTCGACCAGGATCTGGTAATTGAAAGTGGGCTGCAAAACGGAGATACGGTCGTGCTCGACGGCCAGTTGCGGCTCGCGCCCGGAATGAAGATCCAGGTCCGCGATCCGGCGAATCGCGGCGGCGGTAAGAAAAAGGCCACGTAGTCGCCGTTCGTTCGAGATACGCCGATGAATCTTTCTGAGTCTTGCATTCGCCGTCCGATCGCGACCTCGTTGCTGATGCTCGGCATCGCGCTCTTCGGCGTGATTGCGTACCAGGCTTTGCCGGTGAGCGATCTCCCCACCGTCGATTTCCCCACGATCTCCGTCAGCGCCGGACTGCCGGGAGCCGATCCGGCAACCATGGCATCGGCAGTAGCAACTCCACTGGAGCGCCAGTTCACGGGCATCGCGGGTGTGGATTCGATGACCTCCGTCAGCTCGTTAGGGTCAACCTCGATCACGCTGCAGTTTGACCTTGATCGGAAGATCGACGGAGCCGCTGTTGACGTCCAAACCGCCATTAGCGCCGCAATGCCGCTGCTGCCCCCGGGCATGCCGTCGCCTCCGTCGTTCCGTAAAGTGAATCCGGCCGATTCGCCGATTCTCATGCTGTGTCTGAATTCGCCGACATTGCCCTATTGGGTCGTCGACGAGTACGCGCAAACGACAATCGCGCAGAAGATCTCGCAGATCTCCGGCGTCGCTCAGGTGCAGGTGATGGGCGCGCAGAAGTACGCCGTGCACGTGCAAGTCGATCCCAACGAGATGGCCAGCCGCAAGATCGGCATCAACGAAGTCGCGGCGGCAATGCGCAACTGGAATGTCAATCTGCCCACAGGCACACTGTGGGGCGCACACCAGGCGTTTACCGTCCATGCCAACGGCCAGTTGATGAACGCGGCGCAGTATCGCGATCTCGTCGTCGCCTGGAGAAACGGTGCGCCGATACGCCTGGGTCAGCTCGGCAAAGTGATCGACAGCGTCGAGGACGAGCGTACCTATTCGTGGACCGTCACGAAAGACGGTGCAGCCCGCGCCGTAAACCTGATGGTGATGAAGCAGCCCGGCTCCAACGTCATTGAGGTAAACGACGCGATCAAGAAGCTTCTGCCTTCCCTTACAGAACAGCTTCCCCCGGCCATTAATCTCACGCTGCGCAACGATCGTTCGAAGAACATTCGCGAATCCTTCCAGGATGTCAAGTTCACCATGGCCTTGACGCTCGGCCTCGTGGTCGGCGTCATCTTCGTCTTCCTCCGCAATCCTTCGGCGACGTTGATCCCAACGATGGCACTGCCATTTTCCATCCTTGGCACGTTCGCCGTGATGTACCTGCTGAACTACAGCCTCGACAATCTGTCGATGATGGCACTGATCCTGTCCATCGGCTTCATCGTCGACGACGCCATCGTCATGCTCGAGAACATCGTCCGGCATATAGAACGGGGCGAAACGCCATTGCAGGCCGCTTATCTCGGCTCGAAAGAGATTCAGTTCACCATCGTCTCGATGACATTGTCGCTCGCGGCCGTGTTCATCCCGATTCTGTTCATGAGCGGAATTCTCGGACGTCTGTTCCGCGAGTTCGCCGTAACGATCTGCGTGGCGGTTGTCATCTCCGGATTCGTTTCCGTCACTTTGACGCCCATGCTCTGCAGCCGCATGTTGAAGTCGCGTGGCGAAGAAAAGCACGGATTCCTTTTTATGATGATGGAGCGCTTCTTCGCGGGCCTCCTCCACGTGTACGAGCGCAGCCTGCGTTGGGTCCTAGTGCACCGCGCCGTGATGGCGGTCCTGTTCTTCGCGCTGCTTGGCGCAACCGCCTATCTGTACGTAATCATCCCGAAGGGCTTCATCCCCGAGACCGACAACGATCAGTTCTACGTGAACACAGAGATGCTGCAAGGCACGTCTTCGTTCACGATGGCGCAGTATCAGCAACGCGTCAACGAAGTACTGCGTGCCGATCCCAACATCGAAGCTTTTATGTCGAGCGTCGGTGGCAGCATGTATGGCAGCAGTTCCAAGTGGCGGACGCATGTACGTGCAACTCAAGCCGCGCCGCCAGCGCGATCTCACCGCGCAACAGGTCGTCGACAAATTGCGGCCCAAGGTCGGCGGTTTCCCTGGTATCAGAGTCTCGATGAGCTTGCCACCCGCCATTCGCATCGGCGGACGCGGCTCGAAAAGCAGTTATGAATTCACGATGCAGAGTCCCGACACCCAGGAACTCTTCACGCAATCGGACAAGATGCGGCAGGAAATGCTGAAGCTCCCATCCGTCCAGGACGTCAATACGGATCTCCAGATCCGCACGCCGCGCGTGACGCTCGAGATCCTTCGCGAACAAGCCGCCGCATTGCAAATCGACCCGAACCTGATCGAAAGTTCTCTCTATAACGCATACGGGCAAAACTGGGTGACCACGATCTACGCGCCGTCGAACCAGTTCCACGTGCTGCTCGAACTGTTGCCACAGTATCAGGCGCATGCCGACATGCTCTCCAGCCTCTATCTGAAGGCCAAGAACGGGAAGCTGATCCCGCTCAGTGCGGTGACGAAAGTGAAGCAGGACGCCGGTCCGCAGAGCATCAATCATTCCGGCCAGCTTCCATCCGTCACGCTATCGTTCAATCTGAAGCCGGGCTTCGCGCTGGGCGACGCCGTCGAGCAGGTCGGCGAAGTTGCGGCTCACACGCTGCCGGACACCGTAACCACAAGCTTCACGGGATCCGCGAAGGCCTTCCAAAGCTCGCTGCAGAACATGGGCCTGCTGCTCGTCATCGCGGTGCTCGTCGTCTACATCGTACTCGGCGTCCTCTACGAAAGCTTCATCCACCCGCTCACGATTCTCTCCGGACTGCCTTCCGCTGGATTCGGTGCCCTTTTGACGCTACTCCTATTCAAAGTCGAGCTGAGCATCTACGCCTTCGTAGGCTTCATCATGCTCATCGGCATCGTGAAGAAGAACGCGATCATGCAGATCGACTTCGCACTCGAAGCGGAACGCAAGCATGGTCGAACTCCCGCTGAGGCTATCTACGAAGGCTGCGTAACGCGCTTCCGGCCGATTTTGATGACAACTATGGCGGCGCTACTTGGAACGGTTCCGGTCGCAATCGGCGCAGGCGCCGGCGGTGAAGCGCGCCGCCCTCTCGGCCTCGCCGTGGTCGGCGGACTCTTCTTCTCGCAACTCATCACGCTCTATTTGACGCCAGTGGTTTACCTCTACATGGAAGACTTCCTCGCGAAGTGGCGCTCGCGCAGGACGAAGCCCGTGCCTCCGCCGGTTGCACTCCCGGAAGGCCAGCCCATCGCGTAAGCGGCGCAATTACAACCCATGAACGTTTCGGCAACATTTATTGAACGGCCCATCGCAACGACGCTGCTGATGCTCGCGATCGGCCTCTTCGGCACGGTGGCGTATCGTTCGCTGCCGGTCAGCGATCTCCCGAATGCCGATCTCCCCACTCTCCTGATCACCGCGAGCCTGCCGGGCGCGGGTCCCGAGACAATGGCCTCCGCCGTGGCCACGCCGCTTGAGAATCAGTTCTCGATGATCGCCGGCCTCGAATCGATGACGTCGACGAACTCGCTCGGCGCGACGCAGATCACGCTCGAGTTCGATTTAAGCCGTAATCTCGACGGCGCTGCCGTCGACGTGCAGGCTGCAATCACGCAAGCCTCCCGTCTGCTGCCTCCCGGAATGCCGACACCGCCGACATTCACCAAAGTGAATCCGGCCGATCAGCCGATCATCTACCTCGCCGTGCAGTCGGATTCACTGCCGCTCTGGACCCTCGACGAGTATGCGGAGACGCGCACCGCGCAGCGTCTGTCGATGGTCTCAGGCGTCGCGCAGGTGCAAGTCCTGGGTGCGCAGAAGTACGCGGTCCGCGTCCAGATGGATCCCTATGCGCTGGCCGCGCGCAAGATCGGACTGAACGAAATCGAGACAGCGCTAAAGAGTTGGAACGTCAATCTCCCTTCCGGAACCATCAACGGCCCCCAACGCGCGTTCACGCTGCAGGCCAGCGGCCAGTTGTTGACCGCGAGTGCCTACAGGTCCCTCGTCGTCGCGTATCGAAACGGATCGCCGGTGCGGCTCGAGGAGCTTGGCAAGGTCATCGACAATGTCGAGGACGACAAAACGGCGTCGTGGTTCTACAACAAAGGCGAGTCGAAGCGGGCGATCGTATTGGGCATCCAGCGCCAGCCCGGTACAAACACAATTGAGGTCACCGAAGGAATCAAGAAACTGCTGCCGTTCATTCGCAACGAACTGCCGCCGTCGATCCAGATCGACGTCCTCTACAGCCGCTCGGACACAATTCGCGAATCGTACGACGATGTGCAGTTCACAATGATGCTCACGCTAGGGCTTGTTGTCATGGTCATCTTCCTTTTCCTGCGCAGCGGCGCGGCCACCGCGATCCCCAGCCTCGCGCTTCCGTTCTCTGTCGTCGGCACCTTCGCCGTCATGTACCTGCTGAACTACAGCCTCGACAATCTGTCGATGATGGCGTTGATTCTCGCCGTAGGCTTTGTTGTCGACGACGCGATCGTGATGCTCGAGAATATCGTTCGGCATATCGAAATGGGCAAGACGCCCATGCAGGCAGCCATCGAGGGCTCGAAAGAGATCAGCTTCACCATCGTCTCGATGACGCTGTCGCTCGCGGCCGTCTTCATCCCCATCCTGTTTATGGGCGGCGTGCTCGGACGCCTGTTCAAAGAGTTCGCCGTCACCATCTGCGCGTCGATCCTCATTTCGGGCGTCGTGTCGGTGACGCTCACTCCCATGCTTTGCAGTCGCATGTTGCGGGCGGCGCACGAAGAAAAGCGTTCGTGGTTCTACCGCGTAACGGAACGCTTCTTCGACGCGCTCCTGCGCGCGTATGACGAATCTCTCCAGTGGGTTCTGCGCTATCGGCCCGTGACCATGGTCGCTTCCCTGGTCGTATTGGTGGCAACCGGTTGGCTGTTCGTCATCATCCCAAAGGGCTTCATTCCGGATCAGGATACCGACCAGATGCAGATCACCACCGAAGGCGCGCAGGGCACTTCCTACTTGCAGATGGTCGAGTATCAAAAGAGAATCTCCGGGATCCTGGCCGCTGACCCCAACGTAGAGTCGTTTGTTTCGACCGTAGGCGGCGCCAATGCCGCGATCCTCGGCGGACCCAACTTCGGACAAATGGTCGTCCACTTGAAACCGCGCGCGCAGCGGAAATTGCTGGTTGGCGAAATCATGAAGAATCTGCGGCCGAAGTTTGCCGAAGTCGAGGGCATGCGCGTCTATCCGCAGAATCCGCCGACCATCCGCATCGGCGGGCTCGTTACCAAGAGCCTCTATCAGTTCACGCTGCAATCGCCGGGCAAAGACGAACTGTATTCCGTATCCACCGCGCTTGAAAAGGCGCTGCAGAGCGAGCCGGTCCTGCAGGACGTCACCAGCAACCTGCTCATCAACTCACCGCAGGTAAGCGTCACGATCAACCGCGACAAGGCAGCCGCCGTACAGGTCAACGCGTCGCAAATTGAGAACGCGCTCTACGACGCCTACGGACCGCGCTGGGTCTCAACCATCTACTCGCCCGTAAACGAGTACAAAGTTCTCCTCGAACTCCTTCCGAAATTCCAACAGGACCCGCGCGCGCTTTCGATGCTCTACTTCAAAGCAGACACAGGCAGCCTGATTCCGCTCGATACGCTGGCCGAGATCGATCAGGACACCGGACCGCAGGCGATCAGCCACTACGGACAACTGCCGGCGGTAACCATCTCCTTCGACGTCGCGCCGGGGCACTCGATCGGCGATGCCGTCAGCAAGGTACAAGAGGTAGCGGCGAAGACGCTGCCGCCCTCCATCACGTCCACGTTCCAGGGCGCGGCGAAAGCGTTTGAAGGATCGCTCGACAATCTCTGGATCTTGATGATCGTCGCAATCCTCGTCGTCTACATCGTGCTGGGCATCCTGTATGAAAGCTACATCCACCCGCTGACAATTCTGTCAGGCCTGCCCTCGGCGGGCTTCGGCGCTCTGCTGACGCTGCACCTGTTGCACATGGATCTGAACATCTACGCGTTCGTCGGCTTGATCATGCTGATCGGCATCGTCAAGAAGAACGCGATCATGCAGATCGATTTTGCGCGCGAGGCAGAGTACGAAGGCATGACACCCATGGAAGCGATCTATCAAGGCTGCCTCATCCGCTTCCGGCCCATCATGATGACGACGATGGCGGCGCTGCTCGGCGCGGTACCGATCGCAATCGGCTACGGCGCGGGCGGTGAAGCCCGCCAGCCACTCGGCGTGGTAGTGGTTGGCGGACTGCTCTTCTCGCAGCTCGTTACGCTCTATCTAACGCCGGTGGTTTACACCTATCTTGCGAGTGCGCAGGAATGGTGGATGAGCCTGCGGAGAAAGAAAAAGCCGCTGGAGCCATTGGGCTCGCACGGCGATTAGCGCGCCACAATCAGCCGCGTCCTTGAACCTTCATGGATGGGCTTCACCGAGAGGGTTCACCGACATGGCTTGGACAAACCAGCGTAACAAAGATCTCGTGGAGCGGGCACGAAAGGTCATTCCCGGCGGGATGTTCGGCCATCAGTCCGTGGCAATGCTGCCCGAGGGCTTTCCGCAATTCTTCGAGCGCGCCGAGGGCGCGCGTCTGTGGGATGCAGACGGCAACGAGTACATCGATTACATGTGCGCCTACGGCCCGAATTTATTGGGCTACCGCCATCCAGCCGTGGAAGCCGCGGCCGCGGCACAGCAACAACTCGGCGACTGCATGACCGGACCCTCCGCGATCATGGTCGAGTTGTCGGAGAAGTTCGTCTCGCTCGTCAAGCATGCCGGCTGGGTGATCTTTTGCAAGAACGGTACCGACTCGACGACGATGGCGATGACGGTCGCGCGAGCGCATACCAAGCGGCGAAAGATCCTGGTCGCAAAGAAGGCGTATCACGGCGCGGCGCCCTGGTGCACTCCAATCCTAACGGGTGTAGTGCTGGAGGAGCGCGCGCACATCATCCATTACGAGTACAACAATGCAAACAGCCTGACAGACGCTTTCCGCGAGGCAGGCGACGACGTCGCGGGTGTGTTTGGCTCCGCATTTCGGCACGACGTGTTCGAGGATCAGGATCTGCCCACGGAAGAGTACGCGCGCGCGGCGCGATCGCTGTGCGACAAATCCGGGGCTCTGCTGATCGTCGATGACGTGCGCGCAGGCTTTCGCCTGGCGCGCGACTGCACTTGGTCGAACGTCGGCGTCGAGCCGGATCTCAGCGCCTGGGGCAAGGCCATCGCGAACGGCCACGCGCTTTCCGCGCTGGCCGGATCCGAAGTCGCGCGCAGCGCCGCGGCAAGCATTTTCGTGACGGGGTCGTATTGGTTCCAGGCGGTTCCCATGGCTGCTTCCATCGCGACTCTGCATCAAATCGAAACGACGGATTATCTCGAGCGCACAGAGAAGACCGGCGCTCTCTTGCGCGAAGGCCTGGCGCTGCAGGCTGCCACGCACGGCTTCGGCCTGCGGCAGAGTGGCCCGGCGCAGATGCCAATGATCCTCTTCGAAGACGATCCCGACTTTCGGCTGGGCTACTGCTGGGTGACTGAGGCGCTGATGCGCGGCGTTTACCTGCACCCGTATCACAACAACTTCATTTGCGCCGCGTTAACAGCGGACGATGTGCGGACAACGCTCGAAACGACAGACGAGGCATTCGAGGCGTTGAAGAAGCGCCGGGCATCGCTGGGCCCCGTCGAACAGTTGCAGGCAAGGCTTTCGCGCCTGCCGCGGCGTAATGCGTAGCGGCTGCTCGCGGCGTACAACGCTTCCCGCCACAGCCGGCACAAAACCGAGCCCCGCACGAAGCCCGGCGAAATCGGCGAAGTACGTGCTTGCCTCGGCAGGGTGATGACTGTCAGAAACCAGTGACGCGGGAGTTGGCATCAACGAGGGATGCTCGTCATCACCTTCTCCCCAAACAAGCAGCGTAGAATCTCTTTATGCCAACTTCTCGCCGGATTTTTCTGCAGACCGCCGCGCTCGCCGCCGCTGCCGCCGGTCAAGCCAGGTCCGCTAATGACAAACTCCAGGTCGGCGTTATCGGCTGCGGAGCTCGCTCGCAGGAAATCATGCGCGCGCTCCTCACGCATCCGCAGGCGGCCATCACGTCCATCTGCGACGCCTACAGAGGCCGCATCGAACGCACCGTCGCCGAAGTCGGAACGCGCAACGGCAGCAAGCCCACGCCGCGCAGAGACTACCGCGAGATCCTCGCCGACAAATCCATCGACGCCGTCATCATCGCCACGCCGGACCACTGGCACGCCCGCATGGTGATCGACGCCGTCAACGCCGGCAAGGACGTTTATTGCGAAAAGCCGCTCACCTTCCGCGCCTCCGAAGGCCCCGAGATCATCGCCGCCGCCAAGCGCACCGGCTGCATCGTGCAGGTCGGCAGCCAGCCCATCAGTTCCTCGATTCAGCAGAAGGCCAGGGAGATCGTACGCAGCGGCCGCCTGGGGCAGATCACGATGATCCGCGCCGCCTACAATCGCAACACCGCCAGCGGTGCCTGGCTCTACCCAATTCCGCCCGACGCCTCGCCCGCAACATGCGACTGGGACGCGTTCCTCGGCAGCGCGCCCAAGCAGCCCTTCAGCCTCGAACGCTTCTTCCGCTGGCGCTGCTACAACGACTATTCCGGAGGCATCTCGACCGACCTCTTTGTGCACCTCTGCACGACGATTCATTTCCTCATGGACGCCAAAGTCCCATCGCGCGCCGTCGCGCTCGGGCAGTTGTTGCGCTGGAAGGAATCCCGTGAAGTTCCCGACACCATCAACGCCGTGCTCGAATATCCCGAGGGCTTCACCGTGAATCTTTCCGCGACCTTCAACAATCAATCCGCCGGAGAAACGGGCGTGCAGGTTCTGGGCACGAAAGGTTCTCTAAGCATCGGGAATACGCTCACGATCTCCGCCGAGAACGTCCGCGAAGACAATAAGTGGATTGTGGAGAGCTGGCCGAAACCGCTCGAAGAGGCCTACTACAGGGATCCGAAAGTGCGTGAGACCGAACTCCCCGTGCGTCGCACAAAGCCCTTGGATCCGCCGCAAGTCATCCGCGGCGAAGGCCCCGACAGCTCCATCCTTCACCTCGGAGCCTGGCTCGAATCCATTAAAACCCGCCAGCCGCACTGGGAAGACGCAAGCGCCGGACACCACGCCGCCGCCTGCGCTCACATGGTGAATCAAGCCGCAAGAAGCCGGCGCGTCGTTGAATGGGATTACGACAAAGACGACATCCGAGCTTGATCCCCAAACAACGCCGCGCCGAGGGACAGCGGGAACTTGTCTTGCTTTCAGCGAATAGTATGCCTTCCGCGGACCGGGGAATCACCAGTCCTCCTAAACCTAAACTGTTGTTAGTTCTCGGACCGCGTGATTCAGGATCGAAACGAATCCCCGCCGTAACCCGCGGGGCTAGAACCCCGGGCTTCACCTGGCTTCAACCCGGGGATGTGTCTTGCCGGTCAAAGCACTAGTGGAATCCGGCCAGGAAGCCGAAGGAGGCGGTGGCCAGGCAGGCGAGGGCAAGGCCGATCCAGAACAACAGCACTGTTGTCTTGCGAATCTTGACGCTGGAGGGGCCTGCTGGCGCGATGGCGGGCTTGATATTGCCTAGCTTGCCGATTTGCTGATCGAGGGCCTTTTCGAGCTTAGCGGATTCGGCGGCTAGGAGCGCGACGAGTTGTTGGGCATTAGCCAAGTGAGTATCCGCTTGTTCTTGGCTTTCTCTGGGAAAGTTGTTTAGACGACTGCAGGAGCTTCGCACGGCGAGGCTCCGGTGGTTCGGCCAGTTTGGCGACGGCGGCGGAGTAGAGGCTGAATTTTGCTTCGATTCGCTGCAGCGCACCGCGCTGTTCCATGAGAGCGGCTTCGAGTGATGCTTCGGAGACTCGGGCGGCTTCGAGATCCTCGTTCAGTTTGGCGATGGCTTGCTGGTGGGCTTCGCGTTCTTGTTCCAGTTGTTTGTGCAGCGCCTCGGCCTCAGCGGTGGTCGCTTGTTTTGCTTCCTGGGCCTCGCGATCGGTGATGAGACGGGCGATGTGCTGCTGATGGGCATCGTGATCGGACTGAATTTGGTGTCGGAGACCGACGACTTCAACCTGCGCCATGCGCGCGGCTTCCCGGACGGTCTCGAGTTCTTCGCCCACCCGCGCAGATTGTTCGCCATGCTCCTGACGTTCGGCTTCGAGTGCGGCGCGGAGTTGGCGCGCGTCGTCGTCAGCGGCGTTCGAGGATACGGGCACCGGGCATTCGATGGCTCCGAGGAGGGCGCGGGTTTGGGTTAGTTGTTCGAGCTGCAACGAGATGAGCTCACGCAGTCCGGCAGGGAGTTCGGAGGAGCGATCCGCGAGTTGGGCTTTAAGGGCCTCGATCTCGGAATCTTTCGCCACAAGTTCGTCCTCCAGTTCGAGGAGGAACGCGGAGACGCGCTGGCCGGCATGTTGTATCAGGCTCACCCAAGAGGTAGTGGCGCGACGAAGCGATTATTCTCAATTTGGTTTTAGGTCAAGGCGGCTGCGGGTTTCGCGAGGCTCGCCGCGGCCAGTGTATTGTGCCTCGAATTCCGTGATGGATACAGCGAGGGGCGTGGCGGCTTCGACGGTCAGGGTGCGACGCAGAAACCAGGATGCACCGTAGCCGGCGTCGAAGGCTTCAAAGAAATAGCGAGAGAGTTGCTCGGGAAATTCCGCTTTGGGGGCGCCTTCTTCGAACGGCGCGAGAAGGGCTTCCTGAACAGCAGCGTTCAGCTTCTGGCGTACGGCTTCCGATGACGCGGCGGTGAACTCCGGATATTCGAGGCGGACGGTGGCGCAATCGGGTTTGCCGTCTTCCACGCAACCGGCGAGCGCTTTCTCAAAGATGCGCTGCTCGAAGCGGATTTGGATGGGCGCGGGCGGTTGGGGTCCGCAGGAGAGGAGGGCAAGAAGCGATAGGAAGGTGGCGATCCGGCGCAAATGGGATCGTAGCATGAGCGCGCTAGCTGTGGCGATTGGGATCACGTAGAGGCGGTGCGGCGCGCGTTGAAGACGCCGAGGGCTAGTCCGCTCAGTCGGACCTGGTGGTCAGACCTGGTGGTCAGACCCTTGGGATTTCGTCACGCGGGTTTCCAGCCTAGCGTTACCAACTGCACGGTGATGGCGGCCTTCTTGGGGCGGACAGTGACGGTTTCGAAGGTCTCGGTGCTGGGGTCGATTTTGGTCGATAGCGCGGCGACTTCGGCTTCGAACTGGCTGTTCAGTTCCTCAAGCTCCTGATCGATTTGCTGCACGGTATCGTCGGCTCTCTGGACGTCGCCGTATTCCTTGACGGCGCGTCCGGCGGCGCGAACGGCTTGCGTTGCTTTCGTAATGGTCGACATGCTGAGCGTCTTGCGTCCAAGGAAGGCACTGAGGAGGCCTCCGACGACCGTCGCTCCGGTAGCGAGCATCTGGGATGTCGACTGCTGCCTTTCTGCTTGCTTCTTCTGTTCGGCCCGTTGCTTGCGGTCTTCGAGTTGCTGGTGTTTCGGATCGTACCGGGCTTTGAGATCGGCGGCTTGGCGGTCGCGTTCTTCGCGAGCGGCTTGTTGGAGGCGGACGCGGAAATCGCGCTCGCTTTCGCCGGGCTTTGACAATTCGTCGAGGGTCGGGCTATGAAAGAGGTCCAGCTTCTGCATGCGGAAGACCCACGTGGCGAAGGATTTGCTCCAGGTCGCGTAGCTCTTCACTTTAGCGGCGATGGGTGCGAGTTCGGCGAATTCAGCTCCGTCTTCGGGGACTTTTTCGAGATCGGTAACGGCGCACTCGCATTCTTCGGATTGGTCCCAATTCGCGCCGACGGCATCGTCGTTGATGGGCGTTGTAAAGATGAGATCACGCACAACGTCGACACCGGACTTGTCGTCGAGGAAATGCACCTGCGCGGCTCCAATGGCAACGGGGGAGTAGACGAGTTGCGTGGAGGCTCCGCGGACGGGGATGAAGTACTGGGCGATGTCGGGCGGCAGGACAGGGCGCGCCGCGGATGCTGTCGGTGTAGGTGCAACGACTGTTGGCGCGGGCACGGGATCTGCGCCCTTGCGGACGTCCATTAGCTGTTTGATTTCGGTACGAGCGAGCGGGCCGCGCAGGTAGGAGAGCGTCCAGCGAGTCTCGAACAATACCGGCGCGGGGCTGTGGACATTGTTCATCAGGAAGACGCGCTTGCCGAGTCCGGCGAGGGTTCGCTCCATCGCGCCGCGATCGAATTTTGCGCCGGCTTCGGCGGACGCGCCTTCGAGACCTTCGAGGACGCGCATCTTGTCGCGCTCCGTTTGCAGGCGGCCGAGGAACCAGGTTCCGGTGTTGCCGAGACCTTTGTAATCGAGGTCGACGGGGTTTTGCGTGGCGAGCACGACACCCAGACCGAAGGCGCGTGCCTGTTTGAGGAGTGTGAGCAGCGGCTTCTTCGAAGGCGGATTCGAGATCGGCGGGAAGTAGCCGAAGATCTCGTCCATGTAGAGCAGCGCCCGGAGACTGGTGGTGCCGGGTTGCGTACGGACCCAACTGAGGGTTTGGTTGAGCAACAGTGAGACGAAGAACATGCGCTCGGCGTCCGTCAGGTGCGCGATCGAGAAGATGCTGATGCGGGGCTTGCCGGTGGAGGTCCAGAGCATGTTGCCGATGTCGAGGGGTTCACCGTGGAGCCAGGAGGCGAAATCCGGCGAGGCAAGCAGGTTGTTCAGCAACATCGCGAGGCGGAAGCGATCTTTCGCGGGATAGAAGGAATCGAGGTCGAGGACGCCGATTCTCGTGATCGGCGGATTCTGAATTTGCCCGACGAGCGCGGCGAGGTCGAGGTCCTTGCCGGCGCGCCAACTGGCGTCGAAGAGCGTGGAGATCAGGATGTGCTCCCGACTTTGCACGGGATCGGCGTCGATGCCTACGAGGCCAAGAAGGCTGGTGGCAGTAGCGGAGACGCGATCGCGGAATCCTTCGCGGTCGTCGAGCGCCTTGGCATCGGGTGCGGAGAAGGACTTCATGATCGAGACGGGCAGTCCGGAGTCGGAACCCGGCGTGTAGATGGCGAAGTCGGCGGCGTCGCGCAGGCGCTGGATGCGGTCGCCGTCCTGGCTCCATCCGGCGAGACCATTCTTCCAGAGGTCGGCCTGTTGGGCCGCGAACGCTTTCGTGTCGAGGCCTGTGTTCTTGGCCTCGTCGGCGTTAACCCAAGGCTCGAAGTCCTCCTGGCTTAGTTTGGGAAAGGTGAGAAGGAGATTGGCGAGGTCGCCCTTCGGATCGATGACGATTGCGGGGATACCATCGATGGCGGCCTCCTCCAGGAGACCGATGCAGAGGCCAGTCTTGCCGCTGCCCGTCATGCCGACGCAAACTGCGTGGGTTACGAGATCCTTCGATTGGTAGAGAAGATTCTGTTTGTTGTCCTGCTGTCTGCCGAGGTAGAAGACGCCGAGTTTTTCGTAATCCTGCATTCCACCGTATTGTACGAGGCGGGGCGTCCTAGGCGAAGGGGCGGTCGCTCGTCAGCGGATGGTTTGGTGTAGTTGCGTGCCTTCGAATCCGCGCCAGGGGAGTGATCCGCTCACTTCGTTCGCGGTCAGGCGGCGTAAGTGAACATCGCTAGGATCCCTGCCCTGACGGGCGGGGTTACATCTTCCGCTTCCGGGATTCTTGAGATCCGCTCACTTCGTTCGCGGTTCTTTGACCGGGTTGGCCAGCGCACGCTTACTCCCGCGCTCGGCAGAGTCGGACCTGCCGGTCCGGCGAAACCCGTTTTGCCGCTCGCGATGACGAAAAGAACGCCGGCTCCCGCGACCTGAGCAATGATGTACGGCAGCAATTCGGAAGCAGGAAATCTTCCACCTGTAAAGAGACCGATAGAGACGGCCGGGTTAAGATGACATCCGGAGATGTGCCCGATCGCGTACGCCATCGAGAGCACGGTAAGACCGAAGGCAAGTGAAACGCCAACGAAGCCGATCCCAAGAGCGGGAAACGCCGCGGCCAGAATGGCACTACCGCAGCCTCCAAAAACCAACCAGAATGTGCCGATAAATTCCGCAGCAGCGCGTTTCGTCATAGACGTGAAAAACTCCTCCAGCTGCTTGCTATTTGATGGCGATTCAGAATGACAGCGCCGTTCGCATTGTAGAGGAGATCGGCTCCGAGGGGAAGGCGTTTCGTTGTTTCGGCCTAAGTTTCGCTGTGGAGTTACAGCCAAGTGATGACGCGGGCGATGCGGCTGACGAACAGATCGCCGAGGCTTTCTTCGAAGGCGAGTCCGGTACCGACGCGGGAATCGCGCCAGTGAGAATCGCGCCGAAGGGATGTTGGCCGCACGCAACTTTGATACGCTGCTTTCGGGACTGATCGGGATGCAACGGGATGCGCGAGGAATCAGTCATGGTCGGCCTTGCGGCGGGCGATGGCAAGAGATCTTGTCAGATTTGCCGAAGCCGTATCAGAGCAGATTCTGCCTCGGGGTATCCTGAGGTTCATTAGGATCTTGCGAACCGATGCACGCACAACACCGATGTTCGTAAAGCAAGGATTGGCGCGATGGCGCTTTTGACAATCACCGGCCCGGAGGGATGCCACGCTCGCGAGATCGCTTCGCAGGTTGCGGTTGCGCTCGGATTTGAACTGGTCGATGACGCACGGCTTGGAACGTGGATGCGGGAAGAGTTCTCGCCGGCGTCGGAGCCGCCTGCGCGGGCGTGGCCGGCGATGGCATCGAGCGTGATCGCGCGCGTTGCCGCGATCCACCACGTGGTGCTGGCGTTCGACGGCGCGGAGTTTCTGTTCGAGCGATTGGCCGGCGTGATGCGCGTGGGTATTCAGGCCCTGGAGTCTCGGCGCGTGGGCAACGTCATGCTGGACGAGCGGGTGGATCGCGGGACGGCGAAAGCGCGAATGCTTGAAGCCGATGCAACGCAGTCCGCAATGCGGAAAGCGCGCTTCGGGAAGGCGCGCGTGCCGTTTGATGTTTACGACATTCTGATGCGGGAAGATGGCTTCGACCCGATGCAGATTGCGGCGACGGTTCGGTCGGCGGCGGAGTCGCGGGGCTTGAGCAGCCTGGGGCCAATCTCTTCCGCTGTCGAGGCGCAGATTCAGTTTCAACTTCGATTGCAGCTCGCCAAACATGGGATCGCGCCTGCCGGGAAGCTGCAGTTCGCAAGGACGTTCGGGCATCCGAGCGAAGAAGTGTTCGCCAATCTTCTCGATTTCTATCGCATCCAGTGGCAGTATGAGCCAAGGAGCTTTCCGTTGCAGTGGGACAAGGACGGAAAGGTGATCGAAGCGTTCACGCCGGATTTTTATTTGCCTGAGGCCGACCTCTACATCGAGCTGACAACGATGAAGCAGGCGCTTGTGACGAAGAAGAACCGTAAGATCAAGTTGCTGAAGGCAGTGTATCCGCACATCCAGATCCAGGTGTTCTACCAGCGCGACCTGCAGGATCTGGTCATGAAATACGGCCTGGGTGCTTGAACGACAATAGCGGTAGATGACGGACCCAATTCTGCCCGTTGGCATGGAGCGTATTCTGTTCACGGAAGAGCAAGTGCAACGGCGCGTGCGTGAGGTAGCGGCGGAAATCAGTGCAAAGTTCGCGGGTCGCGAACTCAAGCTGATTGCGGTATTGAAGGGTTCGGTTTTCTTTTTGACGGCGCTGGCGCGCGCGATCACGATTCCAGTAAGCATCGATTTTTTGGCGATCTCGAGCTTTGCCGGACCAACGCGCGATGGGCGTTCGCCGGGGCTGGTTCGCATCGCAAAAGATTTGGACGATCCGATTGACGGCGAAGACGTCTTGTTGATCGAAGACATCGTCGATACCGGGTTCACAGCGCGCTATCTGCTGCGGACGCTTGCAGGGCGCAATCCGAATTCGCTTGCAATCTGCACTCTGCTGGACCGGACGGTGCGGCGCATTGTGCAGGTGCCGGTGGAGTTCCGGTGCTTTGAGATTCCGGATCGATTCGTGGTTGGGTGCGGGCTCGATTACCGGCAGTTGTATCGCAATCTCGGCTATATCGGAGTAATGAGTCCGGACGGACTTGGCAAAAGCAGCAGTGGGTCCGCGCCCGCCAGCATCGCCTGAGGGTCTCGCGATCTGCCAAGAGGACGGATAATGGGGGTCCATGGCGGGCAAACTTCAGGCGGAGATTGCGCAATCGAAACCGTTCGGCTCGATCGAAGAAGAGGCGTTTCTCAATCTCGCCAAGACGACGGACATGCTGCAGCAGGTGCTTGAGACCGTGCTGAAGCCGCACGGCATCTCGCATACGCAGTACAACGTTTTACGCATCCTGCGTGGAGCGGGAGACGCCGGATTGCCCTGCAAACAGATTGCGGCGCGCATGATCTCTCACGATCCCGACATCACACGGCTGGTGGATCGCATGGAGAAACCGGGGCTGGTGACGCGAGTGAGGTCGGCCGCGGACCGGCGCGTGGTGGTGGTACGGATCACGCCGGATGGGCTTCAACTGATCGAGCGCGTCGATCAACCGATGAAGATAATTCTGCGGGAGCGGTTCGCTCATCTACACAAAACGAAACCTCGCGGCGTTAGTGGAATTGCTCGAATCGATCCGGCAATAGGGTACGGTTCTTTGTAGTACGCGCGACCTTACGGTCGCGCCTCGGTGCATTAAGCGCGAGAACAGATCGCGGCGCTACGTTGGCACATTCAATGGACGGGTTCTCCATGTAGAGTCCATGAGAGAATGAAAAAAATGGCGACCCAAAGTATTGCGCCGGTCCTGCAGTATCTGGAGCGCCACGGCTACGAAGCGTTGTTCGTCGTGGTGCTGGCAGAGCAACTAGGCGCGCCGTTACCCGCCGTGCCGGTGCTGCTCGGCGTTGGAGCTTTACTGGGCACGCACGGCTATACGTTCCCGGCGGCGCTTTCCCTGGCGGTGGGCTCCTCCCTCGCGGCGGATATCGTTTGGTTCCTGATTGGCAGGGGCAAAGGCGCTTCGGTGCTGAACCTGCTTTGCAGAATTTCGCTCGAGCCGGACTCGTGCGTAAACACTTCGCGATATTGGTTTCGGCGGTTCGGCGCGTGGCTGCTGTTGGTGGCGAAGTTTATTCCGGGCCTGAGTACCTTGGCTCCGCCGATGGCGGCGATTTCGAAGATGCCTCTGTGGCGGTTCGTATTGGCGGATGGTCTGGGTTCGATGCTGTGGGCTGGCGCGTTCCTTGGGTTGGGATATGCGTTCCGCGCGCAGCTTGAGTATGTGGGCGACATGGCGGGGCGCACCGGATTCTCGCTCGTGGCGATTTTTGGCGTCTGGGCGATCTTCAAATGGTGGCAGCGACGCCGCTTCCTGCGCAGCCTGCGGATGGCACGGCTGACTGCGGAGGAATTGCTGCAGCGTATGGAGGCGAACGATCCGATGACGATTGTCGATCTGAGGCACTCGGAGGAGGTCGACGCAGAGTCGCAAAAGATAGCGGGCGCGATCTGGATCGACCGCGGGCGGCTGGACGACTTGCACATCGAGATCCCGAGAGACCGGGATGTGATTCTCTACTGCACTTGACCAAACGAAGCCACCAGCGCCCGGGCGGCGCTGCAACTGAAGAAGCTGGGGATCACGCGCGTGCGGCCGCTGGAGGGCGGATTTTACGCCTGGAGGGAGTTGGGGTACCCAGTGGAACCGATTCACCTGGCTGCGGACGCGGCGATGGCGAAGTAGCTATTGCGCGGCGGCGGCGCGGACAGCCATGCCATCTTTGAGGGGCCGCTCCGTAGGCAGAGCGACGGCATCGCCTTCCTTCAATCCCTCGATCTGCGTGCGGGTTATACTGGCGACGCCGACACTCACTTTTCGCCAGCGGAGTTGCGCCCCTTCGAGGACGTAGACGCCGCTCTCATTGTTCTCGCGGCGGAGAACTTCTTTCGGCACGCCCAGGACGTTTTCGACGACTTTCGAGCGGATCTCGGCGTTGATGTTCGTACCGGGCAGTAGTTCGTTGCCGGGATTCTCGATCACACAGACGACTTCGCCGACCTGACGAGTCCCCAAGGGAACGATCTGACTGGGAAGGCGGTCGACGGTGCCGGTCCAGGTCTTGCCGGGACGAGCATCCCAAGTGATCCGCACAGGCAAGCCCGCGGAGACTCTGCCGAGCTCGGGTTCGTCGACGAACACGTTGACGCGCACGCGATCGAGGCGGCCGATGTTGGCGACGAGATCGCCGCGGTTGAGATAGGCTCCCCGCTTGAGGTCGAACTGATAAATGGTGCCGTCAATGGGCGCGCGAATGATGCTGAGGGCAATGCGCTCCTCGGCGAGCTTGGCGGCTGCCTGCGCATCTTTGAGGCGGGCGTCGGCGGAGGATTGATCGGTGGACGAGACAAGCGACTGGCGGCGCGCCTCAAAGCCCTTGATGGCGAGATCGGCACGATCCATTCGCTCCTTGGCGGAGACGACGTCGGCGTTGATGGCGGCCTTCTTTTCTTCCAGGCGCTTCAACTTCTCATATTCCGAGCGGGCCTGGTCGCGTTCGAGGCGAGTGCGATCGAGGCCGTTGGCGATTTCGGTAAGATCGGCGGCACGGCCTCCGCGGCGAAGGACTTCGATTTCGGCCTGCGCCTGCGCGATGCGAGCCTGGGCGGCGGCAAGGTCGGCGCGAGCATCGCGGGCATCGAGTTCGATGAGGGGCGTTCCGGAGGCGACACGCCGGCCTCTTTCGACAAGGATCTGTTCGACGAGGCCCTCGCGATCGGTGCGGGCGGTGGCCCAATCGATGGGTTCGACGCGGCCGTTCGTCGATAGGGTGCTGACGATGGTTTCGCGCGTGACTTTTGTGAAGGGGATCTCCGGTGGGCGGCTTTTCCAGGCGGTGAGCCACGCGATTCCGGCTCCGAGGGCGGCGATCACAACGATTCCGAAGATAACTTTTCTCATTCCACTGGCCTCTTGTTTCCAGTTAAGGCCGGGGCCTTGCACAATAGTCGAGTAACTCTTGCCACTCGGCGAGCTGAATCTCTTTGGCGGCAGTTTCGGACGGCGAGCCGGGTTGCTTGCGGGCGCGCTCGCAGAAAGTGATGAAGGCAAACGGATCCCAGCTCCGACCATTCGATCGGAATTCCGCGGCGCGATGGCGCTTCACGATTTCCGAAGCGGCTTGGGCGACGCGGCGAAAGACGGGATGCGAGCCGACCTGGCGAAACCAGTAGGCCGCGTTGCCGGGGTCCGGTTCCTGGCGATGAAGAATCGCGTGCCAATAAGCGCCTTCTTTGGTTTTGAGGTCCTGCGCGATTGCGTGGGCTTCTTCGAAAGCGGAGAAGTAGACCCACAGCCCGCTGATAGTTGCCTTCGGACGGCGGGCGGCAGGAAGCGCTTCCATCGGGTCGATAGTGCGCAGCCGCGCGGCGGCGTCGCCGGAGATGCATCCAGTCGCGACGAGGGGCATTGGGCGCAGGCCGTTTCCGTCAAGGGCGAGGATTTCGGAAACGATTCCTTCATAAGCTATCGGATCGAACGCCATTCTTAGGTCAATGCTCCCGGGCCGTGCGGCAGGGGAGCACCTCTTTAATTGTGCCATCTTCTCGACGCTGGCATTCGGGCTTTGGATACTCCTTGTGGCGTGAATCGCCAAAAGGGTCGGGCTGGCTCGCTTGCATCGAAGGATCGCGCGCTCGGGACGCATGCCAGTGTCGCAGGCGCAAGTGACGATTCTCACTCCGTCGGAGAAGTTGTGTTCGGCGAAGGACTCGCTGTTTTGGAACCGGCGGCAAGTGGATCGCTGGATGGCGCTGGGCGCGGAAGATGCCCGCCAGCTGATTTTGCAGGGGGGAGGGCCGCTCACTGACGTTCGCGGTTCTTCGGGAGAGTCGCTTTCTTCGGGAGGGCCGCTCACTGACGTTCGCGGTTCTTCGGCTGGGAGACGAGACGAAGAGAACATTTCCGTTCGGGCATGTTTTGAGAGACAATAGGCGAGTTGCTATGGCAAGTTACCGAATCTTCCGATTGAAAGAACATGTCCGGCAGAACTTCCGTTGGACACCGCACCTCAGTGGACCGTCCCAGGTGAAGCCTCGCGATTACGAGGAAGCGTTTACGCTCGAAGGCGACAGCCCGTACGCGGTGTGGGCGACGGTGCGAGATACTCCTCGTGCGCTGCAGGTGGGGGACGTCATCGAGGTCGATGCGTTCGAGTTACGTATTGTGAAATACGTTGGATTTGAGCAAGCGAAGTGGTTGTTGCCGGAGGAGAGGCCCCTGGCGGAAGTTGCGGCGGCAGCGGTTGCAACGGCGGCATCATAAAGTGCGTCCGGGAGAACCGCGTTAGAATCGAAAAGAGCGGAAGCTTATGGGTTGTTCATTCGGCGAAGTTTCCCGTGTAAACGCTTTCGCCTTGGTTTCCTACATTCCAGGCCCGTTGGGCAAGTATCTGGACGATCTCCGGCAGGAACTCGTACCGGGATGCACGGCACAGTCTCATGTGACCGTGCTACCGCCACGCATATTGGAGGCGGCTCCAGACACCAGTTGGCAGGAATCGGTGGAGACGTTGCGGCGGACCCAGCCCTTTGAACTGGAACTGGCGGATGTCGAAGTGTTTCCCGGTTCGGGCGCCGTTTATCTTTCGATCGGGACAGGATACCGCGAGATCGAGAATTTGCATACGAGCCTGAACGTGGGGGGAATGCGATTTTCGGAACCGTTCGTTTACCACCCGCATGTCACCCTGGCGCAATCGGTACCGGCGGATCAGGCGGCGGACGTTAGGGAGATGGCGCGGCGGCGATGGGCGGAATGGACCCAGGCGCGAACATTCTTCGTCGAACGGCTGATTCTGGTCCAGAACGGCGTAGAGCATTTGAGCGGCTGCAGTGCTTGGATCGACCTTGCGAAGTGCGATTTGGGCCATCCCTGCGAGCCGTGGCGGTGGTCCGATGACGGATCGCTTAGTCGAACATCACCATTTGGCCCTCCGTCGGCTTCGGGGAGGTCTTCCCTGAACCGCGACGGAGCGGACTCCCGATAACGCCCAGCACCTGAATCGAACGGGCGGCTTGGCGAGGAACCAAGATTCGCTGCGCGGCGGCACCTGGTTCGGGGGGCACGAGAGAGATTCCATCTGGCTCTAACTGATTGAGATCGTTTGCGATCATGCCTTCGAGGGAATCGCCATCCTGGAACACGATGCGGATCCAAAGGCCAGCGGACTTGGGCCGGCTGGTGAAGGCGCGATGCGGTTTCCAGGGGCCTGCGTCCTCGATATCCCGAAGAAAACAGATCGCTTTCACTTCTGCATGCGGTACGATGACGAGCGACCCGGAGACGGAAAGGACCTCGACGCCCGCCGGGCCGAAATAGTCCTGCAAACTGACGATTCCGAGCACGGGTTCGCGCTCGAAACGGACCACGGAAACCTTCTTGTTGGTCGATCCTGCCATGAAGTCAGCGCGCTAGGGGAATTGCGGCACGAACCCTTTCGTTACGAAACGCAGCATTTTCTAATCCGAGAATGAGCCTGAAGGGGGAAGAGTCAGGTTGGGACGCTGCTGGGGTCCTTTCTGTGTTTTTTGGTTTCGTTTTTTGAAA
>JAYVTO010000031.1:0-5693 GCA_043788745.1 Acidobacteriaceae bacterium
GCCGTTCGCGGATGCGGAGGTTGCGGTAGACTCCGAGATCGAAGTTGGCGGAACCCGCGCCACGCAGAATGTTGCGTCCCGCGTTGCCGAACGTGTTGATCGCGTTGATCTGCCAGGCCGGCGTATCGTTGGCTGCGCAGTTGCGCCGCACACCGGCCGCGGTCAGCGTGCAGGGATTGAACCAGCGGGTTGGCGTGGGGTCGGCGACGCGCCAATCGCCGATGACGTTGGGCCGGTCAGCTCCGCCGTCGGTGTTGCTTTCATCGCGGCCAGAGAGGATCGTGAACGGGCGTCCGCTCTGCAGGGTCAGGATGGCTGTCGATTGCCAGCCGCCAAGAATGGAATCGGCCAAACGATTGCCCGTCGCGAACCGGCTGCCGTTGCCGAAGGGCAGGGTATAGACCGACGACAAGACCCAGCGGTGCGGCGTATCGTAATCGGCCACCGATCGCTCGGCGCGCAGGTTTCGGGCGTCCTGGGCGAAGGTCGGGCTGGCCGAACTTCCGGTAGCGGCGCCGGAGGTTTGGTCGATAATCTTCGAGTATGAGTAACTCGACAGGAAACTCCAGCCGGAGGTGAAACGCCGTTCGAGGCGCACGGTCATGGACTGGAAGCTGGAGCTGCCGATGGACGAAATAAAACCGCCCGCAATCTGACCCCAACCTGGATACGGGCGGCGGCTGTTGACGGTTCCAGCGCCGGGTAGCGCTTGATTCAGGTTCCAGGCCGTCGGCAGCTTGCGCCCGGCCGAGCCCAGGTACCCAACATCCAACACAACGTTGCGTGCCAGTTCACGCTGGATGCCAAAGCTCCATTGATTGATGTAGCCGGTCTGAATGTCCTGCTGGACGCCTGGTGCCGTCGACGTGCTGGTGGTGGCTGTAAACATGTTCGCGAGGTTGGGGATCACCGGCAGTGAGAACGGCCCGGCAGTCTGGCTTTCGCGGAAAGGAGCATTACGCGACAGCGGCGTGATGCCGTTGCCGGCGGATTGCATGTTGTAGAACGAGCCGAATCCGGCCCGGAGGACCGTCGTCGATTTTCCGAAGGGACGCCATGCCAGGCCGACGCGCGGTCCAAAGTTGTTGTAGTCGGTGTCGTAGACGGTACGGCCGACGTCGCCGCGGTTGCGCAGCAACACCTGGCCGCTCGGCGAGAGATATGCCTCGCGGCCGCCCGCGACCCGAATCGTGTTCGTGCGCGGATCCCAACTGGCGATCTTGTTGACCTTCTCGTAAATCGCCGGATACAGGTCCCAACGGACGCCGACGTTCAATGTCAACCGCGGCGTGATCTTCCAGTCGTCCTGCACGTAGACGCCGGTCGATTTGACGACCGAATTGTGGAAGGGCTCGCCGAGGGTGCGATCGGCACGGAACGGAACCCCAAGAATGAGATCGGCGACCGAGTTGCCGGAGAAGCGGCCATCAAACTGAAAGCTGCCGCGCCCAAAACTCGTGTTGAAAGAATTGTACGGGAAGGTGAAGTAATCGCCGCCCCACTTCGTGGTGTGCTTGCCATGGATCCAGGTCATCGCCGCGGCATACTGGAACGTGTTCTCACCGCGGCCTTGCGGTTGGCTCGTCCCGCCGCCGAGGCCCGTGTAGCCCGTGACGGCGACGCTCGGCGCGCCGTTGTTGAACGGAGTTCGTCCGGCGTCCGTGAGGCCTTGAATGCCCAGCCGCTTGACCACGTCGACTTCGTAATCTTCCTGGACGTTGAGTATTTTCAGGCGTGAATAGCCGCCGCGGGCTTCGAGAATCAGGCTCGGCGAGAAGATGTGCAGCCAACTGGCAACCGCATGTTGCGTTCCGGAACTGGCGAGAACGCCATAGCCGGGCAGTCCGACGCCAGAGAAGGGATTGACGGTTCCGCTGTCCTGAAATTCGTAGACCAGGTAGACGCTGTCTTTATCCGTAAGCCGTTGATCCCCGCGAACGATAAATTGTTCGCTCGTGAAACGGCTGGCGGCTCCGGCATTGAATGCCGTGGTGCCGGAGGTGGGTTGCGGATACAGGGCGGCCAGTCCGATGCCTTGGGGGCTGAATGCGCTGGCGGGAATGACGTTGTTCGGAAAGGGAGTATTGGTTCGCGGATCGCGAATCACGGTACTCAGCGACCGGAAATCGCCGTTGCGGAACGCGACCGGCGGGATGGCTCTTTGGGTAAGGTCCTGCTGGCCGCGGCGCTGGCCTTCGTAGGCCATCATGAAAAAGGTTCTGTCTTTCCTCAGCGCGCCGGATAGAAGTCCGCCGAACTGATTCCGGCGGTAGGAAGGCTTGGCGGCCGCAAAGAAGTTGCGTGCATCGAGAACCGAGTTGCGATGGAACTCCCAGGCTGTGCCGTGTAGCCCGTTGGTCCCGGACTTGCTTGTCACCAGAATCTGGGCGCCGGATTGCCGGCCAAACTCGGCGGAATACGTCCCGGTCATGACTTTGAACTCGCGGATAGAATCCAAAATCGGGACATGCGTGGAGCCTGACGACGCGGAGTTGTTGTGGATGCCATCCTTGACGTACAGATTCGAGACCTCTGAGCCCCCGGCGATGTTCAGTCCACCGCGGGACGCGTTCGACGAATTCTGTGCTGCCGGCAGCACGTTGGCTTCGAGAGTTGCCAATTGCTGGTAGTTTCTGCCGTTCAGCGGAAGTTCGACAATCTTGCGCTGTTCGACGACGCCGCCCGTCGTGGCATTCTCTGTGTTCAGCAGCGCCGCCGAGGCCGCGACTTCAACCGAGTCCGAAACAGAGCCGACCTTGAGAGCGATGTCGATACGCGTCGTTTGGCCGGTTTCGAGATTCAGATCGCGAATCAGTTCGCGGCGGAATCCCCCTTGTTCGACAGTGAGAGTGTAGGCGCCGGGCTCCAACTGCGGAACGGAATACTCGCCGGTGGGCGAACTCTTCATCTGGCGCTTCAGATTTGTGCCGTTGTTCGTCAGCGTGAGCACGGCGCCAGCGACGGGCGCGTCCGACTGGTCGGTCACGCGACCTGCCAAATTGGCGCGATTGCTTTGCGCGCTCGCAACCAGCGAGAGCGCAAGAAGAGAGAGTACCATTCGAATCGGTTTCAATGACGTTGCTCCTTCACACATACGGGCGATTACAGGCGGCGCGCATATTCGCGCTCGCGATACGGTTGCAATTGGTCGATCACGGAATCGGGCATGGATCGAGACCATCGGAAAAAGCGGGCAGTGATTTTAGACACCTCGAAGTCGACCAGTAGAAAGCCGTTTTCTTCGAGGCAGGGTTGCTTCTCGTCCATCTCAAGGTGATGCGGCGGCACGGCTCGAATCCCACGCGCGTTCGAGGGCCAGTTTTCCCCGGTGCCGATGGGGCCGGGCAGGATGGAGATCACCGGGTTGCTTCGGAAATCCAGTTTGCCGCTGCGTAGAATGCGGCCCTCGGCGATGGAGTGCATATCGCCGCTGATGAACAGCGGAACATGCGCCTTGGCGTCGAAGGCGGCTTTCATCAGCCGGTCGTGCTGCGACATCCAGCCTGGTTGCCAATAGGGCTTCGCTTTGCTGACGGTGAGTGTCGCGCTATCGCGCACGTCGGGATACCAGTCGCCCCATTTTCCGCAACTCCAGCCGGGAGGTTGCGAGGGTAGTTGGACGACGTGTTCGACGCTGGGGTCGCTAAGGCGCGCGGTAATCCAATCTTCGGCTTCGCGTGGAATAACCACCGCGTTGTGGCCGGCCAGCGTCAGATAGCGCCGGCAGTCGTAAAGCAGAATTTCCGCGAGGCGTCCGAATCGCACTGTCCCAAAGCACTCGCCTGTGGCGGCTGGCGAATCGAGTGCGGAGGCGCCCGGCAATCCCGCCGGACGCCCTTCGTCCGGTAGAAATTCCGGATAGTACATCCGGCGCGTCGCGCGTCCCAGTTGGAGCATGAAGTGGTCTGGCGGGTAGGTGACCATCTTCTCGTCGGCGTCGTCGTTTTCGAAATAGTCGTGGTCGTCCTGCAGGAAGTACACGGGCACTCCGCGAAAACGCGAGCCATACAATCGCCGAATTTGTTGGTCGCCAACCAGCCGCAGCAGATCCTCATTGGGAGTGCCGAGAACCGCCTGGTCACGCCGGAAGTCGCCCGTCGCCGCGAGCATCTGCGGCGTCAGCCGCGGTGGATGCGTCCCTTGCCGCAGGTCCCAGTAGATGTGGTCTCCATTTGCGATCACGGCATCGGGAGCATACGTCATGGCCCGATCGAGCAAGCGCGAGCGTTGCGCGATGCTGAGGTAGTTGGTCTTGCCATTCGGCAGCGAGATTCGCTCGTCACCGCCGGCGCAGGTGTAAATCAACACGCGAAACCGCGATGGCGAATCGCCGGGAGCAGGAAAGGTCTTTAGCGTCCAGGGTGCGCACAGAGCTTTCTTGCGGCTGTTCAGAAACTGCAACTCATACGGGCGGCTTGGTTCCAGCCCGTCGATGTCGAACGACCAGAAGCATCCATGCCGATCTGTTTGCAATCCGCGCCGCAGCCGATTGCCTGCCCGCAAATAGGGGGCGTTGGTGAGCTTCTCGGAAAAAGAGGCCTTGATCAGGAAGCGTCGATCGCTGACCGTTGGCAGGACATGAAGCACGCTGCCAGCGTCCCAGCGCGAGTCCGCCATTGCATGCTGCGCAGCGGATAAAAAGGGAACCGAACTGAGTAAGAGATCTCTTCGAAGCATGGCCGCCACAACCGCAGTAATTCGGAACGCGATGCCGAACGAGGGCGTGCGATCTCAAGGGCTGCCGGAAGGATAGCACGCCGCATTGCCCGATCACACGCCCCTTGCGCCGGAGAATCCGGATTCGGTTCGCAATTACCGGTAGTGATCAATTTGAGAACTGACCCACGACCCAATCGCCAACCCATCCAGGTTCTGCCAACACTTGCTCGGGCTCGACTTCGTCGATCGCGCCGGCTTCAAGGCAATAAAGCCCCTCGTCACCGGCCGCGGCATCGTTTCGACCAAGCAGAAAGCTCGTCGTGCCGGCATCGAGAACCGCAACATTGCGAAAACCGTCCGGCGGCACATACACCTTGGCCGGCGAGATCGTCGTCCCGCCTGGTGGATGGTCAAATTCATAGAGCGGTACTGGCTTTACCCCGTCCCATAGCCGCCCACTCCATGAATCTTAGTCGCCGTGCTTGTGAACTGTATTATTTTTCCCCGCGCCGCCAAGTCCAAGCCTTCCGAAACCCGGTCACACGACTCGCAGATTTCTTTCAAAGTCGCTAACTCATTCCAGCACCACGCCTTACCGCCCTCGGCCAACCCCCAAACAGCCCAAACCTTCGAGCCAGTCCTCTAGAATCAAGCCGCGTAGGAATACCCTACCTGAATTCTATCAACGGAGCGATCCATGGTTCCCGAAACACTCGAAGCACAGCAGTCGGCCGCGCCGACCGCCCCCTTAACGCAAGACCCCGGGGCCCAAACCCCCGAGGCGGAAGCCGCACAGCCGCGCACCCGCGCCGAAATTGACCTTGCCAACGCAGCAAAGAACCGCGAACAAAGTGAGCGGATCTTACAAATACCGGCGGCTTTCCCTTTAACCCCGCCGGTTACGACGGGGATCTCTTCCGACCCGCCGGTCAGGCCGGACATCTCCCCGGCCGTCGCGTCGGACCCTCACCCGCCGGCAACCGCCGAAAGCACTCCCGAAACGCATCAGCGCAGCCGAGCCGATATCAATCGCG
>JAYVTO010000032.1:0-5328 GCA_043788745.1 Acidobacteriaceae bacterium
TGGCGCTGGGTGTGCGTCGCGGCGCTTAGCCTCATCGCGCTTGCGCTGCGTACGGTGCGGCAGTTCGATTCTGTATTTCAGGGTTCGTTCGTCAATTTCCAGGAAACCGACGCGTGGTATCACGTGCGGGCGGTGGACAACCTGGTGCGGCATTTTCCGTGGCGAATGGAGACCGATCCGTACCTGCACGGCGCGCCGGTAAGCGAGATTCCGACGGGACCGTTTTACGATTGGCTGCTGGCGGGCATCGCATGGATGGCGGGGTTCGGGCATCCGCCGGAGCAATTGGTGCACTCGATTGCGGCGTGGTATCCGGCGGTGCTGGGGGCGTTTGTGGTGCCGGTTGTGTACCTGCTCGGCGAACGCGTGTCCGGCGTTCGCACGGGGCTACTGGCTGCCGCCGTCGTCGCAACGCTGCCCGGACACTTTCTGATCGTGTCGAGCCTGGGTTTCACCGATCACCACGTGATGGAGAGCCTGCTGTCGGCGTTGTACATGCTGACGTTGCTGCGCGCGATCGATCGGCCGCAATCGAACACGCGGGCTGCTCTTGCGGGTTTCGTGTTGGCGGCGTATTTGCTGACGTTCGTGGGCGGCGCGTTCTTCATTGCGATCGTGGTTGCGTGGGCGGCGTTCGACCGGATGCGGGCAATGTGGCCTCGCGAGGAGGCCGCGTTTCAGGGACGGCCTCTCTACGTCAGCTTGCTGTGGGCGGCTACGCTGGTTGCGCCCTACTATTCGCAACTGTGGATGCCGTTCAGCATCGCCGCGCTCGTGGGCGGGGCGGTCGGCGTGCTCTTCCTCGAGCGCTGGGGCGTGTATTGCCGCGCGAAGCCGCATTCTCGCTTGCTGTTTTTCGCCGGGCTCGCGGGCGCGGTTGCAATCGCGACGGCTTCGGCGACGCGGTTCGCGCCGGGCGCGCTGGCGCAACTCGGCTCGGTGGCGAAGAGGCTGTTTCCGGCTTATTTCGGAACCACCGGCGCAGTCGGCGAATTGCAGGCGCTGGTGATGACGCAGGGAGCCTTCAGTTTGGTTCCGGCGTGGAGGCAGTTTGCGGGGGCGTACATTCTGTCGATTGTGGCGCTGGTTCTGTTAGGCGAACTTGGTTTCCGGCGTCCGGCGAGGGGCGCGACGCTACTGCTCGTATGGGGCTCTTCCACATTTCTGTTGGCAATGGGCCAAGTACGGATGACCTATTATTTCGCAGTTGCAGCGGCCCTGCTGTCGGGATATCTGATGGACTGGATTCTGCGGCGAGATACGCGGGCGTTGGCACAGTGGGTCGTTCTTGGAACGGTGGCCGTGGCGGTGGTGGGGCCAAACCTGCTCGCGGCGATGGATGCCGGGAGACGGCAGTTCGGCGTTTCGGCGGATTGGCTACAAGCACTCAATTGGCTGCGGACCTCAACGCCGGAACCATTTGGGGATTCGGAATACTACTACGCGCGCTACCGGCGCGACACGCCGGAGCAGTCCGCAGCGTACCGCATCATGGCGTGGTGGGATTACGGCTATTGGCTGCAAGCGGTCGCGCGGCGCGTTCCGGTCGCGAATCCAACGCAGGCAAATGCGGCCCTCGCGGCTCGCTTCTTTCTGTCGCAGACGGAAGAGGAAGCGCTGCGCATCCTTGCACAAACACAATCCCAGTTCGTCGTAGCGGACGCCGCGCTGCCGATGCGGAAAGATCGCGAAGGCACGACGCGCGGATTCTTCCCGAGTTTCTTCGTCTGGGATAAGACAAAGAACATCGACGACTATTTTCTGGTGACGGTGGAAACGGCGGGCGGCGGAGAAATGCGCCAGCGCTTGCTGTACCGGCCTGCGTATTTCCGCAGCATCACGTTCCGGCTGTTTGCGTATGGCGGTGCGGCAGAAGGGGCAGGGAACGCGAGCGTCGCCTATTTCGACAAGCAAACTGCGGGTTTGCCAACGTTGAAACATCTGCGCCGGTTCTCGTCTGAGGAAGCGGCGATGGCCGCCGAGCGCGAATGCCGAAGCGGTGAATGCGCTCTGGTCAGCGACAATCCGCTGACCAGTTGCGTGCGACTGGAGGCGCTGCGGCATTTTCGACCGGCCTTTTCGTCCGGCAGCGTGGTGTTGCAGGCAGAGACAGAGAAGCGGTCCGCGGTGCAAGTTTACGAAGTGTTGCCCTGAGGCCCTGCGGAGACTTGATCCTCATTGCGGGCGGGCCCGGAATGGGCAAATCTGTCGTCGGAATGCAGCAGGCTTACACGACCGCCCGGCAAGGGGTAGGGGGCGCGCGCCGACAAGAGCAATCCGGAGATCGCGACATTCACCACCGGCTTTCCGTCGTTTTACGGCCTCATGGTTTCGTCAATGCTCGCGGGCGTCGTCGGCGTCGGTCTATACCCTCTCGGCGGAACCCGCTTCTGGTGCCGCTTCTTCTGCCCCATGGCCGCCGTGTTGGGTCTTGTCCAAAAGTTCGGCAGGTATCGCATCCCGTCAAGAAGGACATGTAGATCTCCTGCGGCATGTGCTCGAAGTATTGCGAGATGGGCATCGATGTCCGTTCCTATGCGCAGGCCAATCAGAGCTTCACCCGGGCCTCCCGTGTCGGCTGCGGACTCTGCGCCGAGGTTTGCCCTCGCGGAGTTCTACGCCTCGAAAACGTCCGTTCGCGGGATCCGCAGCAATCCACTCTGGTGCAAATTGAGACCATCGCAACATCCCGGCCACTCATCTGACATCCGTTCCACGACGACGCGCTCGAAGTTGCCGTTCGCAAATTTTGAACCAGCGGGACCGCGAATCGAGACTCATCGCGGGAACCCTACCGCGCCATCTGCCGCACCTGCGACAGCGCCTCGCCCAACTGCTGATTCACCCTCCGCAGCGCGTCCGCAACCTTCGCCGCCTCCGCCCGAGCCTCTTCCCACCGCGACGCCTCCACCGCCTCGCGCACTCCCGGCAGCGTCTTCACGCCGTACCCCGTGTACATGCCTGGCGCGTACAGCGTGTGCTTGTACCAATCCCGCTTCGGCAATCCGTTCGCCGTCAGCAGCCCCCGTTCCGCGCGATAGATACTCTCGTTTAACTTCGCCAACTGATCCTGCGACGCACCCGCCAACTTCGGCAACGCCGCACGCAGTGATTCATTCAGACTCTTCGCCGACGCAGCAATCGCATCCGCCTGCGCGCCGATCTTTGCCAACTCCGCGAGCATCGTCGGCCGATCGCTGCGATTCGGCCCCGTCGTCCGCGACTCCGTCTCTTTCCGGATCTCGTCCACGTACGTCTTCACCGTGCTCGCCAGATTCGCAAATTCAAAGGGCAACACGGCGGCATCCGCCAACCGCATCAGCACCGTCGAAGTGACTTGCGCGAGCGCCCGCCCATACGCGAAATCCGTATCCGCGAATCGCTCGTACCACGCCACCGAATCGTAGATCGAGTGATAGACGCCGCCCCCGCCTTCCCCGCCGAATCCCAAATTCAAACTCGACACGCCAATGTGATCGAGAAACGCGACGTAGTCTGAACCCGCGCCCAGCGCGCCGATCCTGTACTCGCCGCTTGTCACCGTGGGTTGCGGAGCCGCGCCATCGCGGCCCGCCCTCCGCCGCGTCGCATCAAGCAACGGCTTGCCCGAAACCGGATCGTTGATGTCGCGCAGCACTTCCGCGAGGAACGGCTCAAGCGCATGCGACCCCGAAGCATTCAACGAACCCCGCCCATTCGAATCGGAGTTCATGTACAACACAGCCTTCGTCGCCAACTCCTCCTGATGCTTCTCCGCCCACTCCGTCGAGCCCAGCAGGCCGAACTCCTCGCCATCCCACAACGCGAACACGATCGTTCGCTTCGGACGCCACCCCTGCTTGTACATCGTCGCCAACGTCCGCGCCGCTTCGAGCAACGACGCCGCCCCGCTAATCGGATCGCTCGCGCCATTCACCCACGCATCGTGGTGGTTGCCGTAAACAATCCATTGATCCGGATACACCGACCCCGGAATCTTTCCGATCACATCATGCAGCGGCTTCGTCGTCCAATCAAAATCCAATTGAAAATGCACCGTCGTCGGACCCGGCCCTACGTGATACGTCAGCGGCAGCGCTCCGCGCCACGACTCCGGAGCCACCGGACCACCCAACTCCGCGAGCAACGGCTGCGCATCGGCGTACGAAATCGGCATCACCGGAATCGTCATGATCGACTTCGCCTCTTCGATCTTCAATCGCTTCGAACCCGGTTCCGACGCCCAACCCGGCGACAGCGGATCGCCCACCATCATCGGCATATCGAGCACGCTGCCGCGCTGCACACCATCCGCCGGACGGTACGACCCCTTCGGATACACATCGCCTTGAAAGTAGCCATCCTCGCGCGGATCCGAATAAATCAAACACCCCGCCGCGCCATTCTCGGCCGCAACCTTCGGTTTCGTCCCCCGCCAGCTTTTGCCATACCGCGCCAGTACAATCTTGCCTTTGACATCGATGCCCTTCGTCTTCAGATACTCGTAGTCTTCCGGCAATCCGAAATTGACATACACAACCTGCGCTGTGATATCGCCCGATGCCGAATACGCGTTGTACGTCGGCAGCTGCCCCGCATCCGCCGAATCCGCATCGTCGCTAAGCGCCGGCTCATTCAGCCGCGCCGTGAACTGCCGTGGAGCCGTCATCTCCAACTTCCGCGCCGTCGGATAGGGCATCAACGCTTCGAAGTTCTCAATGCGAGCGTCGAGCCCAAATTCCTTCATCAATCCCAGCGCATACTCCGCAACAGCCTTCGATTGCGCCGACCCCGCCGCATGAGGCTCCGCCGCCATGCGCTCCAAGTAAACCTTCACGCGATCCGGCCGCGGAATCGCCCGCGCCTTCTCTTCGAGATCGCGCCGAGCCTGCCATTCCGAAGGAGGAAACCCCCGCATCGGCGCCTGCGCCGAAAGCAGAGTCGTAGAAAGAAGAACGCACAAAGCGGTACGCATCATGGAGATGAAATCGAGCGTAGCAGACAGCAGCAAAGACCACGAACCCAGTAGGTCGGACCGCCAGGTCCGACACAGTAACGTCGCACGCAGTAAACGAGGCGCGACCGTAAGGTCGTGCGTACTAAATAATCACCAGGACGCGACCGTAAGGGATTGTGAAAAATTGCCCCTTGTCCTCTCGAAGAACCGCGACCGTTAGGGAGCGGGCGCTACTTGCCTTTTCCCGGGGATGCTTAGCCGAACACCTTCCCCTCTAACCCCGCCCCTCACGGCGGACATCTCCCCGGCCGTCGCGTCGGACCCTCACCCGCCGGCAACCGCCGAAAGCACTCCCGAAACGCATCAGCGCAGCCGAGCCGATATCAATCGCG
>JAYVTO010000033.1:0-21248 GCA_043788745.1 Acidobacteriaceae bacterium
CTGTTTCGTATTGCGTAGGTAAGGTTTCTGCCGTAGACTGCTCCTCACGCTCTGCGAACGGTAATCCACGGCAATCCTTGCAAATAGTTCGGAAATCACGCACAGGATTCCTTTGGTACCGCTTATCACTGCGTAAAAAGAAGGAGACTCCTACTATGTACCCTTTGTGCAGGCTCGTCTTAGTCGCGTGCTTTTGTGCGGCAAGCGTTTTTGCCGGTCCACCGGAAAGGCTGACTTTTGGCAAGCAAGTCAACGCGAGCCAGTGCGATCCGTCGGGCGGCAAGCTGGTGGTGAACGTGGTTCAGCGGATCGTAAACACCGTTGACTCCGGGTTTGGCGGTAATAATTGGGCGTTCGACGATCTGACTCGCCAAATACAGGTCTGGCAGATGAGTGCGAACACCTTTTGTGCGGTGCTGAAGTATCACGGGTCGTGGGTTACGATCGCAGGACGAAGCCCCATGAACCTGACTGATATCAGTGCCGGCATTACCGGAACGTTCGAGGGTGGCTATCAAAGTACTCTGTTCACCGCCACACTGAAAGATGCTCCCCTACTTCCCGTACGCGGGAACCTCGGCACCTTCGACTATCAATGCGACGTCCTGGGATCCTGTCCCGGAAATTTTTTCTGGGCTGAAAAATACTTCGACAACATCGCTAATTTTGACCTTGCCTGGTGGGGCTGGGTCTACCATGGCGGAGCGAATGGCCAATGGGTCAACGCCATCGACCCAACGGCCGGGCCCGGTAGTTCAGGGGACATCCACAACTAGGGTTGTGGCACGCGGGTCATCGAGCGAAAGCACGGCGGACCCTCCTGGTCCGCCTTCCGCCTCATAATCGAGACCCGCTTCTGCACGCGATGCACAGGAAGACAGGCGTCCCGTTCCCAGAGTTGTGCGGCGCGCAAGCCGCGCCCGAGATAAGCGGCGATCACCTTCCAGCCTTCCAACGTCCGGCGCATCACGAATTCGTAACAGTGCACCAGAATTTTCAAAAAGTGACGATCTTATTTCGTACTTTTACGCACTGTTTCGTATTGCGTAGGTAAGGTTTCTGCCGTAGGCTCACTGGTGATACGCTACGAACGGCAACGAACGGCAATCCTCGCAATGGTTCGAAATATGCAGAAATATGCCCAGGATTCCTTTGGTACCGTTTCCGCCGCCATTCAAATCCAAATTTTTAGCCTGAAGGATGGATCCATGAAGATGACTTCTCGTGCCGCAATTGCGGTGCTGTTTTTTTGCTGCGTCAGTGTAGTTTCGGCGCAGACGATTACGGTTTACAATAGCATTCCCAAGCCTCTTCCCGGAAACGTTGTAAGCATGGGCTACGAATGCTGCGCCGTGATGGAGTTTGGCGACGGGCTCGGCCTCGTGGCTACCGGCGGCGGAACGCTCGGCCAGGTCACCGTGGTGATGTCGTCATGGGGATGCCAGACCGGCAGTTGGTCCGCGGGCAACTGTGCCACAACCTCCGGTGCGACATTCTTACAGCCAATTACCATAAGCGTATGGGGAGTGAATGACTCTAGTTCTACGCCAACTCCCGCTGGGTTGTTGGGTCAGATCGCTCAGACCTTCAACATCCCGTTCCGGCCATCTTCCACCCCGAACCAATGCCAAAACGACGCGACGAGATGGTACAACAGCAAGGACAAAACCTGCTATCACGGGTTGGCTACGCCGATTGTTGTTAACTTCTCGCCTCAGCACATTCCGGTTCCGGCGAACAACAAGATCATCGTTACCGTGGCTTACAATACAACTGACTTTGGTCCCAATCCCATTGGCCCTTCGGCCTGCAGCTCGCCGTCGTACAACAACGGCGCCGGTTGCCCGTACGATTCGTTAAACGTTAGCGCGGATACCACCAACGGCAATTTTCAGCTGGTTGGCAGCCCACTCGACGCCAACGGCGTTTTCGTCCGGCCTGCCTCGAATCCTTATGCTTACACGCCGTGTGCCTCACCTATGGCGGCCGGTTTGTTGGCTGACGACTCAGGTTGCTGGGCGGGCTATCACCCGCAGATCCAGGTGCAGGCCAACACCAACGCCAAAGCTGGACCCAAGGTCAGCGAACAGTAGACCAAGCAGACCAAGAAGGACAGCCCGAATCGACGGGTTCGTTCTGACCGCGAAAGGGACGGAGCACACCTATACATTTGGGGGAATCGGTGCCTAGGAAATCTAGAGTAGAATTCCTTTCGTTAGCCTGCATTTCGAGGGTCAGCTGATTCCTTCCGCGTATGCCAGGACGCAGCCGCCTGCTTCGTTGGCAACTAACCACCGATTCGTCGTTTCGGAGCCGGACTCTAGCGATATCTTCCGAATCCGTCCCGATATCCGTGCTCGTACGCGGTGCGGTACGCTACCCGGTACTGCCCCTTCGAGACGCCGCCTGAATACCCATGAAGCGCCGCCTTCCAGGCCGTATGCTGGCGCGGCTGCACGTCCAAGCCTTCCTCAGCGAAAACAATGGGGAAAAACAATGGGGACAAAGACCTCAAGGTGTCTAGGATCGCCTAGGATCGCCTAAGCTTCTTGATCGCCTAGGATCGCCTAAGCTTCTTAGGCACCGAATCCGCCCCCGAATCCGCCCGAATCGTGTCCACGCATCGTTGACACGGTTTCCCCTCCTCACGGCAGATTCGGCGAATACGTTTGAATCTTGAAAAGCTCCGATCAGGGCGCGAATTAGCTACCGAGCTACGAAGGCCAGATGGAGCGCGTCTGGGTAGACACCCGCGGCGGGGCCTCTGACCAAGGACGTCAACCCCACTGGTTCCTCGCGTCATCCAGGAGTTTGAACATCCGGCCGTCATCGGTTGCGGTTGTGCGACCGGAGAGGCGTTTGATCCATCTGTCCGGCAGGGCTGATTTTCCGTGCAGCGCTCCGACCGCCGCCCCGACGATCGCCGCAACGGTATCGTTGTCCCGGGTGTCATTTACCGCTCGCACAATCGCTTCCTCTGGGTCGTGCCCATGTCGCATGAGCGTGTACAGCACGCACGGAACGGTTTCCAGCAGATACGCTCCGGAGTACCACCGGTTACCTGCATCGAGGACGGCTAGCTCTTGAGCACGGGCCCTGGGCAACTCTTGCTCAAGGAATTTCCAGAGCTGTCCCTCGAAGTCCGCTAGTTGAGGACTGCGGGGCTTGTAGTCTGCGCGTTCCAGGTCGCGCAGAACCGCCACGAAACGTGACAGCCACCATTCCGGAGCCGGCGGCGCGTCCATCGCGAGTAACTCCCAAAGCAGCGCCACGAAAGCGACCGCAGAAGAGATCGCGGCCGAGTCGTTGTGTGTAATCATTGCGCACAGCGCCGTATCGGCCCACAATTCCGGTGACGGTGTGCGCAGATGTGGAATCAGAATAGGCGCGATCCGCATCAGCGCACCGTTAGCCGCCGACTGTTGCCCGCATTGCTCCCATGAAGAACCGCCCAGGTGGGCGGCCCGAGCCGCTTGAACTGTCCGCCCGATGCCGAAGATTTCCCCTTTGCTGAACCTCCCCAGAACCCGCTCGGGGACGAAACCGCGGTCAGTAATCAGTTGCTCCAGCGTCCAGAATGCCAACTGGCTATCGTCGGATGGATAGCCCCTGTCCGTTAGGTAGTCACTGATTTCCCCATGTTTCTGGAGCCTAATGCTGGGAGGGCAGGACTCGCTCGTGTTCCCGAGCGCATCGCCGATAGCCAGACCGAGCATCATGCCTTCGATCCGGCTGAAGTCGAAGCCGGCCGGCAACGGGCGCGGCATTTCCGAGAAAGTAGAGCCGATCTGTATCTGGATGCCGCCGGAAGCGGCCAAGTCGTCAAGTAATTGCCGATTGGAACACATGCGAACAACAGTCTGTTCCTACTCGCGGCAGACTGTCAAGCTCTTGTCGCGCCCTCGCAAGGAACAATGGGGACAAAAACAATGGGGACAAAGACCTCAAAGCCCATTTCTGTTGAGAGG
The DNA here is from genome assembly GCA_043788745.1 of Acidobacteriaceae bacterium. Taxonomy (GTDB): domain Bacteria; phylum Acidobacteriota; class Terriglobia; order Bryobacterales; family Bryobacteraceae; genus JBBQWZ01. The sequence goes on from JAYVTO010000033.1 coordinate 3,969, forward strand.
TTTCTGGCTCGGACGCTACTGATCCCATGAATGCCTCGCATCGCACGACTCGTCATTCCCGGACTTCCGCATCCTATCACGCAGCGTGGAAACTATAGACAGAAGGTCTTTTATCGCGACGAGGACCGCCTTCTCTACCTCGCACTGCTGCGCGAGTTTTCGGTCCACTATGGCGTTTCGATCCAGGCTTATGCGCTGATGCCGAATCACGTCCACATCGTGGCGACTCCGCGCGACGAGCGCGGTTTGGGGCGACGCCATCAACACGGACGGCACCGTCAACACAGCATCGAATCCCGCGCGGCCCGGCTCTGTTGTGATCGTCTATCTCGTCGGAATTGGACCGACGGACTTTCCGGTCGCGACCGGCGCAGCCGCTCCGCTCGATCGTCTGATCCGGCCCTCGGGCGCGGTCAGCGCATCGCTCGGAGATCGCCAGGTCGCGCCGTTATTCCTCGGCTTGACGCCCGGTTCGGTTGCTCTGGCGCAGCTGAATCTGCAACTCGCCAGCGATCTCGCCGACGGCGATTACGCGGTGCGGGTATCGGTCGCGGGGCACCCAAGCAACGCGCCAATCATTAGCGTCAGGCAGTGGGCCAATTCACGCGTCGAGCTAAGCGTCTTGGCTTGCGCCACGCGCTTTTAATTGCGAGACAGCCCTTGCGACAGGGTGGCTCCGCCGGCAAATGGACTTAGCCCCGAGCGACCTCAGTAAGTCGTAGCATCTCCGCGTCGGTCGTCTCGTTCGGCACGGAACAGCCGGGCGCGAGGATGAATTTTCCTCCGGCGGCCTTGTGGGCTGAGGCGATCTGCGACTTCAGCTCAGGCTTCGTGAGCTTGCGGTAGTTCACTTCGTCGATCCCACCCATCAACACCGCCGAGAACTTCGCGCGGGCCTCGGCCATCCTAACCTTGGTCCCGTGCATCGAGTAATTCACAATGCTCGCCGGCCAACCGGAGTAGAACTTGTCGAGGTACACACGATCACCGTGCAGGTGGAGTGTATTGAGTTTCGCGCCGTCGGCGGCTTTGAGCACCATCTTGTCGAAGGGCTCGGAGAACTTCGCGTAGTCGGCGGGCGACAGGATTTCGGGCTGCGCGTTGGCGATGGCCAGGAAGATTCCGGAGGCTCCGGCGGCGATGGCGCGGCGGGCGTGGTCGGCCTCGGCAGTTGCGATGTCATGCAAGAGGTCCAGCAGTTGCTGCGGCTTCTCCGCTTTCATCTTCTGCACATCCTTGGGCGACAACATCTTTTCGGCGACGTTCCATGGATTGAAGATTGTCTCGACGAAGTACGCGTTGGCGCCGGCTTCCTTCTTGATAATCTCGAGCGCTTTGATCTGCTCCGGGTACGGATTACTTTTCGCGCCGACCGGGAATTTGTAATCGCTCATCACCTTGATGAGGTCGGTGTGGAAGCGCTGGTGGAAGCTGAGCGTCTTTGCGGCATGCTCTGCGCCGGGCTTCGCTTCATCGAGGAAGTGATACCAGAAGGTGAATGGACTGCGATCGACGTCCTTGCCCGCGAGTGCGTGATCGACGCGTTCCTTGGACGTAAGTTTGGCGGGGGCTGCGGTCGCGATCGCGGCTCCGGCGGTGAAGAGGAAGTGACGGCGGTTGAGCATGTCGATTGGGCCTTTCTGCGTGCTGTCCGCTCGCTCACGCTCGCGGTTCTTCGTGGTATCGAGATCCGCTCACTTTGTTCGCGGTTCTTTGCTGAGTACGTTCTTGCAACCTGACCGTTGCGCCTCTCGGGTTCTTTCGATGCTACATCAACTGATTCGGTCGCTGGCGGATCTCGAGGCAGCCTTTGCCCGTGGGCAGCATCTTGCCCGGGTTCAGGCGGCACTGCGGGTCGAAAAGGTTCTTAAACTTCCGGATCGCGTTCAGCGTGTCGTCGGAGAACTGGCGCGACATCAGCTCCATCTTCTCCATGCCCACTCCGTGCTCGCCGGTGATGGAGCCTCCGACGGCGATGCAATGTTCGAGAATCGAATCGCCTGCTGCCTTGGCGCGATCCAGTTCGCCGGGCTTGCGCGGATCGAACAAAATGATCGGATGCATGTTGCCGTCGCCGGCGTGGAAGATGTTGGAGATGATGAGGTCGAACTTCTTGCCGACGCCTTGAATATGTCGCAGCGTCGACGCGATCTGGCCCCGCGGCACGACGCCGTCCTGCACGTAATAGCTGGGGCTGACGCGGCCGACTGCGCCGAACGCGTTCTTGCGGCCCTTCCACAGCAGGTCGCGCTCTTCGTTCGATTGCGCGACGCGAAATTCTCTGGCCTTGTTCGCGGCGCACGCGGCGCGGATCTGCTCTACTTGCTCCTCAACCGCTTCCGTGACACCTTCGAGTTCGATAAGCAGGACTGCGGAGGCGTCCATCGGATAGCCCGCGTGCGTCGACTCTTCCACCATGCGCAGCATCACGCCGTCGAGCATCTCAATGGCGACAGGCGTAATCGCCCGGCGCGTGATCTCGGCAACCGTGTCGCCGGCGTCCGAGGGGTCATCGTAGATCGCAAGCAGCGTCTTTACGGCTTCCGGCTGTCGCACCAGCCGCACCGTGATCTTCGTCACCAGCGCTAGCGTGCCTTCCGAGCCAACCAGCAGCCCGGTGAGATCGTAGCCGTCCGACTCGTGCGTGTGAATGATTGTGCCGTCGGGCAGCACGGCTTCCAGCGCGAGAATATGATTCGTGGTGACGCCATAAGCCAGCGTATGCGGCCCTCCGGCGTTCTCGGCCACGTTGCCGCCGATGGTGCAGGCGCGCTGGCTTGAAGGATCGGGCGCGTAGAAGTAGCCGTCGGCGTGCACCGCGCCGGTGATGTCGAGGTTCACGACGCCGGGTTCGAGCACGGCGCGTTCGTTCGCGAGATCGATCTCAAGAATGCGGTTCATGCGCGCGAACGAGATCATGATGCCGCCGGCGCGCGCGATGGCGCCACCGGAAAGCCCAGTGCCCGCGCCGCGCCCAATGATCGGGATGTTGCGCGCCGCGGAAATCTTGACGATCGCCGCGACATTCGCCGTGGATCGCGGAAAGACGACGACGTCGGGTCGAGCCTTGTCGATGCTTCCGTCGTATTCGTAGAGAGCGAGATCTTCCGGCTGGTCGAGGCAGCCGTTAGCGCCCGTAACGGCCTTCAGTTCGGCGAGCGCTTCAGGCGGAATCAGGGACGCAACGGCGGCGGCGGTCACAGCAGTTTTTGCAGTTCCGCGATCGCTTCGGGCGAGGCCCAATCTTTGTCGGCGATCACTTTCTTGACCACTTTGCCGTCGCGCGTGATGATGTAGGTTTCTGGGATCTTGAAGGTGCCGTAGTCGCCCGAGATATCTCCCGCTGGATCCCGGTGCGTTTCGAATCGCACGCCGAAGCGCTGGATGAAAGCTTTGTACGCCTTCTCGTCGGTGTCAATGCTGACGCCCAACACGACGAGGCCCTGGGGCCCAAGCTTTCGCGAGAGCGCAACCAGCGACGGCGTTTCGCGTGCGCACGGCTCGCACCACGTCGCCCAAAAATTCAGCACCAGTACTTTGCCGCCGAAATCCTTAACGCTAATCGTCTTGCCGGAGTCGGTTTTGATCGTGAAATTTGGCGCCGTGTCGCCCGCTTCCACGATCCGCACGCGCATGGTGTCGACGACCACGAGTGAGAAAGCGGCTACGAGAGCAATCAGCAAACTAAGGATCAGGCGGTCGCCGCGAGGGGTTTCCATGTGTCGGGATGTCCGATACTTAGTGTATAAGAAGACGGGCGGCGGACTTTTCGGGAATCGGTTCGCCGTGGCCGGGCATCCATAGGGGTAGTAGGAAAGAAAGAGGGCGACTGGAACCATGCTGATTACGCGCAGAGTGGAGTTCTCGGCTTCGCATGTGTGCGCGAACCCTGCTTTTTCAGGGGCGGAGAACGCGGATCTGTATGGCCAGGGCTCGAATCCGAACGGCCACGGACATAATTACGTTCTCGAAGTGACCCTCGAAGGGGAGACGGATCCCGTCACCGGCATGGTCTTCGATCTCAAGGAATTGAAGGAAGTGCTGAATCGCGAAGTGGTGGATCCGATGGATCATCGCCACCTGAACCACGAGGTTCCGCCGTTCGACAAAGTGGTACCGACGGCTGAGAATCTGGCGATCGAGATCTGGCGCAGACTGGTGCCGCAGTTTTCGGGAGCGACGAAGCTGCGCGGCGTAAAGTTGTTTGAGACTCCGGATTTCTTTGTGGAATATGGTGGCGAAGCGTGAGAGTGACGCGGCGCTATCCGTTTTCGGCTTCGCATCGGCTGCATGCGCCGCAACTGAGCGACGAGCAGAATCGGGAAATTTTCGGCAAGTGCAATAATCCGTTCGGTCACGGTCATAACTACGTGTTGGAAGTCACAGTGAGGGGTCCGGTGGATTCGGCGACGGGTCTGGTCGTGAACGCGCAAGCGCTGGATCGGCTGGTGCGGAATCAGGTGCTGGTGCGCTATGACCACCGAAATCTCAATGCCGACGTTCCTGTATTTGCCACTGTGCCGCCCACGACGGAGAACGTAACGAGCGAGATCCGCAAGGATCTGGCGTCGCATTGGCCGGAAACTTTTCCGGCGCTCGAGAGAATTCGCATCTACGAGACGGAACGGAACATCTTCGAAGAGAGTGTTGCGTAACAAAAAGATAAACGGACGGGCGGGCGTCTACGAAGCCTCCCCTATGATGGGTAACCCGATGAAGAACAGTAGGGGCTTAGTGAAAGTTTTGGAACCGAAGGCGGACGAGCTGACCATCGCGCCGCACGTCGAGTCTATTCTGCGGGAGTTGGGCGAGAACCCCAGCCGCGAGGGCTTGGTTCGGACCCCGCAGAGGTACGAGAAAGCGCTTCGCTTTCTGACCAGCGGCTACAACGTGGATATGGCGAAGGTCATCAATGGCGCACTGTTTACAGTGAAAGCCGACGAGATGGTGATCGTGAAGGACATCGAGTTCTATAGCATGTGCGAACACCACATGCTGCCGTTCTACGGCAAGATGCACGTCGCCTATTTGCCGAAAGATAAAGTCATCGGCCTAAGCAAAATCCCCCGCATCGTCGACGCCTTCGCCCGGCGCCTGCAAGTGCAGGAGCGGTTGACGACGCAAGTTGCCGAAGCGCTGCAGGAAGCGTTGCAAGCTCGTGGAGTGGGTGTCATCTGCGAGGCGCGGCACTTTTGTATGATGATGCGCGGCGTCGAGAAACAGCATTCGGCGACCATCACGAGTTCGCTGCTGGGCTCGTTCCGCCGGAAAGATACGCGAGATGAGTTCCTGGCGCTGGTCGCCCGGCGCTCGGATAACTTCTAAATGCGTTTCAAGGCCCCGCGGTTCGCCGAGGCGCGCGCCGTAAGGTCGCGCGTACAAAATTAAAAACGGCCCCGCCAAAGCCCGCTTGAACCGCGAGCGCCCACCACATTGCGCGGCATTATCCCCGCACCACACCAGCCGCTCGCCCCGTCCTCTACCGCTAGAATGGAAGTTGGAACAGATTTCCTATCCGCCTTTCGAGCCGTATTTCCGGAGCGGCCACTTGATGACGATTGCGGCCAACTTCTGGAAGCGTCCGCCGGGCGACTCGCTTTATCGAGTTAAAACTACGTACTACCAGACCGAACCCGATGTGCAGATCCTGGTGCACTCGCAGACTCCGCCGCAGCCGGAAGGCCTGCTCATCCTCGTGCATGGCCTCGAAGGCAGCAGCGCTTCGGGCTACATGCAGTCGATGGCGTTCGCCGCGCTCAACGCCAACTACGCCGTCCATCGCTTCCACATGCGCAGCTGCGGTGGCACGGAGCATCTGGCGGCCACCAACTATCACGCGGGCCAAACCAGCGACGTGCTCTTCGTCCTGCGCCAGTTGCATCGCGAGAACCCCCACCTGCCGATCTGGCTGGTTGGCTATTCGCTCGGCGGTAACGTCGTGTTGAAGCTCACCGGCGAACTCGGCGCCGGCGCGCTTGACCTCATCCGCGGCACCGTCGCCGTCTCGACGCCGCTCGACCTCGGCGCATGCGCCGTCGCGCTGAAGATGCCCAGGAACTACCTCTACGATTCCCGCTTTCTCGCCCGCCTGAAAGAGCGTATTGAGAAGCGGCACCAACAAGATCCCGCGCGCTATTCCCTCGCGCCGATGAAGCACATCAAAAGCGTCTGGGATTTCGACAACCTCTACACCGCTCCGCTGTTCGGCTTCGGCGACGCCCATGGCTACTACGGCACGCAATCCGCGCGGCATTTTGTGAGTAAGATTCAGGCCCCCACGCTCGTCATACATTCAAAGGACGACCCCTTGATTCCGTTTCATGTCTACAACGAGCCGGCGCTGACGCAGAATCCGTCTATCCGCTTTGAGCCTATCGAGCACGGCGGTCACGTCGGTTTTTTGGCGCGACAGCAGCCCCGGTTTTGGCTCGACAACCGGATCGTTGCGTGGCTGGATTACCAGCGAGGCCTCGCCGCGGATGGAACAGCATCGGTGCGCGCCTCGTCCTTACTGTAGGGACTAGTGCGTTCAAACGCGTCATTTTTCGAATCCGCCCGCGTGGCGGCCGACTCGCTTCGCGGCAGTAAGCTGCGCAGCTTCCTCACTCTGCTCGGCATTATTCTCTCGACAACGACGCTGATCGCGGTGATGAGCGTGATCCACGGCATGGACGTCTACATCGCCGAAACCGTGTCCAGCATGGGGTCTGACGGCTTCCAGATCGTGCGCATGGCGTTCGTGGGGAATTTCGACCCGAAGAAGTTCGTCCAGATGCTGAAGAAGAACCCGCAGCTTTCGCGCGAGGAGTTCGCGTTTCTGAAAAGCAATGTGACACTCATGCGCGAGATCGGAATGTCGTGCAACCGCGCCACGAAAATCGCCCGCGCCGGCGATCTAGTGAGCGGAGTGCAACTGATCGGCGGAACGCCGAACGCCGGCGTCATCACGAACACCCAGATCGCGCTCGGCCGCTTCCCGAGCGAGCCCGACAACAATCGCAAGGCCAGCGTCGCGGTGCTGGGCAACGATCTCAAGGAACGCTTCTTTCCCAACACCGACCCCATCGGCAAGACGATCGAAATCGACGGGCGGTCTTTCGAGGTCGTCGGCACCGCGAAGTCCAAGGGCAGCGTGTTCGGCCAGTCGCAGGACAATTTCGCCTACATCCCGATCGAGACATTCTTCAAAATGTACGGCTCGCATCGCGGCATTATGTACGGCGGCCTTGCGCGCGATCGCACCGTGCTGGAGCAGTCGCAGGACGAGGTCCGGATGTTGCTGCGCGCGTACCGCCACCTTCCGCCCGGCGGTGCCGACACGTTCTCCGTCCTGTCGTCGGCGATGCTCGTATCGGCGTTCGACAATGTTACGGCGGCGGTGGCCGCCACCGCCGTTGCGATTGTCAGCGTGTTCATGGTCGTGGGCGGCATCGTGATCATGAACATTATGCTCGCCGTCGTCAGCGAGCGAACGCGCGAAATCGGCATCCGCAAGGCGCTGGGCGCGCGCCGCGTCGACATCCTCAGTCAGTTCCTCGTGGAATCGTCAATGCTCTCCGCGCTCGGCGGAGTCATTGGCGTCACCCTTGCGTGGCTCGCCGCGGTCCTCGTGCGGAGTTTCACGATGGTACCAATGACGGTGCCTGCGAACGCTGTCTGGATCGCGCTTGGGCTCTCCACCGGAGTCGGTCTTTTCTTCGGCATCTATCCGGCGCGACAGGCGGCGAAACTGGATCCGATCGTTGCCTTGCGGGCGGAGACCTGACGATGACGCTGCGTCAAGGCGTAAGCACCATCGGCTCTGACATCGGCCTCGCCCTGCACACCATTCGCGAGCACAAGCTGCGCGCTTTTCTCACTGTGCTTGGCGTGATTATCGGGGTCGGCACCATCATTGGCGTCGGCTCGATTCTCACTGGACTCGACGGCGCAATTACAGGCATTCTGCGGAGCTTTGGCCCGAATACGGCGATCGTATTCAAGATGCGGCTGGGGCCATCCTTCGGCAATCTGACAGCGGAAGAGCGTATCCGCAAGCCACTCCGCTTCGCGGACGCCGTTGCGGTCGCTGAGCGCTGTCCATCGGTCGAGCGCGTCAGCCCGTTTCTGTTCTCTCCCGGAATGCTGGGGCAGGGCATCGACAAGGCGCGCTACAAGGGCAACGACCTGTTCAGCATTCAACTGTCGGGCACCGACGAATCCTATGCCGAGGGCGGGCAAGCGGAACTCAAAGCCGGACGCTTCTTCACCGACGCCGAGAATCAACATCACATGCCCGTGGCCGTAATCGGCGAAGACGTCGAGAAAGCGCTGTTCGCGAGCGAGGGCGCGCTCGGCAAGCGGATCGAAGTGAACGGGCACGAGTTTGAAGTGATGGGCGTCATGCACCGGCCTTCTTCGTCGCTGCCCGGCCAGAACGACACGCGCATTCTTGTGCCGTATTTCTCGATGCAGAAGATGTTCCCGAACGCGCGCGAGAACATGCTGGTGGTCGTGGCGAAAGAAGGCAAGCTGCCGATCGCGATCGACGAATTGCGCGCCGTGCTGCGCATCCAGCGGCACGTGGCACTCGACAAGCCGGACAATTTCGATATCTCGACGTCGGAACAAATGGTCGAGCAGTTCCGCAGCATTACCGCGGTAACGGCGCTGGTGATGGTCGTGCTCAGCTCCATCGGCTTGCTCGTCGGTGGCGTCGGCGTGATGAACATCATGCTGGTTTCGGTGACAGAGCGAACCCGCGAAATCGGCATCCGAAAAGCAATCGGCGCGCGCCGCATCGACATCGTCGTGCAGTTTCTCACCGAGGCGGTCGTGCTCACCGGCATCGGCGGCGTCCTGGGGTTGACGCTCGGCTGGCTCGTCTCGCAGGGCGCGCACATGGCGTTTCCCGCGTTGCCGACCACGGTCCCATTGTGGGCGGCAATCACCGGAATCGCCGTGTCGGTAAGCATTGGATTGTTCTTCGGAATCTGGCCGGCGAACAAGGCCGCGCGCCTCGATCCCGTAGACGCCTTGCGTTATGAATAGATGACGCCTTGCGTTATGAATAGATGACGCCTTGCGATACGAATAGCCGGTGTAGTGCAGCGCATATTTTGAGAGAATCCTGCCAGTTCCCGATCTTTCCAAGACACTGATAGCACTGAACCGCGACCGTAAGGAACGGTGAGGGAATCGACTCCTACTCTTCTCGAAGAACCGCGAGCGTAAGCGAGCGGATGCACAGAGCGTGAGGGGCGGGTTGCTGTCGGGCACCCGCTCACTAACGTTCGCGGTTCTTCGAGAGGAGCAGGGGTCAATTTCTTCACAGTAACCGAGCGCCCCTCGCCAGCACCTTGCCGAGCGCGATCTCTTTTTCGCATGAATAAAAATTAACGCACTTGCCGACGTCGCGATTGCCGATCTACTCCGGGTCTTTCTTCTGCGGCCTGCCGGAGGGCGCCTGCTGCGCAATTGCGCACGAGATAAGCGTTAGAGCGAGCCTTGGTGTCCGGCAGATCGGCAGCATGGCGTGGCCTGGTGCGGCGCACCGACCCCGATTCCGGGTACAGTAATGTCGCTGCAACGTAACACTTTGGGGCAGGCTCGATTGACTTTGCCCTACAGCTTTGTTAAACCTTCAATACAACAAAGTCTGTTCCCGCGAAGGCGGGACCGTCCGCTTTTGCGTTTGCCAACGATGGGGAGAGGGTAGCAAATTTTCGCACGCTGCTTCGCTTCTGGTGTTCCTTCCTTCCTGGCGCTCGTTTCTCCGGACATGTTTGATCTTTTGGGCTCCTGCTTCGGAGCCTCGCTGAAAGTTAAAACGAAGGGGATTCTTGCAATGAAGTTAATTTCTCTCGCAACGCTCTTGACCGTCATTTTGCTGGCGTTCTCCACGGTGAGCTTCGCGCAGTCCAGCACATCGCTTTCCGGATCCGTGACCGATCCTTCGGACGCCACGGTCGCAGGCGCGATTGTGACCCTCACCAGTAAGACCGGTGCCGTCCGCACCGATACAACGGACGCCAGTGGCGCTTTCTCGTTCGTTCAGCTTCAGCCCGGCACCTACGATCTCAAGGTTGAGATGAAGGGCTTCAAGGCCGTTGTGACCAGGAATCTCGATGTTCTCATCAACACCTCGCCTCGCATTGCGATGAGATTCTCCGAAGTCGGTTCGATCAGTGAGACCGTGGTCGTCAGCGCCCAGGCGGCTGCCGTCAACACCACCGACGCCACCATTGGAAACGCCTTCAACTCCACTCAGGTTCGCGACCTGCCGCTCAACGCGCGCAACGTCGTCGGACTGCTTTCGCTGCAGCCCGGTGTTACCCCCGGCGGCTCGGTGAACGGGGGCCGTTTCGATCAGGCCAACGTAACCCTCGACGGCGTCGACGTGAACGATCAGGATCAGTACGGCGGCGACGGCCGCTCGGGGAACTCTTTCTTTAGCGTGCTCCGCCTCACCCCCGATTCACTGCAGGAATTCCGCGTTACCACCACCAACGCCAACGCCGACCAGGGCCGCTCCTCGGGCGCGCAGATCTCGCTCGTCACCAAGTCCGGCACTAACCAGTTCCACGGTTCGCTCTACGAATTTCATCGCAACACCTTGACCAGCGCCAATGATTGGTTCAGCAACAAGGCCGGCGTCAGTCGCCCCAAGCTGATCCGCAACAACTTTGGCGGCTCCATCGGCGGCCCTATCAAGAAGGACAAGGCGTTCTTCTTCTTCAACTACGAAGGCTTCCGCGAAGCCAAAGGCTCCGTCGTCGTCAATCAGATTCCTCTGCCTTCGCTCGGCCAGGGCACAATCCGCTACTTCTCCGCCAACGGCGCGAGCGATCCTAGCTGCCCGTCAGGCACCCCCGCCGGCGTCACTTGCCAGACTCGCGCACAGATCAGCGCGGCATACCTTACTGCAAACAAGGTCGATCCTGGCACCAATCCGGCGGCCCTTGCCATCCTTGCGGGCGCGGCGTCACGGTACACCGCCAACGACAACACGATCGGTGACGGCCTCAACAGTTCCGGCATTCGCTTCAACTCGTCGGCCCCCGTCCGGCAGGCCACCGTCGCTCTGAAATTCGATTACGCCCTCAACTCGAAGCACAACGTTTCGGTCCGCGGCAACTACCAGAACGACGTCTCCACCGGAACCTCGCGCTTCCCCGATACGGCCCAAACACAGGTCTGGGCGCACCCCCGCGGCTTGGCAGTGACGGAAAACTGGGCCATCTCTCCCAGCCTCGTCAATACCTTCCGCTACGGCATCACCCGCGACGCGATCACCACCGGCGGCGATTCCAACCAGAATTCGGTTGCGTTCCGCTTCGTGTATCAACCCCTCAACTACAGCCGCGCCCGCATCCGCACGACGCCGGTCCATAACATCGTCGACGATATTTCCTGGAGCAAGGGCAAGCACACTATTCAGGCCGGCATCAACTTCCGCTTCATTTCGAACAACCGGAGTTCGTTCAGTTCCTCGTACGACTTCCTGAGCACGAACCCCTCCTTCTACGAAAATTCCGGAGACGTTCTGTTCATCAACGCGCAGGGCGGCAATATCTTCCCGAACCTCGCAGCGCGGTCGGAAACCAATACCCGAGACGCCGTCGCTGCGGTCATAGGCCGCCTCGGCCAGTACACCGCGAACCTCGTGTACGGTCGCGACGGTAAGGTCCAGCCCGTGGGCACCAGCGTCGCCCGCAATTTTAAGACCGAGGAGTACGAAGGCTACGTCCAGGACTCGTGGCGCATCCAGCCGAACCTCACGATCAACGCCGGCGTACGCTATTCCACCTCGACGCCCGTCTACGAAGGCAACGGCTTTCAGGTCGCGCCCACGCAGGGCCTCTCCGACTTCTTCGACCTCCGTGTTGCCGGTTCCCAGAAGGGTATCCCTTACAACGGCCTCCTCACCCTCGACTACGCCGGTAAGGTGAATGGCAAGCCGGACTTCTATTCGCAGGACTGGAATAACTTTGCGCCGTCCGTTTCGGTCGCTTGGCAGTTCCGCAAGAATATGGTTCTGCGCGGCGGTTATCGTATCGTTTACGATCGTATCGGCAGCGCCCTCGCCGTCAACTTCGACGCCGTCAACGCCATCGGCTTCACGTCCGCGGCACAGATCAACGCAAATACCTTTAACACCACCACCCGCCTGGGGCCGCAACTCACCGGCCTCAGTCAAGACGTCCGCACTCTGCCCCGCATCACGATCCCGCAGAACCTGAACTTCCCCGGCGGCCAGCCTTCCGATAACGATCGCCGCATTCAGACTTCTCTCGACAATCGCCTGACCACGCCTTACAACCACGCCTTTAACGTCAGCCTGGGCCGCGACCTCGGTCGTGGCTTCTCGCTGGAAGCGGCATTCGTCGGCCGCATCGCCCGTTCCCTGCTCATCAGCCGTGACGTGGCGACTCCGAACAATATCAAGGACCCGCAGTCCGGTGCGGATTGGTACACCTCCATTCGGCAGTTGATCGATCTGCGCGAACGGTTTGCTCCCATCACCTCGGTCGGCAAAATCGCCTTCTTTGAGAACATGGTGCCGAAGCTCGCTGGCAACTACACGTTCCTTGGATCGACCCAGGCCCTGACGGCAACGCAAGCGGCCTATCGCCGCGTCGCTCGCACCGTCGTCGGCGGCAACAACACAACCGACTACACCACCGTGCAGGACATCTGGGATGACCGCGGTCCGACGGCGGCTAATGTGTTTTACCAGCCGCAGTACGGTGCCCTCTCGGCGTTCTCCACGCTCGGTACCTCTGACTACACGTCCTTGCAGGTCACTCTGCGAAAGCAGCTCAGAAACGGTACGTCGTTTGACTTCAACTACACGGCGGGCCACTCCATCGATACCGCCTCCGGCGCGCAGAATACCGCCAATACCGGGAACTACGGTGCGCCGTTCATTCAGAATCCTTTCGATCTGAATGCCAACCGCGGCAACTCGAACTTCGACATTCGCCACATCGTCAACGTCAACTTCCTGGCCGATCTGCCGGTCGGAAAGGGCAAGATGTTCATGCGCGACATCAATCGCTGGGGCCAGGCGATCATTGGCGGCTGGAGCACCACGGGCATCTTCCGCTGGGCCTCCGGACTCCCCTCGGGCCAGCCCTTCGATGCCAGCCAGTGGGCCACCAACTTCAACTCGCAGTCGAACGGCGTAGCCGTCCGGCCGCTCGAAGCCACGCCTACCCGCACCGGCAACCCGAACCTGTTTAGCGATCCGACCTACGCCTACCAGAGCTATCGCAACGCGCTCCCCGGCGAGTACGGCAATCGCAACGGGCTTCGCTATCCCGGCTCAGTCAACCTCGACTTGGGCCTCTACAAGAGCTTTAACCCGATCGAGAGCGTGAAGATTACCTTGCGCGGAGAAGCGTTCAACGTGTCCAACACGCAGCGCTTCACCGGCATCTCCAGCTTCCGCCTCGTTCGCGACCCCGGCCAGTCGCAGAGTCCCGGCGGCGTGATCCCGGCTCCGCCGTCCGACTTCGGTCGCTTCACTGGAATCCAGGGCACGCCCCGCGTCTTCCAGTTCGCGCTCCGCGTCGACTTCTAAACCGACTTACCAAGATCAGCGACGGTTTAGCGATTCGGGCGGCTCTCCTTTCGAGGAAAGCCGCCCGATCTTTTTTTGCGGCCCGCAGCCGCAAAGTGCTTGCGGTTCCGGCTATCGTGGTTAGTACAGGCAAGTACAAGCGAGTTCGGCAGACCTGCCGCACTCCACAAAAGGAAACCAAGCTTTGGCAGTTTCGGAATTCATTACTCGCAGCGGCATCTCCGTCAATCGGACCGCGTCGCGCGTCGCCTATGCAAAGGGTCTCGAACAACAGCTCCGCAAGCTTGACACCCACCGTGGCGTTTATCTCTCGTCTGGCTACGAGTACCCGGAACGCTATTCGCGTTGGGACTTCGCGAGTGTGTGTCCGCCGCTTGAAATTGTCTCCACCGGCCGCGAAATGCAGTTCCGGCCGCTGAACGAACGCGGCGTCGTCATCAATCGCTTACTGCTCCCCGCCCTCGAAGCGCACCCCCATTGGGAACGCTTCGGCATTCACGAAGGCGCGCTCCTCGGCACCCTCCGACCTCTGCCGAAGCTGTTTCCAGAAGAAGAACGCAGCAAGCAGCCCTCGGCCTTCTCCATTCTCCGCGCCCTGTTTCACGAGTTCGCCGACCCCGGATCCCACCTCGCGTTGATCGGCGCCTTTGGCTACGACCTGCTCTTTCAGTTCGATCCCATTGAACTCAAGCTGCCCCGCGATGGCGCAAAGGATCTGCACCTCTACCTCTGCGACGAAATCTACCTGATGGATCGCAAGAAGGAAATCATCGAACGCTTTCAGTTCGATTTCTCGAACGCTGAACGCTCGACCAAAGGCCTGCCGCGCGACGGCGCGCGTGTTCCGAAGCCGCCCCGGCAGAAGCCCGGGCCCATCACGTCGGACCACACGCCCGAAGAGTACATGGCCGGCGTCGAAACCGTCCGCGAAGGCATGCGGCAAGGCAATTTCTACGAGGTCGTGCTCCGCCAGACCTTTCAGGCACCCTACGCCGGAAAGCCCTCTGACCTGTTCCGCAAGATTCAGAAAGCCAGCCCCAGCCCCTACGAATTTCTCGTGCAATTCGGCGACGAGCAATTGATCGGCGCATCGCCCGAGATGTTCGTCCGCATCGAAGGCACTCGCGTCGAAAGCTGTCCGATTGCCGGAACCGCGCGTCGTACGGGCGATCCGCTCCGCGATGCCGATTCGATTCGCGAACTCCTCAACTCCGCGAAAGAGGAATCCGAACTCACCATGTGCTCGGACGTCGACCGCAACGACAAGTCGCGCGTCTGCGTCCCCGGCTCCGTTAAAATGATCGGCCGCCGCCTCATCGAAAGCTACGCCGGCGTGTTCCATACCGTCGATCACGTCGAAGGCACCCTCGCCGAAGGCTTCGATTCGCTCGACGCTTTCCTCACCCACATGTGGGCGGTAACCATCATCGGAGCCCCGAAGAAGTGGGCCGCCCAAGCGATCGAAAATCTTGAGAAAGACGCGCGCGGCTGGTACGGCGGAGCGGTCGGGATGATCTCGATGGACGGCGACATCAACACCGGCATCCTGATCCGCACGGTCCATCTGAAGAACGGCACCGCGCGCTATCCCGTCGGCGCGACGCTGCTCTACGATTCCGTGCCCGCTCTTGAAGAGCAGGAAACACAGATGAAAGCCACCGGCTTCTTCCGCGTCCTTGGCGCGGTGGCGGTGCCAGTCGAAGATGCGGTGAGTCAGGACGGCGCGGGCGTAAAACTCCTCCTCATCGACAACGACGACTGCTTCATCCATACGCTCGCCAACTACGCCCGCCAAACCGGAGCCGAAGTCGTGACCTATCGCGCCGGCTTTCCACCGGAATTGATCGAGCAAATCGCGCCCAGCCTGATCCTCATTTCGCCAGGCCCCGGCCGCCCCTCCGACTTTGGAGTCCCCGCGCTAGTCCGCCACGCGGCCAAACTCGAAGCGCCGGTGTTTGGCGTCTGCCTGGGCCTACAAGGAATCGTCGAAGCCTTCGGCGGCGAGCTAGGCGTCCTCGACTACCCGATGCACGGCAAGCCGTCGCTCATCCGGCATTTCAATAAAGGCGTCTTCGAAGGCATGCCCGAGACGTTTCGAGTAGGCCGCTACCACTCGCTCTACGCCATCCGCGAGAAACTCCCCGAGTGCCTCGAAATCACCGCCGAAACCGAAGACGGCGTCATCATGGGAGTCCGGCACAAGACGCTGCCCATCGAGGCCGTCCAGTTCCACCCCGAATCAATCCTGACGCTGGAAGGCGGCAGCGGAATCACGCTCATGCAAAACGTGGTCCGCCTCTACGGGCATGCAAGGCTCGCCGCAAAGTAGGTCGGACCACCAGGTCCGACCATGAGACACCGGTGCGAGGTTGCTGAACCCATGTTCATTGCAAAATGTACCAAATCCGAGCCGCGACCAAAGCGGCCCGAAGGGCCGCGTCGGGAGCGGATGCACAGCAGTCGACATTCTTCGCCACGCCCCAAGGCGGAAGTTCTCCGAAAATCTTCTCTATGTCCTGGCACCGATTTCTCTCCGGTTTCCGCCCCACTTCGCGGTTCAGAGAAAAAGATGTCTAAGAAAAAGATGTCTACGTATCGTTGACACGGTTTCCGCACCCATGTTCATTGCAAAATGCACCAAATCCGAGCCGCGACCAAAGCGGCCCGAAGGGCCGCGTCGGGAGCGGATGCACAGCAGTCGACATCGGCGATGTACACGTTTCCTGCGGCATCTAAACGCACCGCCGCGGGCGCATTCAGTTGAGCGAGCGTAGCCAGATCGCCATCTCCGCTCAGGCCCGCGACTCCAGTTCCGGCGATCACAACAGTGCTCCCGCCGTCTGGACTCACCTTGAGCACACGCGACAATCCGTCAGCGACATAGAGATTTCCTTGTGAGTCCACATCGAAACCGATGTTCAGGCCGGCGGTTCGATTGCCGGTAAACGTGGTAATGATGCCGTCCCGTGAAACCTTCCGCAGGCGACCGGAATTGCTGCCGATGTACAGATTCCCGGCCGCGTCGTACCGCACCGCTGTCGGGAAACCCACGCCCCCTTGCGTGGCGGTCACGCCCTCGCCGTTGATGTTCGCCTAGCCATTGCCGGCGATCGTGGTCACGATACCGTTGGCGTCGATTCGACGAACCCGATTGCTGCGGTAATCGGCGAATACGAAATTTCCCGCGGCGTCAAACGTCATCCCAGCAATGATGTCGCTCACATCGGCCCGCGTCGCTGGCCCGCCATCGCCCAGATTCCCGGTGATCCTGCCCGTGCCCGCGACCGTGGAGATTACCCCATCCGGAGAGATCCGGTGGATCACAGATGCCGCGCCGACATACACGCTGCCGTCGGGACCCGTGGCGATCGAATAGAAGTTTGACAGGCCAACGCTCGTTGCTCGCCCGGACTGACAACAGACGCCGAGATACGGGAATCCATTGCCCGCGATCGTGCGGATCGCACCCGACGAATCGACCTCGAAAACCCGCCGGCCATCCTGGTCGGCGATCAGAAGATTACCGGAGGCATCCAGGTCCACCCCAACGCGTGCCCTTACGGTCGCGCCTCGGATGGAAGAGAGCTCACGCGCGACCTTACGGTCGCGCCTCGGATGGAAGAGGGCTCACGCGCGACGTTACGGTCGCGCCTCGGATGGAAGAGGGCTCACGCGCGACGTTACGGTCGCGCCTCGGATGGAAAAGGGCTCACGCG
>JAYVTO010000034.1:0-36254 GCA_043788745.1 Acidobacteriaceae bacterium
AGGACTTCGCAAATTACCAACAAGCTGCAGTAGGTCGGACGACCACGTCCGACCGGTCCAGATCCGGAAGGCAACACTCTCAGAATCAATCACATAAAAACCAATCTGGCTTCGTTCCGCAGAGCCCCATGCAGACGCCTTCGAGCGTACCGATAGAATCGAAACTGATCGGAGAAGTCACTGCGGATGCGCGAAAAAGCGAAGAGAAAGTGGCCGCCTAACGAGAAGGATCAAACAAAGCTCAGACAAAGATCAACCACCGAAAGCAAGTCACGAGCTCGAAGTGTGCCCACGGAATCTCCGCGGCGCGACTGCGGGTCGCAGAACGAACTCGGGCCAGCCACGAGCACCAGAGTCCAAAGCTATCGGAAAGTGATCAACTCGGGCGGCAAGTGCGCGACGGAGTTGAAGCTGTCGAACGTGAAGCGGTCGCGCGAGTACACCCATTGCGACAGCGAGCAGTTCTTCACACGCCAGTTCACATCGAGAAACGTCCGGCTCGGCGCGCGCAACGCCCGCTGGACGCACAGTCCGATCGGCCCTCCGGAACTGAAGACGGCAACGCGTTTGCTTCCGCTCGCGGCCATCAGTCCTTTGACGCCGCTGGCGACACGCGCCTCGAACACAGCAAAGGCCTCGACGCCGTCGGTCTTCACCGCGCCTTCGAGCCATGCCTGCATCAGGACTTCGAACATGCGCTGGAAATAACGATTCTGCTCAGGCGTGCCACGATGGGCTTCGGCGTCTTCAAGCAGAGCCCGAAACCGCTCGTTCGACGCCGCGAGCGCAGGGCGGAGTTCGCGGTTGACTCCGTCGGCGTCGTACTCGTTCCAGTCGGGATTGACGCTGACTGTCGGCCACGGCTTGCCCGCGCTCGCATACGCTGCGGCGACAGCTTGCTCGGTCTGCCGGTGGCGGAGCAGCGAGCCGCTGTGGACCTCGTCGAACTCGACGCCGCTGGCGGCCCATACTTCGCCCAGCCGGCGCGCTTGCGCGAATCCGGTGTCGGTGAGATGGTCGGAGTTGGCTTGGAAGGCGCGGGCTTGGCCGTGCCGGATGATGGTGAGATCGCTCATGGATTGGGGGTTCGAGAGTGTCAGGAGTGCAGGCGCGAAGCCTGCACGTAGAAAGGAGACGCGCGGCCTTGTGGCCGCGCTCGTTAGGTCTGGTATCTAGGCCATACCGGCTGCGGCCGCGGCCTTGTACTTGCCGAGTTCCACCTTCGCGACCGACTCGATATGAACTTCGTCGGGTCCGTCGGCGAGGCGCAGCGTGCGCGAGCCGGCCCACGCAGAGGCAAGCCGGAAGTCCTGGCAAACGCCCCCGCCACCGTGCGCTTGCAGCGCGCGATCGACGACGCGGAGCGTCATATTCGGCACGATCACCTTAATCATCGCGATCTCGGATTTCGCCACCTTGTTGCCGACGGTGTCCATCATGTAGGCGGCCTTCAGCACCAGCAGGCGAGCCTGTTCGATTTCCATCCGCGACATCGCGATATCGTGGCGGATGGTGCCCTGCTCGGCAATGGTCTTGCCGAAAGCAACGCGCTTGGTGACGCGGCTGCACATGTCTTCGAGGGCGCGCTCGGCGACTCCAACGAGGCGCATGCAGTGGTGGATGCGACCCGGTCCCAGACGGCCTTGCGCAATCTCGAAGCCGCGACCTTCGCCGAGCAGCAAGTTGTCAGCAGGGACGCGGACATCGGTGAAGGTGACTTCGCCGTGGCCGTGCGGTGCGTGGTCGTAGCCGAAGACGCTGAGCATGCGCTCAATCTTCACGCCCTTGGCATCCATCGGAACGACGATCATCGTCTGCTGCTTGTGCTTCGCGGCCGTCAGGTCCGTCTTGCCCATGAAGATGGAGATCTTGCAACGCGGATCGCCCGCGCCGGAGGACCACCACTTGCGGCCGTTGATCACATACTCGTCGCCATCGCGGATGATGCTCGACTGGATGTTCGTCGCGTCGGACGACGCGACGGCGGGCTCCGTCATCGCGAAGCACGAGCGGATCTCGCCCGCGAGCAGCGGCTTCAGCCACTTCTCTTTGATCTTTTCCGAGCCGTAGCGGACCAGCACTTCCATATTGCCGGTGTCGGGCGCGGCGCAGTTGAACACTTCCGGCGCAAACGTCGCGCGCCCCATGATCTCGCACAACGGCGCGTACTCGAGATTGGTGAGCCCTGCCCCGTGATCGCTTTCCGGCAGGAACAGGTTCCAGAGGCCGACGGCGCGCGCCTTGGGCTTCAGGTCTTCAATGATGGGGATGACCTTCCAGCGGTCTCCCGTGTTTACCTGTTGCTCGAACAGTTTCTCGTTCGGATAGATGTGCTCATCCATGAACGCGGCGAGTCGCTTCTGGAGGTCTTTGACTTTCGGAGTAAATTCAAATTGCATACAGTCTGGATCTATACTATACAACCGGCAATCGACAAGGGGCTGCTGTCTTGCGCGCTTAGCGAAACGTCCTCATCGCGGAATCCGGCAGGTGCGAAACAACGTTGAACGAGAACAGCCGGACCTCGGGATTCCGAACTCGGAATGACGTTATGGCTGCGTTGTGCATGACCGCGGCGAACTGCAGCCCGCGCCCGTCGCGCAGGCCGAAAGTGTGGGCCGCACAGATGCCGATGGGCGTTGCGGAGGTGAAGACGGCGATGTTCCCCTCATCGGGAACGGACGCCGTAAGGCGCTCAAACGCGCCGTGAATGCGGCTCTGAAAGGACAGGAAGGTCTCGCCGTTCTCCGTGGGATAGCGGCCCTCGACCCACGCTGTGACGACGGTACGATCGCACTCGTTCCAGCGCCGGTGGATCGGCGCGGCGTGCGCGCCTTTGCTGGCGGCGATCGCCTGTTGCATGGCCTCGTATTGGCGCTTGAACTCAGGATCCGCGGCCGCCAGGTGCGGAGCCATGTTTGCGTAGACATTCGCGAGATCGAACTCATTCCAATCGGCGTCCGTCTCGATCTCGAAATCGGGCATCGCCTCACGGGCAGTCTCCTGCTGGCGGCGTAATCCACCGGCAATGACGCGGTCGAACTCGATGCCTTGCCCCAGGAATTCCACATCGAGCGCCCGCGCCTGCTCGCGCCCGAGATCGGACAGTGAATCGTAGTTTTCGCGCGTGCCTGCTTGGCCGTGGCGAATCAGATAGAGGACGCTCATGCACACAACTCGGAAGACGAATGCGCCTTCTCGACAAGCGCGGCGACCCGGTCGCCGAAGTGGGCGAACCGCGCATCCTGCGTCTGTCCGCGCACGTAGCGAATGTAGATTTGCTGAATGATGACCGCCAACTTAAACCAGCCGAGCGTAATGTGCCACTGCACAGCCGACATGTCGCGACCGGTTTTCGCGGCGTAGCGATCCACGATCTGCTGCTGTGTGTACCAGCCCGGACCGCTATTCAGCGGGTGCGCGGCCTTGCCGCCGTAAGAGGCGAGATCGGGCGAGCCGCCCTGCATCCAGTAGCAAAGCGTCAGGCCAAGGTCGCACATAGGATCGCCGACCGTGGCCATCTCCCAATCGAGTACAGCCTCGACTTTGTCGGGATTGGCGTGCGCGAACATCACGTTGTCGAGCTTGAAATCGTTATGGACGAGCGTCGGCGCTCCGGAGGGCGGAATCGACTTCTCAAGGAATTCAATCACGCGGTTCATCTTCGGTTGCGGCTCTAGAACCGCGCGATGCCAGCGCTCGGCCCAGCCGCCCACTTGGCGCTGCAAAAAGCCCTCCGGCTTTCCGATTTGGATGAGCCCGGTCTGCACGATGTCGATGGCGTGGAGCTGCACCATGCAGTCGATCAGCGCCTCGCTCAGGCGGTGCGGATGCTCGTCGACAGCGGCGATGTCGGCAGGGATGTTGTCGCGGATGATCGTGCCGCGGCGACGTTCCATCAGGAAGAAGGTCGCGCCCGCGATCGCAGGATCCTCGCAGAGGTGAAAGACTTGCGGGGCGGGCGGAAAGTGCGGATGGACGGCCTTGAGGACGCGTGATTCGCGGGCCATATCGTGCGCCTTCGGAGCCACCGGACCGAGCGGGGCTCGGCGCAGCACGTACTCGCGGCCGCCGATCTCCAGCAGATAGGTGAGGTTCGAATGGCCTCCCGGAAACTGTTCGACGCGGACTCCGCTTTCCGCGCCGTCGATCTTTCCCGTGAGGTAGGCTTGCAGAACTTCGAGGTTCAATTCTTCGCCGTGACGGACGGCGGACGTATCGGCATGCATCACGGTCAGTCTAGCGGACAATGGAGCCATGGAGCACATTCAACGAGCGAACGAAGGAAATCTCGCGATCGTCACGATGGCGCGCGGGAAGGCGAATGCCCTCAATATGGCGATGGCCGAGGAACTGCTCGGCGCAATGCAGGCGGCCATGGCGGATGACAACGTGCGAGCGATCGTGCTCGCGAGCGACCGGCCCAAGTTCTTTAGCGCCGGGTTCGATATCGCGGAGGTGTTCCGCTACGAGTATGACGACCTCGCAAAGTGCTTCCAGGCGTTCGGCGGAATCTACGAGGAGATGCTGTTCGGCGGCAAGCCAGTGATCGCTGCCATGCCGGGCCACGCCTACGCGGGCGGCGCCGTGCTTGCGTTGGCGGCGGATATGCGCGTGATGGCAGAGGGCAATTTTGGATTCGCGCTCAACGAGATCAATATCGGCGCAACGCTGCCGCCGACTGTGTTCCGAATGCTCGAAGGGGCGGTGGGCGGACACGCGGCGCGCCGCATCATCCTCACGGGCGATCCGGTGATGACCGCGGACGCGCTGAAGATCGGCCTCGTCGATGAAGTGGTTCCCGTAGAGTCCGTTCTCGCGCGGGCCAAAGAACTGGCGACGATGTTCGCGAGCAAGCCGGGCACCGTCTTCGCCGAGATGAAGCAGATCATTTTAAGTTCGCGCGGTTACTCGCGGTCAACGGTGCCGGGTCCGGCACCTGCACCATGGTTCACGCCAGAAACGATGGCGCGGAAGAATGCGATGTTAGAAGCGTTGTCCAAACCGAAATCCTGACGAAACGTGACGGAATCAGATGTTGGATTTGGGCGCGTAACACTGTAAAGTATGGCCGAGGGGTGACTTCCATGAAGAAGCTGATTGCATTACTTGTATTGGGCGCCGCGCTGTTGCCGGCCGCCGACATTTGGAACAAAGTGAAGGATGGTTATGCCGATTCGAACGGCGTGAAAATTCACTACGCGACGATGGGCAGCGGCCCGTTGATCGTCATGATTCACGGCTTCCCGGATTTCTGGTACACCTGGCGCGACCAGATGGCGGGCCTTGCCGACCAATACCAGGTCGTCGCAATCGATCAACGCGGCTACAACCTCAGCGGCAAGCCGGAGGGCGTCGAAAACTACGACATGCGCCTGCTGGTGGCCGACGTGGTCGCCGTGATCAAGAGCCTGGGCAAGGAAAAGGCGATCGTCGTCGGGCACGATTGGGGCGGCATGGTCGCGTGGCAGACGGCGCTCAACGTTCCGCAGGTGGTCGACAAGTTGATCATCCTGAATCTGCCGCATCCAAAAGGCCTGAATCGCGAACTCGTCAACAATCCGGCACAGCAGAAGAACAGTCAATACGCCCGCAACTTCCAATCCAAGTCCGCAAAGGAACTCGGCTTGACGGCCGAAGGCCTGACCGGCTGGGTCAAGGATCCCGAGGCGCGCAAGCATTACGTCGAAGCGTTCAAGCAGAGCGACATGGAAGCGATGTTGAACTATTACAAACGAAACTATGCTCGCGAGCCCTACAAGCTGGACGAATCGCCGGTGGTGAAGACGCAGATGCCGGTGCTGATGTTCCACGGCCTGGGCGATACGGCACTGCTCTCCGGAGCGCTCAACAACACCTGGGATTGGATGGGCAAAGATCTCACCCTGATCACCATTCCGGACGCGAGCCATTTCGTGCAGCAAGACGCGTCAGACCTCGTCACGCGATCAATGAGGATGTGGCTGAACCGGTAGTTCTTGACTGGTACGATGAGCGCAATCTTTGAAGGTTTCGCCCGTTAGGCCACGCATTCAAGAACGGTTCTTCCAGCAAAGCATCCGCCTTTCCATCGACGAAGGCCTGCGCGGCTTCCTCGTAGGCGCCGTCCTCCTCGATCGCGATATCGCGCAATCCGGTTTTTGCGTGCAGGAGTTTCAGGTATGCAAAGCCGAAGTCGTCGTTGTCCTCAAGGCCGTGAAATGCACCAGCCATGTAGACCTCGAAGCCCGACGTGGGCAACGGCAGATTCTCCGTCAGCCAGGCCGCTGTTACGCCCACACAAAGTTCGTCGCCGCCCACCAGCAATGCGAAACCGGCGGCGAACATCGCGACGCGCAACCGAATATTCCGATAGTATGCCGCCGAACGCGCTTACGCGGCGGGAAACAGCCGGTCCAACTCCGCCGACCACGTTGCACGATACGATTCCGCCTGCTGCATCGTCTCGCCAAACAACAGCAGCGCCACCGTGGTCATCGACGCGTCGCCGCCGCCCTCGCAAAAGATGCTCAGCATCGCGTCACGCCATCCCGGTATCACGCCGCGAAAGAAATTCGGCTTCTGGAATTCCACTGCGCCCGTCACAGCCTCCACTCGGAACCCGCCCTTGCCATCCAACTCAAGCAAGCCATGCGAGAGTTTCTCCCATACCTCCGCGCGAGGCACAGGAATCATCCGGTAGACCGTCGCCTGACAAGCGCGTTGATCGGCGTGCTTCAAACGATGAGAGAGAATCGCCATGAACATGGCCCAGCCGTCTTCGTAACCCGCGATTTCGTTATCCCAATCGGCAGTGTCGCCGAAGCCGGAATGTACGAGGCGTAGCGTAGTCTGGCCTTTCTCCGTTTCGATGAAGTAGTCGATGCGGATTGGAAACACTTCCCCGTCCTTCTCGCGATCGTCTCCGGTCTGCAGGTGCGCGCCGGGTTCCCACGCGGTGATGGGCGTGGCGAACTTCATTTCGTCGTCCCAGGCGAAAGTGATGGAGCCGCCCACGCCGGGTTCGACCTTCGCTTCGGGTGAGAACCAGGCGGCGATCTCTTCGGGTTCAGTGATGGCGCGCCAGACCTGTTCGGGAGTGGCGGAAGTTTGGAAAGAAACATCGATGCGTCGCGGCATACAAGCTTTGTATCATTGCTCGTTGGTCATGTCAAGACCAGTTAACCGGTCAAGACGACACAGATACGCTTTTGGGGACGCTTGGCATGGACAAGGTGTTCGCGGTGCTTCGGCAGAGTCGAAGCAGAAACTCCCCGGCCCGGGCGGGGCTGGTCGGCATCAAGAAGGCCCCGCGCCCTGACAGCGCGGGGGGATGTCGGGCGCTGTCGGTATAGGTGAGAGCCGCTCACTCCACGACCGCGCGTCCGCTCACTCTCCCTGAACCACCTTGTAAGTGATTGATTTTGAGTACCGCAATTCTTGGTGCTGCGCGGGCGCTTACTTCGCTCGGCCTTCGGCCTCGCTTCGTGCGTCCGGCACGGACAGGCTGCCTCGATGCTTCGCGGTTGATCCGTGCACAGCGCGAATCCGTTCCCGACGCGGCCCTTCGGGCAGCTTTGGTCGCGGCTCGGATTTGGTGCATTTCGCCAGGAAAATAGCCTCAGCCCCGCCCTGAAGGGCGGGGTTATAGCCTCTCTTCGCTGCGCCTCATCCTTCGATTTTGGTTACTGCTGTTCGCAACTGGTTTCTGGCGGTCATGACGCGCGCGCGTCCGCTCACTTCGTTCGCGGTTCCTTGATGGCGCGCGGCTGCGGGATGTTTCACGGGTCCTGACGGGCCGGGCTAAGCCCAGGCGAGCGCGCCTTTGAGGAGGGGAGCGTTACCGGATGTCTTTCACGATCGCTTGCCACGGGGCGTAGCCTCGGGCGGCTGAGTAGGCGTCGGGCTCGAAAGCTACCGCAATGTCGACGATGTCGCCCACTTTGCGATTGGCGGCTTGCGCGGCGAAGTTCCAGGCCATGGCGCGCAGATTGCGGCCTGTCTGGCGGAAACGAAAGACGACATGTTTTTCGTTCTTGATCTCTGGATCGGAGGTGAGTTCGGCTTGCTTGATTGCGAAGACAGGGGCGGGATTGCCGTAACCGAAGGGGGCGAGGTCCAGGACTTGGGCGATGGAGTCGTTGCTGGCCTCGGCGAGATCGATGGTGGCCGAGATTTCGAGCACAGCCTCAAAGTCTGCGAGCGTCAATCGAGACGCTGCGTAGGCGTTGAGGCGTTCGCGAAACTGTTCGATGTTGGCGATGGGCATGGTGAGGCCCGCGGCTTGCCGATGGCCGCCGAACTTGGTGAACAGCTCCGGCATGGATTCGAGCGCGTCGAGCAGATGGAACTGCGGGATACCGCGGCCTGAGCCTTGCGCCACGCCGTCCTCGATTCCGAGTACGAACGTAGGCCGATGGAAGCGATCAATCACGCGGGACGCGACAATACCGACAACGCCGCGATGCCAGCCAACGCCTGCAAACACGAGCGCGGAGTCGGAATCGGCGACGGGCGCTTTCTCGACCTCGTCGAGAATCTTCTGGATGATCGCGAGTTCGGTTTGCTGGCGCTCTGTGTTCAGATCGTTGAGTTCCTGCGCGATGGCTTTGGCGCGTTCGGCGTCGGGCGTGAGGAACATCTCAACGACATCCGAAGCGGACGCCATGCGGCCCGCGGCGTTGATGCGCGGACCGATGCGGAATGCGACTTGGCCCGCCGTTAGAACGTCGCCGTCCTTGAACCCTGACACTTCGATGAGCGCACGCAAGCCGGGGTTGCGAACGTCGCGCAGACCCTCGAGACCGTGCTTGACGATCACGCGATTCTCGCCCGTCAGTGGGACAACGTCAGCAACGGTCGCGATCGCGGTGAGCTTGAGAAAGCTCTCGAGCAAACGGCGAACCTTCTCCGGCGGCCAATCGAGCTTGCCGAGAAAGGCTTGGATGAGCTTGAACGTGACTCCGGCGCCGCAGAGGTTCTTCTCCGGATAGCTGCAATCGTGGCGGTTTGGGTTGAGCACGGCGACGGCAGGCGGAAGATCCGGCAATTTCTCGCCGGGTTTGGTTTCGGGCAAGTGGTGATCGGTGACGATGACGTCGATGCCGAGCGCGTTGGCATTCTCGACGACGTCTTGGGCGCGAATTCCGGTGTCGACGCTGATGATGAGCCGGACACCGCGCGTGGCCGCACTTTCGACCACATCGGAGCGCATACCGTAGCCGTCGCGCAAGCGGTGCGGAACGTGGAATTCTACATCGCCGCCGGCGAGGCGGATGGCGGTCTGCAGGATGACAACGGAGCTGGTTCCATCGACATCATAGTCGCCGTAAAGAAGGATTTTTTCTTTTGCTGCGACGGCAGTGACAAGCCGCGCGACGGCGAGATCCATATCTTTGAGGAGATAGGGATCGTGCAGGTCGTCGAGCTTGGGGGAAAGAAATTGGCGCGCGGTCGCGAGGTCGCGATAGCCGCGTTGCCATAGCACGCGAGCAGCGGGCAGTTGCAGAGCAAGCCCGCGCGCGAGTTCGGCGACGCCGGCGGTGTCGGCGTCGGGTTCGGGAAGGAGCCAGCGCAAGTTCCTTATTGTCGCGCGTGGCGTGGGGTTGCGCTGGTCTAAGGTCTTGTTTTTGTCAACGGGCGGATCATGCCCGGCGCCGCGGTATTCGTCAGATCCGCTCACTCTCGTTCGCGGTGCTGATGACATCCGCTCACTCTCCATGAGCCACCTTGTGAGTGATTGATTTCGAATGCCGCAATTCTTGGGGTTGGGCTGCGTGGGCGCTTACTTCGCTCGGCCTTCGGCCTCACTTCGTGCGTCCGGCACGGACAGGCTGCCTCAAAGCTTCGCGGTTGATCCGGGCACCGTTGAATCCGCTCCCGACGCGGCCCTTCGGGCCGCTTTGGTCGCGGCTCGGATTTGGCGCTTTTCGTCTTGCGGAGTGGCGTGCCGTGATGGTTCCTGACGGTCCTGACGCGCCCGCGCGTCCCTGGCTTCGTTCGCGGTGCTGAGGACAGCCGCTCACTCTCGTTCGCGGTTCTTTGCCGGACAGAGTTGCTGGCCAGTGGCGCGGAGATTTTCTCTGGCTTCTGCCGCGCGGGTTGAGCGCCTGTTTAGTTGCGCGAGTAGTAGCCGCCGCCTAGTGGATCCTCGTCTTCGAGGCCGCCAAAGGTTTCGATTTCGTCGAGCATATCCTCGAATTCGGTATACCAGTCGGTGCGGACTTCAAAGATGAAGATGCGGCCGGGCTGATCGAAAGAAAGTTCGATGACAGCGGTGAAGCCTTCGTAGGAACGCAACTCTTTCAGGCGGCGTTCGTAGGCGCGATGCTCGTCGCGCGCGATTCCGGAGGTGGCGAGCGATTCGAAGGCGTCGTCGAGATCTTCTTCGGTCAACTGGCGGGTCTCGATCAGCATGACGCGCGCGCCGGCAGCTTCAGATGCGGCGACAAACTCGCGGAAGTCGGGATGTTTGGTGGTGTCCCAGAAAGCCGCGGGCACTCCGTCCGGCACGCGCGACATGGTGGGGAATACGACGAGACCGCGCGTTTTCAAATGGTCAGAGATTTCGGTAAGTAAAGTGTCGAGATTTGGTTTCATTTAGAGCTTGACAGTCGCGGTCTATTGCTGGAAGCCGATGTTCCCGGCCGAACGAGCGGGCCAGTGCATGGCGTTACGCGGGCACCGGGAGGAAGCCACAACGTAGCGCGCGATGGGACTGGCGGAAGATTCGAATTGTGTGCATCGGCGACCTCCCTGAACCCCAACAAGGTATCACACGAGGAACCGTCGAATGCGGCCCGGCCCGGAAGGTAAGGCCCGTTGCGTCACATCCGGGAACTCCGGAAACATGCCGCATGGTGCCACATGAATACTCATTTCACAGTCTGTCCGCCGAAAACCACGCGGGCGACGCCTCGCCGATCTGGTACATCGCTGTAACCTCAGTTCCGGGCCATCTCGTCATACCAACGTCAGTTCCAATCTGTAAAACTTCCAAGGGAGAGTAGATTAATGAAAATTCGTATGATTTTGATGGGCGTTCTGTGCGCCGCGATGGTGTTCGCCGCCGACGTGACGGGAAAGTGGACGGCGGAGTCGCAAGGGCCGCGCGGACCGATGACGCAGACGTTTGATTTCAAAGCCGACGGCTCAAAGCTGACGGGCACGATGACTGGCGGTCGCGGCGGGCCGATCGAGATCAGCGACGGCAAGATCGATGGCGACAAGGTCATGTTCAAGGTGACGCGCACGATGCAGGACCGGACGATCACACAGAACTTCGAAGGTACGGTTTCGGGCGACGAGATGAAACTCAGCGCCAAGGTCGAGGGCATGGATCAGCCGGCCCGTGAGATGATCGCCAAGCGCACGAAGTAACCGACCGTAATCGAAATACGGGGGCGTCCGGATGAAGATTGTTCTTTTGATGGCCGTAGCGGCCAGTTTGCTCTCGGCTCAAACCGGGTCCGTCGAAACGGGCGTGGTGAAGAGTGACGGGCAACCGATTCCGGGCGCCACTGTGCGCGCGACGCAAGGCGCAGTCGTGGTGCAAACGCTGACTGACGCAACTGGACGCTATCGTCTAGAGCGGCTGGCGCCGGGCGGTTGGACGATCGACATCCAGATGTTCGGGTTCGATCCGATGAAGAAAGAAGTCTCGGTGCCGGAGACCGGCGCGGGCACCGCCGACTTCACACTCAATTTGCGAACATTCTTTGGACGGCCAGGGGGACCGGGTGGTCAAGGCCGACCGGCCGCGGAAGGCGCGCCGCCGGACGCCTCCGATCCCGCGGCGCGGCCCGATATTGAATCGCAAATTCAAGCTGCTATTACGACTGGACCGCCACCGGATGCATCGGTGAACGCGGACGGCGCGAACGAATCGTTCCTGCTGAACGGATCGTTGAGCCGCGGCGTCCAGACTTCGGAGTCGGATATGCGCGGGCTCGGCGGGCCGAGTTTTGGGGGTCCGGGCGGCACGAATCCGGATGAGTTGCGGCAGAGGATACAGACCGAGGGGCGCGGCGCGGCTGGAGGCGGCTTCGGGGGACCCGGCGGAGGCGGATTCGGGGGACCGGGTGGAGGAGGCTTCGGCGGACCCGGCGGAGGCGGATTCGGTGGCCCGGGCGGTGGCGGCGGACGCGGTGGTGGAGGCGGCGGCGCTGGAGCGCGCGGCGGAGACCGGCGCGGCGGACCACCTCCGGAATTCATGATTGGCAATCGCGCGCGGCGCGGGCAGGATGGCTATCACGGCGCGCTCTCGTATTCGTTCCGCAATTCGGCGCTCGATGCGCGGCCGTATTCGATCAACGGCGACAACCTGCCGCGCGCTTCGTATGCGCAGAATCGGATCAACGCCGCAATTGGTGGTCCGATGAAGATCGGCAAGCTCTACAGCGGCGACAAGACATTCTTCTTCTTCAACTACTCGGGCAATCTGGCGAAAAATCCGTACAGCGCGAATGCGACGCTGCCGCTGGTATCTGAGAAGGCAGGCGCATTCGATCTTTCGCGCGGAGTGATCTACGATCCGCAGACGCGCCTGCCCTTCGCAAACAACACGATTCCACTCGCGCGCATCGATCCAATTGCGAAGGGCCTGCTGCCGTACTTCCCGAATCCGAATCAACCGGGGCTTGTGCAGAACTATCAATTGCTGCTCTCGGTGCCGCAGAATTCGCAGAACATAAACGTCCGCGTGAATCAGACGCTGACGAAGAAAGACCGGCTCGCGTTTTCGGTTGGCTATCAACATCGGAACGGGCAGAACCAGCAGGTGTATGGGTTCCGCGACGAGACCGGCGGATCCGGCGTCAACGCCGACTTAAGCTGGACGCATAATCTTGGGCGGCGCAGCTTTCAGACGTTCCGCGTGACGTTCAACCGCAACGTGAGTGAAACGACGCCGTTCTTCGCGTTCAAGACGGATGTGGCGGGTACGCTGGGCATTGCCGGCGCGTCGAAGGACCCCATCAACTATGGTCCACCGAACTTAAGCTTCACCAACTACGGCGCGTTGTCGGACGCGAGCGCGATACTTTCGCGCACGCAGACGTTTGGATTGAACGACAGCGTGAACTTCACCAGGGGCAAACACAACCTGAGTCTGGGCGCGCAATTTAGCCGCTTGCATGTCGACAATCGAACCGACCAGAACGCGCGCGGCTCCTTCTCGTTTTCGGGGCTTGCGACGAGCGCGATCGACAACGGAGTCGCGACGCCGAAGACGGGCTACGATTTCGCAGACTTCCTACTGGGCTCGGCGCAAAGCAGCAGCGTACGATTTGGCGGTACGAGCACGTACATGCGCGGTATCACGTTCGCGGCATTCGTCCAGGACGACTGGCGCTGGCGCAAGAATCTGACGATCAACCTCGGCCTGCGCTACGAACTGTTTCCGCCGCTCAGTGAGAAGTACGGAAATATTGCAAACCTTGATATCGCGTCGGGCTTTACGGCGGTATCTTCGGTTTTGCCGGGTCAGGTGGGACCGTACTCTGGCGCGCTTCCAGATGCGTTAATCAAATCCGACAAGAATAATCTGGCTCCCCGCGTAGCGCTCGCGTGGAAACCGCGCCCCGAAAAAGCGACCGTGGTGAAGGTTGGCTACGGATGGTATTACAACGGCGGCGTGTTCAACGGGTTCGCATCGCGGCTCGCCGCGCAGCCGCCGTTCGCCACGACGACGACGCTGACGGCCGGGGTCGATGTGCCCGTGCTCACGCTGAAGAACGGCCTTGCGACGACGCAGGCGAACAAGACGGTGCTCAACACGTTCGCTGTGAATCTGAACTATCTGGTGGGCTACGCGCAGACATGGAACGCGTCCGTGCAAACCAATCTGCCTGGGCAGTTGGTGGTTGAGATTGGGTATTTGGGAACGAAGGGAACGCGGCTGGACATCCAGCGGATTCCGAATCGCGCGGCGCAGTTGACGGGCAACCGCGGCATCAGCAACGCGGTGGGTTTTACGTACGACTCGCCGGAAGGTAATTCGATCTATCACGCGGGGCAGGCGCGCCTGACGCGCCGCTTCCGCAAGGGCATCTCGTACAACATGCTTTACACGTACGCGAAGTCGATCGACAATTCGTCGACGCTGGGCGGAGGCGGCAATTCGGTCGCGCAGGACGACCGCAATCTTTCGGCCGAGCGCGGGCTTTCGAGTTTCGACCGGCGGCATACGCTGACGAGTTCCTTTATCTACACTTCGCCGTTCGGCAATAACAGCACGCTGCTCGCCGGGCATGATCGACTGACAAAGATTCTGAAAGACTGGACGCTCAACGGCGGGCTGACGGCCAACACAGGCGGCCCGTTCACAGCGCGTGTCGCGGGCAACCGCTCGGTCAACGGAGGTGCTGTTGGCGCGGCGCGGGCCGACGCCACGGGGCTGCCGCTCTACGCAGGTGATGGCTATTTCAATCCGCTTGCGTTCGCGGTTCCCGTCGGCGTGTTTGGCACCGCTGGCCGCAACACGATTCGAGGCCCAGGGAACTGGGTTGTGAACCTGTCCGTTGGGCGTCAGTTCAAGCTGGCGGAACGCAAGAATCTGGAATTCCGCGTGGAATCGAACAACAGCCTGAACCACGTGAACATCTCGAATATCGGCACCACGGTCAACGGGATCGACTACGGGCGCGCGACCGGCGCGGGCGGCATGCGCAATCTGTCTGGAAGTTTGAGGTTCCGATTCTAATGAAGCGTTCTCTCGTCTTTTTGCTGGCGGTTGCGCTGTTGGACACTCCGCAAGTGCACGGCCAGCAGCCTGCGACGTTCAGCGTCAATAGCAACCTGGTTGTCGTCAACGTGGCCGCGCGCGACAAGAACGGAACTCTGCTGACGAACCTCAAGAAGGAAGATTTCATTTTGCTGGAGGACGGCAAACCACAGAAGATCGACGTGTTCGAGTTACAAAAGCTCGAAGGCGATGCTTTGCCGCCCGTGCCGAAAGAAGGCACTCCCGGGACGATCGTCGAGACCTTGCGGCCAACCGCGATCGCGGCCGGAGCCACTGCTGCAACTGGCAAGCCGACGCCCATTAAGTTTCAAGACAAGCGGCTGCTCGCGCTGTTCTTCGACTTCACTTCGATGCCCCAGACCGATCAGGCGCGCGCCCTGGACGCAGGCGAAGAGTTCCTGCGGAAGCAGATGACCTCGACGGACCTGGTCGCGATCATGACGTTTTCAAATCGCTTCAAGATGGTTCAGGATTTCACGGCGGATCGCGAGTTGCTGCTTGAGGTGCTGCGCAAAATGGCGCTGGGCGACGGCGCGGATCTCTCGGGTGACGGCAGCACGGGCACCGACGAAGACGACGATAGCGGTGGCTTCGTGGCGGACGATAGCGAGTTTAACATGTTCAACACAGACCGCAAGCTGGCGGCGCTGGAGACTGCGGCGAAGAAGCTCGGCGTGTATGCGGAGAAAAAGGCGCTTGTGTATTTCTCGAGCGGCGTGGGCAAGACCGGCATGGAGAATCAATCGCAGTTGCGTTCGACGATTAACGCCGCTGTGCGCGCGAACGTCGCGTTTTATCCGGTTGACGCGCGCGGCCTCGTGGCGACTCCGCCGGCCGGAGACGCGTCGACAGCTTCTCCGCGCGGAACATCGGTATTTAGCGGGCGCGCGCAACGAAGTCAGAACGCGAAGTTCCAGGGTCAACAGGAAACGTTGTTCTCGCTGGCGGCAGACACCGGCGGCAAGGCGCTGCTCGACAGCAACGACCTTGCGCTCGGCATCCGACAGGCGCAGATGGACATCAACAGTTACTACATCCTCGGCTACTATTCGTCGAACGACGCGAAGGACGGACGTTTTCGCAAGATTCAAGTGAAGATGGCGAACGCGGCACCGCAAGCGAAGCTTGACTATCGCGCCGGCTACTACGCGCAGAAGACGTGGGCGAAGTTCAATTCGGCGGACAAAGAGCGGCAATTGGAGGAAGCGCTGGTGGCTGGCGATCCAGTAAGCGAGTTGCCGATTGCGCTCGAGATCGACTACTTCCGTATGGCCAAGGATCGCTACTTTGTGCCGCTGTCGGCGAAGATTCCGGGTGCCGCGATCGCACTGGCGAAGAAGAAGGGCGGCGAAGGGACGGAGATCGAATTCATCGGGCAGGTGCGCGATCAACGGGGCAAGTTGGTCGGCGGTGTGCGCGATACCATTCCGGTCAAGTTCACGGAGGAGACAGCGGCACAACTCGCTAAGCGCCACCTGCATTACGACGCGGGCCTTTCCCTGCAGCCGGGCGATTACGTTCTCAAGTTCCTCGTGCGGGAGAATCAGACGGGGAAGATGGGCACGTTCGAATCGAATTTCACGATTCCCGACCTGGGTGGCCAAAGCAAAGGCGTGCGCCTGTCGAGCGTCGTGTGGTCGAACCAGAAGGAGAAGCTTTCCGCCGCGGTTGGAACGGCAGGCGAAAAGGAGAAGATTCTGGCCAAAAGTCCGCTGGTCGACGACGGCCAGAAGATCGTGCCGAGCGTCACTCGCGTGTTCCGAAAGGATCAGAATCTGCTGGTTTACCTGGAAGTTTACGATCCAAGCTTGAATGAGCAGAAGAAGGGCGCTGTCATCGCGGAGCTCGAACTGATGCAGGGTGGACGCAAGGTCTTCGCGTCACAGCCGCTGCGCAAAAGCGATCTCGCGGCATCGCGCTTCAACACAATTCCGCTGCAGTTCCAGGTGCCGTTGGCGAAACTGAATCCGGGTGAGTACACGGCGCAGGTTAGCGTCATCGATTCCACGGGGCGCAAGTTCGCGTTTTCGCGGGGATCGATTGTGTTGCTCGCGAACTAGCGCATACAGGCATTTCGCGTCCGAGTCGTGACCTGCAAGGGTCTTACCACAAGGCGGCTAGAGAGGCCTCGCGTATGTTACCGTTTGTCATCGTTTGTCATCGCAATCGAACTTTTAGCGGCTATGATAACCTTGAAGCCGGAACAATTCGGAGTTGCAACGGCATTCCGAAATCCGATTGGGCGTCTAGGTACGTAGTTTCTGGAAGACAACCCTGTCGCCCGCTGACAGCCATATCTTGCGATCTGAATAGAAGGAAAGTTACATGAAACACATCGTTCGAATCCTCGTGACAGTCGCCCTGGCAAGCTCGCTTGCTTCGGCGGCACCGAAAGACGCCCTGTACAAGAGCCTCGGCGGCAAGAAAGCGATTATCGCCGTGGTCGACGAATTCGTAGGCCGCGTCGCGGCCGACAGCCGGATCAATACGTTTTTCAAAGCGACCGCCTCTGACCCGAAGCGCCTCGCTGGGTTCAAGAAGAAGCTGGTAGATCAGATCTGCGAAGCCGCCGGTGGCCCGTGTAAGTACAAGGGCAAGAACATGAAGGCCGCGCACAAGGGAATGGCAGTCGCCGGAGCCGATTTCGGAGCTCTCGTCGAAGACCTCGTCGGCGCGCTGGACAAGTTCAAAGTGAAGGACGCCGACAAGCAGGCCCTTCTAGGCGTGCTCGGACCGATGAAGTCCGACATCGTCGAGAAGTAAAATCGGCAGCCTTGGGGTTGGATTAGAGAGGGGGCTTGCGGTATGCAAGCCCCCTTTTTTTGCCTAGTCGACGATCGCCTGATACACCAGGCTCCGCGACAGCGCGTGGATTGCCCGGGAGGTCGCGACGTTCTGGTGCTGCACCATGCCTACGAACATCAGGTCGCGGACCGGGTCGATCCAGAACCACGTGCCGGCGATTCCCCACCAACTGTAGGTTCCGGTCGAAACCGGTTCGCCCGCAGCGGCCGCATCCATCACCACCTGGAAGTCCATGCCCCAGCCGGTGCCCGCTTGCATCGTCTTCAACGGATCCGGGTTGACGTGATTGGTGCGCATCATCTCTACGGTCCGCGGCGCGAGAATACGCGCGCCACCCAGTTGCCCGCCCTGGATCAACATTTGGCAGAAGCGCGCGTAGTCCATTGCGGTGGAATACAGCCCTCCGCCGCCGGAGGGCCCTAATGGAACCACCGTGGCATCGGGCCGCTTTTCATCGACGGTGAGATTCGGGCCGGCGCCCATGTGCACTTGCGCGAGGCGCGAGATTTTTTCTCTGGGCACATAGAAGCCAGTGTCGTTCATGCCCAGCGGCTCGAAGATCCGCTTCTTCGCGAACTCGCCGAACGACATGCCCGACAGCTTCTCGACCAAGTAACCCTGCACGTCGACCGCGATGCTGTAGGACCAGCGCGTGCCCGGTTGTGCCAGCAGCGGAGTCTTCGCGAGGCCATCGATCATGGTCTGCAGTGGCGCGTTTGCGTTCAAGATGTTTCCGTCGATAATCATCTTATCCACCGGATTGATCGGGCTCAACACGTAGCCCAGCCCAGCGGTGTGCGTCATCAACTCGCGGATCGTCATTCCGCGCTTGACGTCTTCGACCTTCGGCGAGCCGTCGTCATTCTTGCCCAGGTAGACCTTCATACGCGCGAACTCCGGAATATAGCGCGCCACCGGGTCGTTCAACTGCCACTTGCCTTCTTCATACAGCATCATCATCGCGACGCCGGTGACTGGCTTGCTCATCGAATAGATACGGAAGATCGAATCCTTCTGCAGAGCGTCCGGCTTGCGCACGTCGAGCTTGCCGCTGGCGCTGTAGTGCACGATCTTGCCGTGGCGCGCGACCAGCGTCACCAGGCCGCCAACCTGCTTCTCGTCGACCAACTTGCGCATGGCGGCGTCCAGCCGCTGCAGCCTCTCCGACGACATGCCAACGGATTCGGGCGCGGCAGGACTGAGATCGCGAGGGCCCGCGACCTTCGCGCGCGCGATGGCCGGCGCTTGCGCGAGCGCGGTCAACGTAAGCGACAACGCGAGCAGCAGCCTCAAAATGGCAAAACGGAGCGGACGGGTCATAGATCTCCTTAGGATCGGCGCTAGCCGGCCATCGTTCTGCGAAAGCCTGGAAGCCGATGCGTCGAACTATTTTACACACGGAACCGGCGTGGTCTTTGTAAGCGAATGCAGGGGTCGCCGAATCCGGCGTAGGTTCGCCGATCACGCTGCTCCTGCCCGGAACTTCCTCGATGCCGTCCGCGACCATGGCGCGAAACGAAACCAATCGCGTGGAAGTCGTTTATGATGTTTAGTTTACGGGGATTCTTGCGGGAGGATCTTGCTGGTCCAGGGTTCGTGCCGAGCGAACCCTGGACCACAGCAAAGGAAGGACGCGACGAATCGAATCGAGCTATCGAGCGGAGCTTTTGGCAAAACGAAGCCAGCTTGCCGGAAGAACCCGCTTGCGGAACGAAGCCAGACTGCCCGCCCATTCAGATGGGAAGCCAGATCGTCTTCGCGCTGGTCACTCGGACCAGTTTGAACCGTTAGTGCCCGCCGTCGTAACGATGGTCGCAAGACTGGCACTTGGACGCCGCTTCCAGTGTCCAGAAGACGTGCGTCACAACCTTGGAACCGTCCCTGTCGTAGGCCTCGTAGGTCGAGCTGCGTCCGTTGTTGGACTGGCTCACCAGCTTGCCCCAGCTATTGGGATCGTCGTTGTCGCCCGCGGCGGACGAGGGCCGTGTCGTCGGCGCCGCTGCCACCGTGGTTGTGGTGTCAAGGTGAAGGTAGATGCTGTTTAGTTCCTCGAAGTCATGGGCATTGGGTTTCGTGCTTGCCGTACTGCCGGCATTGGTACCGGTGTTCGAGAAATAATCCATGCACGAGTTCTGAGTACTGCCATCAACGGATTGGTGGTCAAGCCCAAAGGTGTGAGCGACTTCCTGGCACATCACGTGCTGCTTCTCATTGGGGTTATTGTACGTGGCGGTGTTGAAATAGGTATCGTTCATCTTAGCCGAACCCTGCGTAATATGAACGCTGTTCGTGATCGAGATCGTCGCGAGGCCGAGCCAGCCATTATTTCCGTAAGTAGAGGCGCACACCTGGGTGGTCCCGGCTACCATGGCACACCGTTTGTTGGACTGGCCAGCGACGATCATTGTCTCTTGGGGGGTTGTTGTTCCCGCCGCAGGACTGTTCCAATCCAAACTCGCCTGGCTAAGTTGCGCTTGCCAGTTAGCGGTTAAATTGTTCGTTAGGTTGTTCCCGAGCTTCAGTGTGAACCGTGCCGTCGTGCGCGCCCAGTGATAACCACCCCAGGAGTGTGAGGCCGAGCCTACATTCGGCAGTATGCCGAGCGCAAGCAGAGCGGCGGCCAAAACCCGGGACTTGTGCTGCTTCAAGTAATTCATGTTTTGAACTCCTCAGTCGCGGCGCTCCGTTCGAATCCTGAAGGATCACGCACCACCGCTTAACGCAGAGTATACCTGAGAAGCGCGCTGTTCGACTATGGGAAAACACTGGTCCGACACGATGAAAGACCTTAGCGGCGAAGGTCGGCGGCGCTCAAGCGAGTGCCGAGCCTGTGTCGAAGCCGCAGGTTTTGGATCTCGCGCTCGTGGAATTGGGCACCGCAGCACGGGACGCCGACTACTGGGGCGGCTTAGCCTCCAGCATAGTCTTCGGCCCACCTCGCCCCGATGACCGTTAAGTTCGTCTCGGTGCCCGCCGCGTAATCGGTCGGTGCGTGCCGATCAATATTTGCGAAACGAAGCCAGCGTACCGAACGAATTCAGAACTGGTCGAACCACATAAGTATGTTGTGAAACAGCGGTCGGATCGGCAGTTGGCAGATCTACTCTCGGGCGGGGTCTAGCGTCGCGGCGGAAGACGCAGCAGACACGAGACCTTCATGTTGGCATTGAATCAAGCATTTTCAGCAGTTGTAAGGCGTGTGATCGCAGTTTCGGGCTGGTCCGAATTCCAAAGTCGGGGCGTGGTGACTCCCGTGCGCCGCCGCGGATTAGCGTGCTGTTATGGGTGAGATCCGCTCACTTCGTTCGCGGTTCTTCGCTGGCGCGCGGGCGGAGGATTTTTTCACAGTTCCTGACGGTCGCGATTCTTCGGCTGTTGAATGCGTTCGAGCGAGACGCCGAGAACAGTAGGGGCTCTGCGCCCGGGCGCTTACTTCGGTCGGCTTCGCCTCGCTGCATGCGCGCCTCCAGGGTCGCCTCAGTCGACCTGGCGGTCAAGACCTGGTGGTCCGACCTGGTGGCCGCTTGAGGTTTTGGGGAAGTGCTCGCGGGTTCCGATCAAGTCTCGTTCGTGGCTCCCGGCGCCGTCAGCGCGATGGCGTCTTCGAACAGGCGCGCGAGTCTCGGATCCTGGGCGCGCAATGCTTCCGCGTAGCCGGCCAGGATTTCCGGCGGCGGAGCTTCCGCGGCCGCCCGGTTGCCCGCCTTTGCGTACGATCGCGCCGTGTGTGTGACCAGCGCCTCGACCACGGCGACGGCGAGCGACCGCGCCAGCCCGGCCGCCCGAAGACTTTCGACGGCCCCCGCCGTGATGGCTAACGCCGCATCCGTCGCCAACAAAACGCCAGCCTGATAGATCGCCTTCGCCCCTGGATTGAGAACCACTAGTCTGGTGCGCCCAAACTGTCGCCGCAAGAAGGCAATTGCAGGGGCGTCACCCTCCGCCAGAAACTGTGCCCCACCGGACGCCGGAACCGTATCGAGCGATGCACACTGCGCGCCTTGTTCCCGCAGAGAAGCCAAAGCGCCGCTATCCCGCGATGAGTGGCACAGGACCACGGTCTTGTTCTTCCACACTGCACCCCCCGCCATCGCCGCAACGGTTGCATCCAGGGCGTCGTCCGGAACCACAATCAGGACCAGGGAACACTTCGAGAGCGGATCGAAATGCGCCACCGGATAGCCCGCTCGCAGCCCGTGCACGATCCGGCTCGCTGCCCGCAAGACCGACGAATAGACTGGGCCCAAACCTTCGCGCACCCAAGACAGTCTTGCGACAAACGTTTCGCTGACGGCGCCCGATGCGATGAGTCCGATTCGATTGGACATGAATGTAGCTTCACCGGCGTTCAGGCGGCCGGCATCTTCAGCGCTTTGATCTTGTCGCGCAACTGCGCGGCGCGCTCGAAGTCGAACCTCTTCGCCGCTTCGCGCATTCTCTCTTCGAGTTCGGTCAGGAACTGGGTCCGCTGTTCACGGGTCATGTCGTCGGTTGGATCCTCGGTCTCCATCGGAACGGTGACGTAGTCCGCTTCCGCGATCGCCACCAGGCTCATATCAATCGGCTTGATGATACTCTGCGGCGTAATCCCGTGGGCAACGTTGTATTCATGTTGAACCGCCCGCCTCCGATTCGTTTCCCCAATCGCACGTTTCATCGAATCTGTCATGACGTCGGCATAGAGAATTGCGCGTCCCTCAATGTTCCGCGCCGCGCGGCCCATCGTCTGGATCAGCGCCCCGGTGGAGCGCAAGAAGCCTTCTTTGTCCGCGTCGAGAATGGCCACCAGCGAAACTTCCGGCAGATCCAAGCCTTCGCGCAAGAGGTTGACTCCGATCAGCGCGTCAAAGATACCCTTGCGCAGATCGCGAAGAATTTTGATGCGGTCGAGCGTCGTAACCTCGCTATGCAGATAGGCGCACTTCACGCCCACTTCCGTGTAGTACTCCGCAAGATCTTCGGACATTCGCTTCGTCAGCGTCGTCACCAGCACGCGCTGGTCGCGCTCCGTTCGCTTGCGGATTTCATGCAGCAGATCGTCAACCTGCCCCTTGATCGGCCGGATCTCGACCTCCGGATCGATCAAGCCCGTTGGCCGGATAATCTGCTCCACCACCACGCCCGACGCTTTCGTCAACTCATACGGCCCTGGAGTGGCCGAAACATGCACCACCTGATTGACGCGATTCTCAAATTCCTCGAACGTCAATGGCCGGTTGTCGAGCGCGCTCGGCAGCCGGAAACCGTAGTTGACCAGCGTCTCCTTGCGCGACCGGTCGCCGTGATACATGCCCCGCAATTGCGGAACCGTTTGATGACTTTCGTCGATAAACACGAGCGCATCGTTCGGAAGATAATCGAGCAGCGTCGGCGGAGCCTCGCCCGGAAGCCTGCCCGAGAAATGCCTCGAGTAGTTTTCAATACCGTGGCAGTAGCCGATTCGCCGCATCATTTCCAGATCGAACATCGTCCGCTGATACAGACGCTGCGCCTCGATCAACTTGCCTTGATGCTCGAGCTCCGGCTTCCACCAGCCAAGTTCGTTTTCGATGCTGCGGATGGCATCTTCCTTGGTCTCCGGCCGCATGACATAGTGCGTCTTCGGATAGATGGGCAAGCGCAGAAAGGTCTGTTTCACCTGCCCCAGGAGCGGATCGATCTGGCTCAGCGATTCGATCTCATCGCCCCACAGCTCGATGCGATAGGCATTCTCGTCGTATGTCGGAAACACTTCGATGACGTCGCCGCGGACGCGAAAGGTGCCGCGCCGGAAGTCGCCCTCGTTCCGTTCGTAGAGGATTTCCACCAGCTTCTGTACGATCTCGTCGCGCGAAATTCGCTGGCCTTTGTCGAGCATCAGCAACATGCCGTAATAGGCTTCGGGCGATCCCAGGCCGTAAATGCAACTGACGCTGGCTACGATAATGCAATCGCGGCGTTCGAACAACGATCGCGTTGCCGACAAGCGCAGCCGGTCCAACTCGTCGTTGACGGTCGCCTCTTTTTCGATGTAGACGTCGCCGGACGGAATGTAGGCTTCCGGCTGGTAATAATCGTAGTAGCTGACGAAGTACTCGACGGCGTTGTCTGGGAAGAATGTCTTGAATTCCTGATAGAGTTGCGCGGCCAGCGTCTTGTTGTGAGCCAGCACCAGCGCAGGCCGATCCAATTGCTCAATGATCTTCGCAACCGTGAACGTCTTGCCGGATCCGGTAACGCCCAGCAGCACCTGATGCGCCTCGCCGTCCAGGATTCCGCGCGTCAGTTGTTCGATCGCCTGCCCCTGGTCGCCGCGGGGCGTGTAATCGATGCCTAAGCGGTAGGGCATACTTCTAGTATGAGCGAAGCCGCCCGAATCCTAGACGCCATTCGCGCCGTTGCCAAGGAACCCGTGAATCCCGACCCCGAAGAATCTCTGTTCGAGAGCGGTATCCTGGATTCATTCGCGCTCACGGAACTCGTGGGCGCGCTCGAAACGGAGTTCGGAATCTCGGTCCCGGATTCCGACCTCACGCCGCGCAAGTTCGAAACGATTGCCAAGATCGAAGCCTATATAGAAAGTCAC
Organism: Acidobacteriaceae bacterium; assembly: GCA_043788745.1. Taxonomy (GTDB): domain Bacteria; phylum Acidobacteriota; class Terriglobia; order Bryobacterales; family Bryobacteraceae; genus JBBQWZ01. The sequence goes on from JAYVTO010000034.1 coordinate 24,093, forward strand.
AAGTAGCCACACATCATGGCCTTTCTCCGCGCCTTCGGCGCTTACCTTCCTGAGCGCGTTGTCCCCAACGCGGAATTTGCCGCGCGTCTTGGCGTCGAAGATGAATGGATCGTCCAGATGTCGGGCATCTCGGAGCGGCGCTTTGCCGCCGAATCGGAGACCGTCGCCGAGATGGGAGTCCGCGCCGCGCAGGCTTGCCTCGCCCAGGCGAAGGTTGACGCTTCCCGCATTGGCCTGATCGTCGTATCGAGCGGAACCGGCGAGCGCCGCTTTCCCGGTCCAGCGTCTGAGATCGGCCTCCGCCTCGGCATCCCGGGCGTACCCGCTATCGACGTTCCGGTCGCCAGCGCCGGATCGATCTTCGGCCTGACGCTGGCCCATCAACTCGCGCCGTCCTACGGCGAGGTTCTCGTGGTCGCGACGGAGAAGATGTCGAGCGTCGTCTGGCCCAAGCCGGATTCCGGTGCTTTGCCCGACAAGAACACCGCCATCCTGTTCGGCGATGGCGCGGGCGCAGCGCTGGTCTCGTCGAAATCTGGAGCCTGGGAAGTAAAGGCAGCCGCGCTGCACTCCGACGGAACCGCCGCCGCCGAGCTTGCCCTGCCCGTCGACGGACCTCTCCGCATGAACGGCATGGTCGTGATCCGGCACGCGTCGCAGAAGATGCCTTCCGTGATCAAAGAGGTGTTGTCCGCCGGCGCGGTGCTCGCCGCGGACCTCGGCGCCATCCTGATGCATCAAGCCAATCAAAACCTGATGAACAAGGTCGCCCAAACCGTTGGCGTCGCCGCCGAGCGGTTGTTCACCAACGTCGCCAAGTACGGCAACACGTCATCGGCTTCGATGCTGATAGCCGCCGCGGAATGGCAGCAAACAGCCGGCGCGCAATTGCGTCAGCCCATTGTATTTGCTGGCTTCGGGGCAGGTTTCCATTGGGGTGCGTTGCTGGCTGTTCCTGCGCTACAGTAAGCGATTGCCTTCGCTCTCCATCATCGTTCCGGCCTACAACGAAGAGAAGCGGCTCCCGGCGACGCTCGAACGGTTGGCGGAGTTCCTGGACGCTTCGGACTTCGCGCCCTACGAGGTTCTCATCGTCGATGACGGCTCTGCCGACGGCACTGCGGCGGTGGTGCAGAAGTTTGCCGAGACCCATGCCGGCTTTCGATTGGTAGCGAACCCAGGCAATCGCGGAAAGGGATACGCCGTTCGTAACGGGATGACGGTGGCCACGTGCGAGTGGCGTCTCTCGACCGACGCCGATTTGTCTTCGCCGATCGAGGAATTACACAAGCTGTTCGATGCCGTTCGGCGGAACGATGCGCTTGTCGCGATTGGTTCGCGCGCCCTCAACAGGAAGCTCGTTGGTGTCCATCAACCGCTACTGCGCGAACTCTCCGGCCGGTTCTTCAATCTGGTGATGCGGGCGGCCGTCCGGCTCCCCTTTCGCGACACGCAATGTGGCTTCAAGTTGTTCCACGCGGACGCGGCGGCGCGCATATTTCCCAGGCAACGGCTGGACGGCTTCTCGTTCGACGTCGAGGACCTCTTTATTGCCCGCAAGCTCGGCATCAAGGCAGTCGAAGTGCCGGTCGTCTGGAACAACGTGGAGGGCACCAAGGTCAGCCTGCTGACCGGCCTCAAGTCGTTCGGCGATCTGGTCACGATTCGCTGGAATCAGGTGAAGGGGCACTACCGCTAGGCTGAAGGGATCTCGCTTCTGCACCGCAAGCGTAAGCGAGCCCCCCCCCAAAGAACCGCGAACGAAGTGAGCGGACTCGGGCGAGCGCCTCATGACCCCCAGAAACCAACAGCACCGCGGCAGCAACTAAACATCTCCGCGGTCGTGGCCCACGAAATAGCGGGAACGCTATGCTCGGTGTGGAGCTCGATTTCGTTTCTGCCCCTCAGGTGACCGGCGCCCGATCCGCCTGCTCCGCTCCGGTTTTGCGCCGGTGCACGGTCCCATGTTGATGCGCACCTTTCACAACCATCTCCGCGAGGATTTCTTCGACACCGAGGACGAGGGCAAAATTCGGAAACGCGGTTACAGCGGCATAGGCACTGGGCGAACAAACTCGCGTGCCCATTGGCCGGACAATCTTCCCGGCAAGCATATTCGCTTCAATACCTCTGGTATGCGCCTTTCAGAGGACCTTGCCCTACCCCTGGCTTGCTGAAGTCACAGACCCCTCCGGGAAAGACGTCGGCCATGCGAGCCTTTTGCGCCTCCGTAAAGCCCGCTTTGTAGTCGGCGAAATCGATCCGCTTTAGTTGGCATTTCAAAATGTCGTTCGTGAGCGGTGCTCCTGCGATGAGGCGCGGTTCGCTGTGGACTGGGTACAGTTCATTGCACCTGCCAGCGCCATCGAAGCTCGCGCGCTCCGCGATCTTGTTTCCCGCCGTGTCCCAGCAGGCGTCGACGGCTTCCGAGGGTTTGTGGGCGACTACTTTGCTTGTCGACAGCGGTACGGGATCGGCGGCGATTCCGTCGAGCCAGACCGTCATGGCGTCCAGAGACAGGGCTGCCAGATCCGCGCCGGAGCGTGGTTGTGATCGCTGCGGCTGGGGGCCGACCCAGATCACTTGATTGTCGGAGCGGCCGTTCGACTTTTCCAGGCGGGCGCGAATTGTCAAGTCCCGGTGGCGATCGTGGATGTCGCCGATTGCGTCGGTGTAGCCGCGCGAATGCAGGATCGGCACGTTGGCGAGTCCGCCGCCGCCGGAGTTCATCAGGCCGCTGGCGTACACGGCCGGAATCGCCAGCAGGTCGCCGACACTTCGTTTCGCGATGAAGCCTCCGTCCATGTCGTTGCCGCCCATCTTCTCGTTAAGATCTAGAAACTCGTCGACCGTAACAACGCCTTTGTTCAACGCCGCGAGGCCGTACTGCAAGCCGACGTTGTCTTGCGGCTTGCGCGCGTGGCCGGTGTGTGGGTCGCGCCCATAGATGTTGACGCGCATGTCCTGCACCGTGCAGCGCGCGCCGTGCGGATTGGTGGTGGGGTTGTAGATCAGGCTCTTGTTGTTGAGCGCGCAACCGGCCGCGTTCGTCGCCGTATAGACCGGTACGAATGTGCGCTCCCAGGCGGCGCAGGTGCCCTTCGTATAACCTTCGACTGCGATCCGCTTGGCTTCGGTCCAGGCGGCGGGATCTGCTTTTCTCCAGAAATTCTGGAAGAGGCCGCAGTCGGGAGTATGCATGGTCGAATCCGGGAAAGAGAGCGCCGGCTGCAAGCCGTCGAGTAAGCCGGGATAGATTTCGGTGATCAGTAACTGCTGGATTGCACCGCCGGATCCGCCATTACCAACGGTCCACTTCGGCACGCCGTAGCGCTTCATGAAATGCTCCTTCAGCATCATCAGCGTTTCACCTTGAAGGACAGCATTGCCGTGCTGCTGATTCACCAGTTCGGTCGAAACCATGTGCGCGAAGCCGCGCGACAGATACAAGAGATTCAGCGCGGCGGTAGCTTGATTCACTCCTTGGTTGTATTGCGTGCCCGCGCCCCCGCCGAAACTGACGGCGAGCTTTCCATTCCAACTCGAGCCCGGAGACCATGGCTCGACGGTCGACTTCGGGTCATCGAGAATCGCGATCCGGTAGATACTGCGGTTGATGGTTCCGGATTCCACGCGAACGAGGAAGGGTACGGCGCGGGCGTTGACCGAAGCCGTCGCCAGATCGGAAGGTCGAGGTCCAACAGGATTCGGCAGAGGCTTGAATGCCCCGTCGGTAGTCCGATAGAAGTACTCGATCTTCTGCGCGGCCGAACAGTTTGCGTCCAGCGGCTCCCCAAGGCCGGACTCGACCGTGCGGCATTCGTAGGGCGTCAGGTGCGGGCCCGACAAGATCGGACCGGTGGCGGGATAATTGCGGACCGTGATGGACGTCGACGACATCGCTCCTTTTCCGGTCAGCATTGACTGCAGCGTATTGTTGCCGATGTTCAACCCGGCGACAAGGCCTTGAAAACGGCGCGCGTCACCGGCTGGTTTGAGAACGGCAGTTACGTCTCTTCCGTTGAGCCGGAGAACGAATTCCTTCTGTTGAATTGGCTGCGCGGTTCGGACCTCGACCAGCGCATCGCCGCCGCTTACGAGATCGGGCCGCGAGGAGAGAATGCGGATCTCGATGGGCTTGGTCTTTTCCCCAAACAAGAAAGCCCCTGACAGTCCGGCCAATGCCGCGCCGAAAACGATCCCGCGCGATCGTGCGCTCCACTGCGTGCCGAATGTCATAGACGCCTCCTGCGCAACCGGCCAAAACCTGGATCAGGCCTTGCAGCAGTTATATCAAATCGCGGCGCCGTGATGGCGCCTTATCGCGATTTTGCCGGCGACACCGCCGTTATTCGAGGCGCCGGTGCTGCTGTTGATGAAGGGCAGACCAGCGCGGACGGTTGAGAAGGAGTCTCCGTACACGGTATGAACCTGGGCTCCGGCTGCCGTGTTGTGCGTAATCTTCTCGCTCTTGCCGTGGTTGAAGTACTCTTGGTCGAGCGAATTGGTAACGCCGAGGATGCTCATCGACTGATCGTGATCCGCCGTGACGACAATCAGGGTGTCCCTCTGCGAGCGGCGTGCCGCCCAGGTACGGGCGACTCCGATGGCGCGATCAAACTCGATGGTGTCCCAGATCTGACCGGCAGCCTGATTGGGGTGCGACTGCTTGTCGATCAGTGCGGCTTCTACCATCAGGATGAACACCGCGCCAGTGATGGTCGAAGGAAGAATCTTGATCGCCTTTCCCGTCATCCAGTCGAGCCTCGGTTGATCGATAAACGTGCCAAGCGTCGCGAGGGGTTCCGAAGCCGGCCGCTGGAAAGCCAAGCTTGTCGTAGGCCGGATCCATGTTAACGTCCGCGGCGGTCGTGATTCCGCTACCTCGGACCTGCCCGGCGCGCTGAATTTGGAGGTCAAATCGACATCGCCGGCCGTGACCTTGATGCCGCTGACGGCCGCAGCGTTGCGAACTTCAAGCACCAGGTCGACGAACTGGCCCTGCAGTAGCCGTGTTCGCTCGGGAAGAGCAATGCGGACACTCGGCGGCGGTGCGGTTTGAGCCAACATGGGCGCGATCGAAGCGATCAGCGAAAACAAGAGGGTGGGTACAGCACGTAGAGTCAAGGGCGTTCTCCTTAAAATGTCCGGGGGCAACTGCCAAGGGCAAGCCGGGAACATTTCGACCCAATGAACACCCAGCTAAGATTGCGTTGCGAATAATTCGACAGTCTCCGTAAGCGAATCAACAGCCGCCCCCGTCAGGTGAGGTGTGCGACTCGCGAGAAGCGATTCGCGGGTCGCGTCAAATTCATACGTAGATTGAAAAGGAAGCGGCGGAGCTAGTCCGCCAGAAATCACATGATGAAGCCCGGTCTATTTCTTTTCTGCCTGCTGGCAACCACATCGAGTCCTCTTTTCGCACAACCAGGCGGAGGCCCCGGCGCCCAAGGCGACGGAGTCTGGGTCCGCAATGCGGCGTACGGTGAAATCGAAACGTTCGATTACTGCAATGGGCACCAGCCTGGTCAAGGCATGTACCATCACCACATCAACCCCGTCTGCTTGCGAGCACAGCTAAGCGACAATCTGACTGTCGTCTATACCGGTCGACTCGGAACACAGTACGCGGAGAAGGCCGCCCCGTGGACCCACTCGCCGATTGTCGGCTGGGCGGCGGACGGCTATCCGGTCTACGGGCCGTACGGTTACTCGACGGCAAATGACGCGAAAAGCACAGTCCGCCGCGTGCGCCCAAGCTTCCGATTACGCACGATCACGCAGCGGCGCACGCTTCCCGATTGGCTTCTGCCGTTCCTGCCGAACTCCACGCAGAATCTCGCGGCAAACCAGTATGGACCCGACGTCAATGCGAAGTTCCCGCTGGGCCGCTATGTCAACGACTACGAATACGTCGCCGGCCTTGGCGACCTCGACCAATACAATGGCCGTTTCACGGTGACGCCCGAGTTCCCTGCCGGAACGTACGCCTATTTCGTAACCGTGAACGACGACGGCTCGCCAGCCTTCCCGTACATCATGAATGTCCAGTACTACGGGACGATGAATGGCGGCAACGCGCAGACCGTTCCCGCTGACGCTGCCGACTACTTCACCAACGGAGCGCTGACGCAAACGCCGTCCACCGATCCTGTGCTTTCCTCCTGGTACACCAAGGGCACAAAACAGTTCGCGCGCGCGATCACCGGTTTCGATCCGTCGGCGGGCAGTGCGACGACCTGGCCCCAGAATGCTCCGGCCGGCGTCACGGTCAACGGCGGAAACAGGACCGATGCGCTCGCCGATAGCCAACGGATTCGCGCGAATGCGGCAAACATCTACATTAACTCCAACAACCTGCCGAGCTATGTCATTGGCCCGTGGTTCGCGGGCAACGATCAAGGCGGCGTGTTCCAGAATTGGCCTTCGTCGACGAATCTCCAGATCCGCCTGACACGCGCACCCGCGGTCGCTGCGACGAAAACCGCGACGGGGCTTGGCGTGGTCGGATTGTGGGTGAACGGCGTCGCGATCTTCAATCTGCTCGATGGTGCGAGCTATAGCAATACCACCTCCGACGATGCGGGCGGCGGGGGCGTGGCGGCGCATGCCAACCACTACTCCGCCGCAGCGGGTGAGCGAGGCGCCATTGCTGCTGGATCGCTGGTTTCCGCGTACGCGCAGTTCAACGCCAGTTTCGGGACCGTGACGAACACGGCTTCGCCTGGCGCAACCGATTGGCCCACGACACTTGGCGCGACTACGGTAACGGTTACCGATGCCACCGGAGCACAACGGCCTGCCGGCATTCTCTATGTGTCGCCCACCCAGGTGAACTATCGCGTGCCAGCCAACACGGCCGCGGGTACGGCGCGCGTCAACATTGCGACGAACGGCGTCGCCGTCGGTGGGAACATCTTTGTTACGTCTTCCTATCCGAACGTCTTCGCACAAACTGCCGACGGCCTTGCCAACGCCCAAATCGTGCGGCAGCGCGGTACGCAACAGATCTACGAAAGCGTGGCCACGACGGGCCCGGCAGGTACCGCGGCGGTGCCTGTCGTCCTAGGCTCCGATCCGGTCTACCTTGTTCTCTACGGTTCCGGCATCGGCACCGCGAGAACCACCGCGACCGTCGGCGGCGTCGAGGCAACCGTTGCCTATTCGGGACCGCAGGGAACCTTTCCGGGGCTCGACCAGATCAACATCTTGATTCCGTCCAGCGCCGCCGGTAAGGGCAATGTCAGTGTCGTGCTAACCACTGCCGGAAAGCCCTCGAATCCCGTGTACATCGTCGTCCAATAGGAACCGGATGCGATCGTTCGCTCTCATTCGTTGTTCCTTTGCGCTGACCCTGACCGCGTCTGCCTCGGAACCTGTCTCGTCCGCGTGGATCGCGGGTCCGGCAGCTACGTCGAGCCTTGCCGCTCGCGTTCTGCCGGATGTGCGTTCCGTGGCGGTTGGCAACGAATTGGTCGTCGTCCGTTCGGCCGGTATTTCCCTTCGCTATCTCGGCCCGCTGCAGACGCCGCCGATTCCAAGAGAAGGCGTTCAGGAATTCGCATTTCGAATTCCGCGTCGTCCGAAACCGGCGGACGGCATCGGCGCTCGCGTGCCGGCGCAAGTGATCGGCGTGTTCCTCAACGGAATGCCGATTCACAATCAGTTCGAAGCACTGTCGTACCAGGGCTCGAATCTATGGCACTATGACGCCGTCGCGGCCAGCGACAACGGCACGCTCACCGCGACGGGCCGTCCGCGCAACGAACTGACGCATCCGTCCGCGTCAGGCCTTCTCGATCAACTCGCCGCGAACACCCGGCGGCATTCGCCGTTGATCGGCTTTGCGCTCGATGGCTATCCCGTGTACGGCCCTTGGGGCTTTGCGGACGCTGACGGCACAGGCGGGCTCAAACGGATGCGCTCGAGCTATCGAGTTCGCAAAATCGAGCGGCGTCATGCGTGGCCCGATGGCACGCAGTTGACACCCGGCCAGCATGGCCCGAACGTCGACGTCGAGAATCCGCTGGGAACCTACGCCGAAGACTATGAATACGTTGCAGGCACCGGCGATCTGGATGCGCACAACGGCCGATTCACCAGGACGCCGGAGTATCCGAGCGGCACCTACGCCTACTTTCTCTCAACGAATTCGAGCGGCAAGCTCGCGTTCCCCTATCTCATCGGCCCGCGCTACTACGGCATCGCGCCCGGGGCCACTGCGCCGCGCTACGAACAAATCGGCGGCCGTGGCGAAGGCTCCTCGGCCTTGTTGACGCTGAGCACTGACCGTATCAACGCGGAAGCCGGCCACCCTGTTTCGCTTCGCTTGGAAGCGCGGCGCGAGGGCGAAGCCATTCGGCACTTCGAGTACGTTCACGAGAGGCCAATTCACCTGCTCGTCGCCTCCTCGGATCTCGGCGATTTCGATCACATCCACCCGGAGATCTCCGCTGCCGACGTCTACGATGTGACGTACGTGTTCCCGCACGGCGGAACGTATCGCCTCTGGGCCAATTTCGCCCTGCCCGGCGAGGTACCGCGAGTCGAACAATTCGACATCACGGTCCAAGGCTCGACCGCATCGTCGCAGCCTCTCGAAGTATCGAGATCCAAGCAGACGCGCGGAGCCTTCTCCGTGGAACTGGTCGCGCCGCCATTCCTCGCGAGTGGATCCGACGTACCGATGACGCTAAAGCTATCCGGCGCCAAAGATCAGCTCCAGCCCTACCTCGGAGCCTGGGCCCATGTCATCCTCATCAGCGCCGATCTGCAAAGCTTCGCGCACGCGCACCCGCTCGAAGACTCATCGCTCGCCGCCACAGCCAATCACACACATACCGCGCTTGGTCCGCCGCCGGACGAAGTACGCTTCCTTACTGCGTTCCCGAAGGCCGGCATCTACAAGCTATGGGCGCAATTCCAACTCGCCGGCGCAGTCCTCACGGTGCCCTTTGTGGTTCGAGTCGAAGACGGAAACCGACCCGCGCCGCACAAGAGCGAGATCCCGCAGGGAGCGATCCCAATTCGAGTAAGCGCCCGCGGGTTCGAACCCGCCAGCCTAAAACTGCCAACAACCGAAGCGGTCGTGCTCGCCTTCACACGCGATCGCACTCCGAACTGCGGCTCAGAGATCGTCTTCCCGTCACTGGGAATCCGCAAGAGCCTCCCGTCAGGCGAAACTCTGCTCGTCGAACTCCCCGGCTCGCGAACCGAAGAACTGCGCTTTACCTGCGGCATGGGAATGTACCGCGGACTGATCGTCGCACGCTGACTATTTGTCAAGGGATCTGCGGTGCAAAGTCACAGGCGAGGCGTGGCGCTCGCAATCGCGCTTCGTCGAAGCCGCCGACGGCTCACAGTTTCGGAATCACCGCCTGCAACAGCCGTACCAGCGTATCCCGAACGCGAGCGCCCGTCTCGAGCACCTCTTCGTGATTGATCTTTTGATCCAGCACGCCCGCCGCCATGTTCGTGACGCACGAAATTGCCATGCAGCGGATCCCCATGTGATTCGCCGCAATCACTTCGCCCACCGTGGACATGCCGACCAGATCCGCGCCTATCGCCCGCAAATACCGGATCTCCGCCGGAGTCTCATAACTCGGTCCCGACAGCGCCGCATACACGCCCTCCGGCAAATCAATCCCCAATTCCTTGGCCGCCGACTGCGTAATCGCCCGATACGCCCGCGCATACGCGTCGCTCATATCCGGAAACCGGGGCCCCAGCGAATCCTCGTTCGGACCCAGCAACGGATTCGTCCCCTGCAGGTTGATATGATCCGAAATCAGCACCAGCGCGCCCTGCCCGTAACTCACGTTGATTCCGCCCGCCGCATTCGTCAAAATCAGGCTTTTCACGCCCAATCGCCCCAGCGTGCGGACCCCGAACACCACCTGCTGCGGCGTATAGCCTTCGTAGAAATGGGCGCGTCCCGCCAGCGTCGCGACCGTTACGCCCCCGACGCCGCCAACCACGAGCTTCCCCGCATGACCTACCGCGGTCGACTGCGGCCACCCCGGAATCTCCGCGTAAGGGATCTCCACCCGATCCGTGAGCGTATCCGCGAACGCCCCCAGCCCCGAACCCAGCACCACGCCAACACTCGGTTGCCCCCCAATGCGGCTGCGTAAGAAATCCAAAGCGTCTTGCATAAGCGGACTTCATTCTAACAATCGAAGCTACAATGAGGGTTCCCAACATGCTCGATCCCTTGGCCGCTGCCGCACTCGCCGCCCGCAACAACGCGCACGCGCCTTTTTCCCACTTCCTCGTCGGAGCAGCGCTTGAGGATAACGCGGGCCGCGTCCACACCGGTTGTAACGTCGAAAACGCGACCTACGGCCTCACGGTCTGCGCCGAGCGCGTCGCCGTTTTCAAGGCCATCTCCGAGGGTCTTAAACCCCGCCAGTTCAAGCGCATCGCCGTCGCCGCCGCCGGCCCTTCGCAAACGCCGCCCTGTGGCGCCTGCCGCCAGATTCTCTGGGAATTCTGCGGCGATATCGAAATCCTGCTCGTCAATCCGCGCGGCGAAACCGAAACCGTCCGCCTGCGCGACCTGTTCCCGAGGCCCTTTGATGATTCGTTCCTGTAGCCTGCTTCTCGCCTTCGCTTTCACCCTCAGCGCCGAACCCGTCGACTGGATCTGGCACGCCCGCTGGGTGGTGACGATGGACGCCCAACGACGCGTCATCGATCACGGCGCCGTCGCCATCCGTGGCCAGCGCATCGTCGCCGTAGGAACCCAAGCCGCGATTGATCGCGACTACCAGCCCAAGCAGCGCCTGAACATTGACGGCGTCCTCACGCCCGGCTTCATCAACACCCACACCCACGCCGCTATGTCGTTGTTCCGCGGCATCGCCGACGACCTCCGCCTACAGGACTGGCTCCAGAACTACATTTTCCCCGCCGAGGCGAGGAACGTCACCCGCGACTTCGTTCGCTGGGGCACCCGCCTCGCCTGCCTGGAAATGGCGCTCTCCGGCACCACAACCTACACCGACATGTACTACTTCGAGGAGGTCGTTGCCGAAGTAACCAAAGACGCCGGCCTTCGTGGAGTCCTCGGCCAAACCATCATCGGATTCCCTGTCGCCGACTACAAGACGCCTCAACTCGCCCTCGCCGGCACGGAAGACTTCCTGCGGCGCTTTCAAAACGACAGCCTCATCACGCCCGCGCCCGCGCCGCACGCTCTCTACACCAACTCCGACGAGAGTCTGAAGGCCGCCCGGGCACTGGCCAACAAGTACAAAGTGCCGCTGATCATGCACATCGACGAGACGAAGAAAGAGCACGACGACGCCCTCGCCGCCCGCAAGATGAGCCCCGTCAAAGTCCTCGATTCCCTCGGCGTCTTCAACGGCCGCACCGTCGCGGCCCACGCCGTTTGGGTGGACGATGCCGACATCCAGATCCTCAAGAGCAAAGGCGTCGGAATCGCCCACAACCCATCGAGCAACATGAAGCTCGCCAGCGGCGTCGCACCCATCCTCAAGTTCTTCGCGAACCAAATCAACGTCGGCCTCGGCACCGACGGAGTCGCCGGCAGCAACAACGACCACGACCTCATGGAAGAAATGGACCTCGCCGCCAAGCTGCAAAAGGTCACCTCCATGGACCCCCGCTCCGTCAACGCATTCCAGGCTCTCGAAATGGCCACCATCGGCGGAGCCCGCGTCCTCGGCCTCGAATCCCAGATCGGCTCCATCGAACCAGGCAAGCGCGCCGACCTGGTCGCCATTTCCACAACCCAGCCACACGCCGCGCCACTCTACAACATCTATTCCCAAATCGTCTACGCGCTGAAGGCCTCCGACGTCCGCGACGTCATGGTCAACGGCCAAGTCATCGTCCGCGACCGCAAAATGCTCACGCTCGATACCGCCGCCGTTCTCAAAAAAGCCGCCGAATACCGCGAACAAATCCAAGCCTCACTTTCTAAAACCGAGGCGCGACCGTAAGGTCGTGCGTACCAATCCTCCATCGGCAACACGCGAGGCGCGACCGTAAGGTCGTGCGTACTAATATTCGTTCGGCACCACAACCGCTACCTCACCGTCAGGTCGCGCGTACGAATCAATCACCCGGCAACGCCCAACAAAAAGCGCCATCACATCCCCTTGTTCGGCCGCCACATAGTGAATCCCTCGGTCC
>JAYVTO010000035.1:0-22719 GCA_043788745.1 Acidobacteriaceae bacterium
GCACTACTGTCCGGCTGAGCATCGTCGGACCAGCTGCAAGCTAAGGCAGCATCGACAGTTAGGTGCCATTTTCAGATTTTTCGACTTGAAAGTTTTCGAGCGGGTTTTCGCCCTTTGAGGGGTAGGCAGAGATCGGACGAGCCTGACAATGAGGGATGTATGTTGGTCGAACGGTCTTCGCGCAGGTGATGGAGCACTTCCCCGCCGACGAGTTTCAGAAATGCGTTGCCCGCTATGACGGTGATTTTCGCAAGCGAATCCGCCGTAAAAAAGGCATTTTTGCGATCAGTACCGCGCTGGGTTACGAGGGTTACGTGATAGGGCAATCCCGGTAGGATGCCGCGAGCGATTCGAGACATGGCTAAAGACGTCGTGCAGGAAAACCCGCCCAACTCTCAAACTTCGCGTCCGCTCCGTCGCTTTCGCCGCACAATGAGTTCGATGATTCTGTCTGTCCCTCGTGTTCGGATCGTAAGATCGCCCGAACGGGCGCAGTAAGCGGTCTCTAAGCGTCTTCGTGGTAGAGGAGCTTGAAAGCCATCGCTCGATTCGCATGGACGCGTCGCTTGCCGACATGAGGTGGCCTTCGTCGGCCGACTGGATTCGCTCGTCTACAGACGGCTGGTCTCCGCATCAACCTCAACTTCCGGCTCAGTCGAGACGAAGGGATTGAGATTCGCGAGCGTGCTCATAACTTCAAACTTACCGTACTTAGCGCTCTGAAACAATGAGCAATTGAACGGACGGCCGCCCATAAAAAACGGCGCCGGAAGACTACCCGGCGCCGTCTCACACACGGAGCGAAAGCGAAGGATCAGCCGACTCCGAGACTATTTGCCGCCGCCGGCCATGGCCAGTTCCAGCGGGGCTTGTTCTGGCAGCGGTTCGAACTTCACCGACACCAGCTTTGAAACTCCGGGCTCTTGCATCGTCACTCCGTAGAGCGCCTGCGCCGATTCCATCGTGCGCTTGGCGTGGGTAATAACGATGAACTGCGTTTGCGCCGACATCTCTTTGAGCAGCCGCGTCAGGCGGATGATGTTCGGCTCGTCGAGCGGCGCGTCCACCTCATCGAGGATGCAGAACGGGCTCGGCTGATAGCGGAAGATCGCCATCAGCAGCGACATCGCTGTTAGCGACTTCTCACCGCCTGAAAGCAGTAGGATGTTCTGCAGCTTCTTGCCGGGGGGCGAGGCCACGATATCGATTCCCGAATCGCCGGCATTGTTCTCGTCGGTGAGCCGCATCTCGGCTGCTCCGCCGCCGAATAGCGTCCGGAACATTTCCTTGAAATGTTCGTTGATCGCGTGGAAGGCCTCGGTGAACCGGCGCCTCGATTCGACGTCGATCTCGGCGATCGCCTTCTCGGTGTCGCGGATTGAATCGAGCAGGTCTTGCCTTTGGGCGTTCAGGAAGTCGTAGCGGAGCGACGCTTCCTGGAACTCCTCGAGCGCCTGCGGATTCACCGGACCGAGGTTCTCGATCTTCTGCCGGACCTCCATGTACTTGGCTTCGGATTCGGCGAGCGCCGCTTCGTCGAGAACCACCGTCGGTTCCTCCGCGGCGCCCTCTTCCGGCTTGCCGAACACCAGCGCCAGCACCTCGTCGATGCCGGAACTCAGTTCCTTGCGCGACGTCTCGTCGAGGTACTTCAAATCCGACTGACGCCGGACCAGATCGACCTCGAGTTGGGTTCGTTTTTCCTGCGCCGCCTGGACCTCGTAGCGTAGCGCCCGGAGGCCTTCTTCAAGCGCCGCGAGCGAAAGGCGCTCTTCGCCCTCGCGACTGGCGAGTCCGCGGACGTTGCCGTCAATCGCCAGCAGTTCTTCCGCCAGCGTCGCTGCCCGCTGATCGAGTTCGACGTTGTCCGTAAGCAGCCGTGCGCGCTCGACGCCGATGCGTTCGAGGTCGTGCGTGAGGAACGCCTTGCGCTGGATCAGATCCTTGATCTGCTGATCGAGCCGCGCTTCCACCGCCCGCTCGCTGCGGCGGCGTTCGTCGAGTCCGGCCAATTCCGCCCGGACCGTCGCGTGTTCTTCTGAAACCCGATGGGCATTGGCCTGTTCGCCCTCGAAGCTCGACCGGATCTCCTCCAGCGTCTTCTCTTGATCGAACCGCGCCTGCTCCTTCTCGGCGACTGCGGCGAGCGACGCCTCCTGCTGTAGCCGGAGCCGATCCTCGTCCTTGGCCAGCCGGTCGAGTTCGAACCGCGCCACCGAAAGCCGCTGTCCGGCGCGGGCATAGTCTTCGGCAATCTTCCGCTGTTCGTGGTCGAGCGCGAGGACGTCCTTCTCCTCCGCCTGCAACCGGGTCCGGAGGATTTCGAGCTCCTCGGACATCTGCGCCGTCTCGCGTTCCAGGGTTTCGAGCGAGGCCGTCATCTCGTCCACTTCGGACTGCTTGCGGTTGACCTGCGCGGTCAGTTCGCGGAGTTCGCGCTTCAGAGCCAGCGGTCCGCCGCCGGTTTTCTTGCCACCCGAAACCGCATGACCGTGGTAGCTGACGCCGTCCGGCAGCAGAAAGTAGCAATCCGGATTGGCGACCGACAGCCGCTGAGCGGCTTCCTTATTGTGAGCTATGTAACAACGCGACAGCCGAGGAATGAGGCCCGCCGGAGCGTGCGTCAGCCCATTGGTCAGCCGAAGTACATCGCTGAGCCGCGCCGCGATGCCATCGTCAATGATGCCGGGCTGGCGTCCGGAGCTTGCGTCCTCTTCCGGATGAACCAGGAACGTCGCGCGCCCGTCGACGTCTCCGCGCATTAATGCAACGCCTTGATCCGCTTCGTTCCAGTCCTTTACGACGACATATTCAAGTTCTTCATGAAGAAACTCTTCGGTCGCCTTCTCAAACGCCGAATCCGTCACTTCTACGAAATCGGCGAGAACGCCGGAAGGCTGGAATCCTTCCACCCGACCGCGCCCGATCTCAGTAAACAGTCGCTTTACACTTTCCGTTGTATACGCACGGTGCGAAAGGATTTCTTCGAGAGAGTCCTTGCGCGCTTTGTGCTTTGAGAACTCCGCTCGCAGGACTTCGAGCGAACGCCGCGACTCGCCGATCATGGAGCGCCGGACGCCCAATTCTTCGCTGATTTCCTTCCGGCGTTCGGACAGCGAATGCAATTCGAGCTGCCGTGCCGAGAACTGCGCCGACATCTCCGATCTCGCAGTATCGAGTCGTACGATATCGGATTCGGCCTGCTGCTCGTCGTTCCGCAACCTGCGCGTGTCCCGATCGATCGAACCCAGGTGGGATTCCACCTGCGCCAGTTGATTCTTCAGTTGGGACGCTTCGCCCAACAGCCGGAGCACGCCTTGCCGCGTCTGCTCCATCGCGCGTTCCCGATCTCGGAGCGCCGCCTGCAACTGATCCCGCTCCGCGTTCTTGTCAGCCAGCCGCTGACGAGCCGCCTCGGCATCCTGTTCGAGGACGACTATTGCTTCACGGTGCGCTTCGAGTTGCTGGGTCGATTCGACCGTCCGCTGGTCCAGATCCTGGATCTCGGTTTCCCCGCCCGCCAAACGCTGTTCAATGCCGGCAATCTGCTTGGCCTGCAACTCCAGCCGTCCGCGGGTTCGTTCCGCATCCAACTGCTTGTCCGCCATCCGCTGCCGAGCCTGGGTCAGCTCGGATTCCGTCTTGTAGCACTGCTCCTGCAGCGCGATTTGCTCGACTTCCTTCTGCGCGACGCTTTGTGCAAATTCCTGATGCTCTTGCGTCGCACCCTTCAAGTCTTCGGTGAGCTTTTCGGCTTCTTTCCGCAGCACCTGATACCGCCCGGCAAGCGACGTCCGTAAGTGGCCCGTCATCTCTTCGCGCAGCTCTTCGTAACGCTTCGCCTTCGCCGCCTGGCGCTTCAGCGAATTCACCTGACGCGACACTTCTTCTAGAATGTCGAAGACACGCGTGAGATTCTGTCGCGCGCCTTCAAGCTTCGCCTCGGCCAGCCGCTTCTTCGTTTTGAACTTGGTGATGCCGGCCGCTTCTTCGATGATTGCGCGGCGATCGACTGGCTTGTTCGAGAGGATTTGCCCGATGCGTCCCTGCTCGATGATCGCGTAGGATTCCGGGCCGAGGCCCGTACCCATGAACAGGTCCTGGATGTCGCGAAGGCGGGCGCTGCGACCGTTGATGAGGTATTCGCTTTCGCCCGAACGGTAGAGGCGGCGCGTGATCGTCACCTCTTCCGATTTGGAATGGCCGTTCGCGGAACCATTCGCATGGCCGTTCGCGTGGCCATTCGCGTGGCCATTTGTGTGACCGTTTGTATGTCCGTTCGCATGTCCATTTGAAACGGAGACTTCCGTCCCGCCCTGGACCGCGCTCGCCGCCGCGCCGTCGCCCGGAACCACCTGCGCAGGAACGCCTTCGGCAGTCTCGACAGAAGACAAAATAGGCTCGGAAACGGCGAGCGCCTTCTTGACCGCCTTATCGCCGCCTGGATCGATCAGCGTGATCGTGACCGACGCCATGCCGAGCGGCTTGCGGTCGCGCGTGCCGGCGAAGATGACATCTTCCATCCTGGCACCGCGGAGGGTTTTGGCGGACTGCTCGCCCAGCACCCAGCTGATGGCGTCCGAGAGATTCGATTTACCACAGCCGTTCGGGCCGACGACCGCAGCCACGCCCGAGCCGTGGAACCGCATCTCGGTCCGGTCGAAGAACGACTTGAATCCGTGGATTTCTACGCGCTTAAGCTTCAGCAACGAGGGAATCCCCTTCCTTATGATTGTATCTCTCGTCAGGCCGTGCCGCTTGAACTCGGTCTCAGAGTCAGGCAACGTGGCTGAGGCGACCAGTTTCAGATGACAGCCAAGCGCTTCTCACCCGGTTGCAAATTGGCCGCCCCATCTCGGGGGTGTCCTTATACTAATTGGTCCGGAGCGAAAAGTAAAGCACATAGACCACCGAATGTGGGCCCGTGATGAATTCGACACCCATATCTAGTATCGCACACGCGATTCGTCTATCGGATCTCCAATCTGCGACCAAAAGCGCGACTCCACATCATGTTTCAAGGTGGAACACACTGAGGCACAATGGCTTACTGGATTCTAATTGATCCGTTATCTGAACTTCGGATTCTAGGTGCTTCGCCCTAGCCCGAACGAAATAGGGAAACTCCAGTAAGACAAGGCAGCCCTGCCCGCAGCTATAATAGAGGACGGCTTGGGGGAGCCTTCCACCTTTGAACGCATTGAGAACGTTATTTGGAACCGACGGCATCCGGGGTGTCGCCGGCGAGCCGCCGCTGGACCCGCGTACCACATGGGCCGTGGGAGCGGCGCTCGCCAACTGGATCTCCAGCGCCCACCTCGATGCTGAGGTCGTCATCGGCGTCGACACCCGCGAGTCCGGGCCCTGGATCGCGGAATGCTTGGCCGGAGGCTTGGGGAGTCGCGGCGTTCGCGCTCGCTTCGCCGGAGTGGTGACAACGCCTGGAGTCGCCTATCTCGCGCGAACCGGACCGTTCGCTGCCGGCGTCATGATCTCGGCGTCGCACAATCCGTATCGCGATAACGGCATCAAAGTGCTCGACCACTCGGGCTTCAAGCTGCCGGACTCCGTCGAGCACGCCATCGAGCAGGACATTTTCGCGGTCCAAGATTCCAGCTTCGAGCCGGTGCCGACGGCCCTCGCTGCCGACGAATCGCTCGACAAGCAGTACATCGAATACCTCGCATCGACTTTCGAGGGCACCTCCCTCGCCGGACTCCACCTCGTGGTCGACGCCGGCAACGGAGCCGCTTCCCTGCTCGCGCCTGCACTCTTCACGCGCTTCGGAGCCCGCGTCGAGCGCATGGGATGTGAGCCCGACGGCCGCAACATCAATCTGAACTGCGGCTCACTCCACCTGGAGGCATTGCGCGAGCGTGTGATGGCTCGAAACGCCGACCTCGGAGTGGCGTTCGATGGCGATGCCGACCGCGCCCTGTTCGTGTCCCACTCGGGCAGAATGATCGACGGCGACGCCGTCATGCTGATTACCGGAACGGCGATGCACCAGCGCGGCCTGCTGACCGAAGCCGACGGCAAGCCCGCCGTCGTCGCCACCATCATGTCGAACCTCGGCCTCGAATTCGCCTTGCGCGATCGCGGCATCGAAATGATCCGCACCCAGGTCGGCGACAAATACGTTCTGGAAGAAATGGTCAAGCGGGGAGCCAAGCTGGGCGGCGAGCAATCGGGCCACATCATCTTCCGGGACTTCGCCACCACAGGCGACGGAATGCTGACCGCGCTGCGCGTCTTTGCAGTGATGCAGCAATCGGGCAAGACGCTTGAAGAACTGGCGTCAGGCCTCGAAGCGTATCCGCAGCGCCTGGTCAACGTGCGCGTCCGCGAACGCCGTCCGCTCGATCAGATGCCCGCCGTCGAGGCGGAAATCGCCGCGTCGAACGAGTTCTTCGGAGACAAGGGCCGCGTCCTGGTCCGCTATTCCGGCACGGAGGCGCTGTGCCGGGTGATGGTCGAAGGCCGCGCGCACGAGCATGTCGAAAGCTGGGCGCAGCGGATCGCGAACGCGATCCGCGAAGAGATCGGCGCCTCTTAGTATCACGCGCCTGCCCGACGCTTAGCACCTAAAAAGGTGCTTCAATGGTGGTGAGGAATCCCGCATGCTCGACATCACCAAAGATATTCAGTCGCTTACAACATTCCGGCGCTCCTCGGCAGTCTTCCTGAAGCAGCTCAAGAAGAGCAGGCGGCCCGTGGTGTTAACTGTGAAGGGGAAGGCCGCCGCGGTTGTGCAGGACGCCGCGGCGTACCAGCGACTGCTCGATATCGCTGCCCGCGCCGACGCCCGCGAGGGCATCCGCCAGGGACTCGAGGAAGCCCGCGGCGGCAAGGGACGCCCCGCCCGCGAGTTTTTGGCAGAATTCCGCGAGAAACATGGCATACCTCGTTAGAATCATGGCGCGGGCAGAGCGCGACTTTGCCCGTCTCTACGCGGCCATCCATGCCGGACACTCCAGCGCCGCATGTCTCTGGTGCAACGGCCTCGAACGCGCTGTCTTCCCGCTCGAGGAAAATCCGGAACGTTGCCTCGTGACGCCGGAAAGTAAGCAGCTTCGGCATTTGCTCTACGGCAGAAAGCCGCACGTCTATCGCGTTATCTACCGCATCGTTGCGCGGAAGAAGGAAGTCGAGATCCTGCACATCCGGCACGGCGCTCGCGATACGTTTCGGTCCGCAAATCTCGAAAACGACGATTTCGAAAATTGAGACAGCGGCGCCGCACCGGCACTCGCATGGGCGATAGGATAGAACCAGTCGCCATGAAACCAATTCTCGCCGTCGTCCTCCTCGCCGCCACCGCATTCGCCCAATCGAAACCCAAGCCGCCGGGCGAAGATTGGGTTTCGCTCTTCAACGGCAAAGACCTCACCGGCTGGGTTGAAATTGGCAAGGAGAAATGGACCGCCGAGGACGGCACCATCCATGGCTTCGGCATCAGCAAGGAATACGGCTACCTCAAGACCGCCAAGAACTACAAAGACTTTCACCTGTCGCTGCGCTTCAAGTGCGAAGGCGACGGCAACAGCGGCGTCTTCTTCCGCGTCGAGTTCAAACCCGGAACGCCCGAGGTCACGCAAGGCCCGCAGTTCGAAATCGACTGCACCATCGGCAAGCACACCGGCGGAGTCTACGACGTCGGACGTCAGTGGATCGTCTGGCCCGCGCCCGAGAACGAAACCGTCATCCGCCCGCAAGGCGAGTGGAACGAGTATCTTCTGAAGGTCGAGGGCAACCGCTACGTGTCGCGTCTCAACGGAGTACTGATGGTCGATTTCACGGACCCGAAGCCGAAAGCCGAAGACGGCGGCATCGCGCTGCAGTTGCACTCCGGAGGCCAGGGCAACATGCGCTTCCGCGATTTGTGGATCCGAGATCTGACGAAGCGGTAACGGGCGCTATCGATAGTGGTGAGATCCGCTAACCTTTGGGACACCACCCTGTAAATTGGTCAATTTTGGTCGAAGTGGGGCGGGCCGAGGGCGAGTGAATCCGCTCCGCTCCCTCTGAGCGACGCCCCCACTTCGCGAAGAACCGCGAACGTAAGTGAGCGGGCCCCCGAGGCGGCCCGAGGCGCGACCATCAGGTCGCGCGTACTAATCCCGCCGAGGCGCGACCATAAGGTCGCGCGTCCCCGCCCTGAAGGGCGGGGTTATAGCATCTCCCTGTTGCGCCTCATGCCGAGTCTCCTTCTTGCTGCTGCTCGCATTGGTTTCTAGCGGTCATGACCCGTGCGCGAGTCCGCTCACTTCCCGTAACGGGCAGGCTGTTCGCGGTTCTTTGCCGGCGAGCGGCCGGAGGCTTTCTTCGCAGTTCCTTACGGAGGCGGCTGTTGAGATCGCGGGCGGGCTAGTTTCCGACGGCCAACCAGTTAGGGGCGCAGGGCCTGGCGCGGTTTGGATTTCTTCAACTCCGCAACATCGACGGTGAGCGATTGCCAGCGGTACTTCCAGACTTTCCGTGTGCACACTTCGAGCGACTTGCCCTGTGGCCGGTACGTTCCTTCGGGCCAAAGGCGTCCGTGGTTGGCGGCGTTGCAGACGGGTTTTTCGGCTGGTATGGCAGCGAGGGGATCGGCCTTTTCAGCGGCCGTTGCTGAGAGAGTCAAGGCGAGTACGGAGAACCAGGGAAAGAACCGCATGAGCGATGATGCCATGGAGCGCTGCGCACTACACCCCGTGTTCGTACCGGGACTGACAGAACGTGAATGGGCCAAATGTACACGGAGCCGGCGTATCGTTCGCCGGTGTTCCACAAAAACGCCGTGTGTTCCCCCAAAAACCCTCCCGCGATGTGCGGGAGGGCGGGAAACACTTGGACGTTGCTTCTGCTGTTAGTTCGGTAGGACGACAGTGTCGACGACATGGATCACGCCGTTCGACTGGAACACGTTCGCTTGAGTGACCTTCGACATGCCGCCCTTTTCATCCTTGAGGACGATGCTGCCGTTCTCGATCATGGCCCGGAGGGTGCCGCCGGCGACGGTCTTAAACATCGCCGTGCCATTGCCTGCTTTGATCTGCTTCTTGATGTCGGCGCCGGAGAGGCGGCCGGCGACTACGTGGTAGGTGAGAATCTTCGCGAGCGTGGCTTTGTTTTCGGGTTTCAACAGCGTATCGACGGTGCCTGCGGGCAATTTTGCAAAGGCCGCGTTGGTGGGCGCGAAGACGGTGAAGGGTCCGGGAGTCTGGAGCGTGTCGACCAGGCCGGCGGCCTTCACAGCCGCAACGAGCGTGGTGTGGTCGGCGGAATGCACTGCATTCTGGACGATGTTCTTGTTGGGGAACATCTCTTTGCCGCCAACCATCGGGTTCTTGGCGAATGCGCTCGATGCGAGCATGGCAGAGGCGCCGATCAAGGTAAATACGAAACGGTTCATTGGAGTCTTCTCTTTCCTGGGTCCCTGGGCATCGTTGGTGTTGTGCATCGGGTTTCACTCAGGACTACGAGGGCGGGCAGATTGGCGGATTGCGGCTGGTGATTATTTTTCAGGGCTGACACAAATAGAAAAGGGCCGCGCACGGAGCGCGGCCCTTTTGATTCCGACGAATCGAACTGATTACTACTTCTTGTCTTTATTGGCAGGGGCGGCAGCGTCATACGGAGCGCCGGTGCCGGACGAGCCCATGAAAAACTTCTGGCCGTCGGGCAACGTAACGTCACGGCCGTTGGCGCGGTTCGAGCCGTCCTTGGCCTGGTAGCCGTCGACGATCACTTGCTGACCGGGCTGCAGGGTGTCCCGCTTCAGACCGCGGCGGAGCAGGCTGTTCGGCGTGCCGCCTTCGACCATCCAGACTTCCTTGGCTCCGGCCTTGGTCGTGACCTCGACGTGAATCCAGGTGTGGGGGTTGATCCACTCCACCTTCACAACGGGTCCCTTCAGCAGAAGGGGCTTGTTGGGGTCGAACTCGGCCCCGAATGCGTGGTGGCCGTACAGGCGGGAAACGCCTGCGAAAAACAGGGCGCATCCGCCGAGCACGCCAAAGGCGATCGCGGTGTTCTTGGAATTGATTTTCATGATCTTTACTTCCTCCAATTACTTCTTCTTTTCGGCGGCCATCTTTTCCGCAGCCATCTTGGCGATCATCTCCGCTTCGAGCTTCCGCGCGCCGCGCAGAATGCCCTGGAAGGAGTAGTTTCCTTCGTGGCACGCGTACTCGTAGATGCGGGAGTCGGTGGCCGGCCAGGGATATTCGCCGGTCCAGGGCTTCGTCCAGATGGTGGGATCCTCAACGGTGAACTTGTAGAGCACGGTCTTGTTGTCCTGGCGCGTGAAGCGCTCGATGACGTGGAGATTTCGGGTTGCGCCAAACAGACCCGGGTTGTCGTTGAAATTGGTGGTGTCGACCACCAGCGTGTCACCGTCCCAGGAGCCGATGGAATCGCCGAGCCAGCGGCGGATCTCCGGCGGCTCATGCTTTGCGTTCATGCGCACCACGCGAACGTCGTGAACCATCTCGTTCTGGATGATGACGGTGTCCTTGGTCTGCACGATCTTCTTGACGTTGTTGTAGAGCACGGGCAGCGCGGGCGGGCCGGAGCTGGAGCCGAAGCCGACGAGGCAGCGCTCCGCGGTGGGGCGGAGTTCCGGGTCGTCGTAAGGGCCGGGGTTGATGTTTTCTTTGATCCAAAAGGCATCACCGCGGTTGGGACGGTTCGACCGGGCGAAGCCACCGGCGCGCCGGCGGGCATCGGGCGTGGTCTCAGGCATGCGGCCGTTCGGGGGATCGATGATGATCGAAGTCCGGTACTGGCCGTCGATCTTGAATGCGCCTTCGCCGTTGTCGACCCACAAAACGTTGTAGCCACCGACGTTGCCGGAGGCGCCTTCACTGCCGTCGCCGCCTTCGGGCGGAGCTGTCCGATTCGGATCGCTGGCTTTGTTCTTGGCCGCTTTGTCCGCGGCCGACTTCGCGGCCATGGCCTTCGCCTCGGCTTCGGTGAACGACTTGTGGTCCCCGAAAGTGGCTGGGCGGTTCAGCGGAGTCAACGAAGCGATGTCGTAGAAGCCTGAGAAATCGGGTTTGCCTTCAGGGGTGCGCGGGCCGGTGTCGGCGGCGGTTAAGGCCGCGACCGTCAGCAGCGTTGCGCCGGAGAGAATCAACAGTTGTTTGCGCATAAGCTTCCTCTCTTGATTATCCCTCTGCCGTTACGGACGCGGCAGGGGCTTGCGGCGGTACTCGCCAAAGATTAATTCCTCTACAAATTCGGTGCACTTGAAGTCCATCAGATGGACGTCCGCTTCCATGCGGCGATAGAGCGGCAGGGAAATCTTCCAGGGCGCCGTGAAGACTTCCGGGTCCTCAATGGTGGCTTCGTATTGGATGTGATTCGGCGAGATCAGCTTGTAACGCTCGACGACGTGCAGCTTGTTGCTGTGATGCGTTCCGTTGCGGTCAAACCAGCTCTGCTCGTTGAGACCAGTGACATCGACGACAAAGGTGTCGCCGTCCCACTTGCCGACCGACTGGCCCATCCAGGAATCGGTTTCGGCGGGGCCGGGATCCTTCATGAGGACGTCGCGGTAGGCGCCGGCGAATTCGTAGGTCATGAAGAACTGTTTCGCGTTCTGCGTGATCTGGAAGGGGAACGGCATGTAATTGGCGCGCGGCACGCCGGGCATGAAGCACTTGATTTCCGGATCGCGGTCGAGCCAGTTGTCGCGGTTTTCCTGACGCTTCTTCTGCGCTTCCGGTTTATAGGGAATCGTTCCGCCTTCGACGATACCCATGCTGGCGGGGACGGCACCTACTGCGCCGAGCTTCAGCATCGGCACGGCAGGCAGCGGCCCGTAGGGGCCTTTGCGCAGCATCATCGAATGGCGTGCGACGTGACGTTCAATGTCATAGTTCGCCGGACTCAGCGCCTGCCAGATGCCGTTGAAATTCGGCTTTCCATTGGACAGACGGGGTACAGCGGGAGTGGCGGAAGGCCGCGCTTGGCCCCACATAGGGGCAGCGGCCGAGGCCAGAATCAGGAGGGTGAGAGTTGCGGGAAGCGGCTTTACCATCGCGCATGATGATAGCATACGGGGCCGCCTTCCGACCGTCCGCATTAGTAAAGAAGCGTCAGTAAAAAGCGATCCAGCGGCCAGCGAAGCCAACGGCGAACCAGAGAGTCATCGAGGCGACCGCCGTAAGGCGCATGGTGGTTGGGCTGACCTTGCCGGGCGCGGCGGCGGTCACGCGATTGTGCAGGGTATAGGAGAAAATGATCGCCAGCAGTAGCGACGTCATTTTGTACCAGAACGGCGGGCTGAAGTAGCACTTGATTGCTTCGGACAAGAACATCAGGACACCGGTGCCGAGGATTGTGACGAGAGCGAGATTGAACCACGGGCGCACTTTGCTCGCGAGTTCGGAGACGGATGGCGACACCAAGCCGAAGCCGAGCATGCGGAGGTTCAAGACCAGGACCATACCGCCGAGTAACGCCAGCGCCAGCAGGTGAAAGCATTCGACGACGGGAAAGATCCAGATCGATTGGCGGACAAAAGTGCCGAGCCAAGTGTTTTCGAGCGCTTGAAAGGTAGGTTCGAGATTCATTCGAGTAGTTGCCGTGTCCTAGTTAAACCAGTTGTACGCTTGCATGCGGCCGCAGATGACTACCGCGCTCCATAGGAGGAGGGAGCAGACGCCGGCCAAACGCGCGCGGGGCGGCGGAATGGGATCGCTATCCCAGGAGACAATGCGCTTTTCGATCGTCAGATGATAGATCGCTGCATTGATTCCGGTGAGGACGATGCCCACCATTTTGATGCGGAAGAAAATATTGTTGTATGCCTTCAGCGGTCCTGAGTAGAACAGCAGCACTCCGCTGATGGACATGAGGACGAAGCCGAACAGAGCGATCGGCAGGATCTTGGAGGCAACTTCCGACACCGGCACGCCGCGGAATCCGATGCCGACGAGCCTGAGATCCACAATGGCGATCAGGCCCAGAAACAAACAGAGCGCGAGGACGTGGGTGGTTTCAATGATCGGGTAAAAGAGCAGCGACTCGCGGATGAAGAGGCTGCCAGGGGTCGTGTCGAGCCATTTGATGAGGGAGAGGATGTCCATGAGGTAAATCGCGCGGTCAGCAGTACCGGAATCCGCTAGGATAGCAGAAGCAAGTAGGTATTCTGGTGATGCCGCGCGTGTCGCTTTAGGCGGGCGGAGGAAGAGGAAGATCGGCATGAAAAACGTAGTTTGGATCGCGGCAGTGGCACTGCTGCTGGTGTCGCTGATGGGATGCACCCAGCCGACGAAGGCTGCCGCGGCGCCACCCATTCAGTCCGTCGCGACGCTCGAAGAAGTGATGCACAACATGATCATTCCGAATGCGGAAACCGTGTGGAGCGCGGTGAAGTGGGTGAACACGGCGAAGGGCGTCGTCGAGACCGCGCCCGCGGACGATGACGAATGGTTCGACATCGAAAGCGCGGCGACGGTACTGGCGGAATCCGGAAATCTGTTGATGATGGACGGGCGCGCGAAGGATCAGACCAAATGGATGGAGCGCTCGAAGGCGCTGCGCGAGGCGGCCGATCTGGTTCGGCAGGCGGCCAAGAAGCACGACAAGGACAAGCTGTTCACCGAGGGCGGGACGCTGTTCGACGCGTGCCAGGGCTGCCACTTCGAGTTCCGGTTCGAGAAGGATCCGAAGACGATTCGAACGCACTAGGGTAGGCGGTCCGGGAGGGTTCGTTGGCAGATCCGCTCCGAGGAAAATGAGCGATCGGGAGTGGTTATGTAGCGTCCGCTCCCGGCGGGGGCCGTCGGGGCCCCGTTGTCGCGGCTCGGATTTGATGGGTCACCCATTTTCATCCGTCGTAGCGGGGCACCAGTCCATTGGCGAACGCACGACAGTAGCAGGATAGGTTCTATGCATTTCGCTGAAAGGCGTGGCTGCACGCTACGGAACGCGGTGGATGTTGCGATGGCTCCAGGCGCCGCTGCGATTGCGGCTGCGCAGGGCGTGATGACGACGTTCGCGGGAAACGATTGGGTGTTTCCGGGGGACGGAAAGCCGGCGTAATTCCGTCGCAAATGTTCGGGGTTATCAACCCGGGTACAGGAGTGTTGAATTGGACGGTGACGACGTCAACGCTCAGTGGCGGAACCGCGTGGCTCAGTGCATCGCCGCGCAGTGGAGCGAGCGACGCGGCGCAACCTGCGCCGCAGCGTCAGCACACTCGGCGGCACATTTGCCGTGACTGCAGGATGGCCGGTGGCGTTGGCGGTGAGCGTTCACGACGATTGCGGATCGCCGGTGACCGCGGGTTCCGTGACGGTGAATTTCTCAACCGGCGATCCGCCGCTGTCGTTGCAATCGCTGCGCGATGGCACATGGCACGCGACCTGGCAGACGCGCCGCGAATCGCAGTCGGCGGTAACGCTGAAGGTCAACGCCACGAGCGCGCAGTTCCCGATCAGTGGGACTACGACGATCGCAGGAACCTTCGGCTCACCCAAAGACCCGCCGGTGTTTTCGCAGGGTTCCATTGCGGCGGCCGCGACGCCGACTGCCTTCCAGCCGCTCGCGCCAGGCAGCATTATTTCCGTCTTCGGCGATCGGCTCGCCGACGGGACGCTGTCGGCAGAGCGACTTCCGCTGCCGACACAGCTTGGAAACACGCAGGTGGTGATTCAAGGGCAGACGATCCCGCTGATCTTCGTCAGCCAAACGCAAATCAACGCCCTGGTTCCGAACGGGCTGAGCACGAATACGACGCACCAGTTGCTGGTGCTGCGCGGCGACACGTATTCCGAGCCCGCGCCCATCAACGTCGCCGCAGCGCAGCCGAACGTATTTTCGTCCGGCGGTTACGGCGTGATATTTGCCGCACGTTCGGATGGGACGCCGCCGTTCCTTGTGACTTCGTCGGCTCCGGCACGAGCGGGCGACATTCTGGTACTGTACTGCGCCGGGCTTGGGGCAACGAACCCCAGTGTGCCGGACGGCGTGGGAAGTCCGGCGAATCCGCCAGCGCAAACCAGAGAGCCGGTGGCGGTATCGATTGGCGGGCGGAGCGCGGAGGTTCTGTACGCGGGCCTGGTCGCGGATTTCGTCGGGCTGTACCAGGTGAACGTCGTGGTTCCGGCGGGCGTCGCGGCTGGCGACGCCGTGCCGGTGACGCTATCGACGGGCGGTATGACCGGGGTCAGCGTGCCGACCGTGATTCGCTAAGCTTTCACCGCGTGGAAATCCCAGCCCTTGCGGATCGTGGGCTTCAGCAGCTTGTTCGCTTCGCTATTGTTCGTGATGCGCATCTTTACCGGATCGTATTCGAGCTTGCCCTCATGCCGCAGAGCGATCACGCCGAGCAGCATCCACTCGACGAAGGGCGACGCGACCTCGAAGTTCGAACACGCGGCGTCTCCGCCCTTGGCGGCACGGATGAAATCGCGCATGTGGCCGGGCGACCGCGTCAGCAGCGGCGCGGGCATCTTGTAGTCCTTCATCTTCTCGACAGGAAGCAGGCGCGTCACTTCGCCGTACGTTCCCGTAGTGAGCATGCCCTTGTCGCCGACGAAGAGGCTGCCGTTCGGCGTCGGGAATCGCAGCGGATCCGCCGCGTCTTTCAACGCCTGGAACCGATCCGCGTTGAAGACACCGCCGGGTGAACGATAGCCGCTTTGGGCAACGGCAGGCGCGGGCGGCGCACCGGGCGTCGGCCGAATAGACGGCGGATCGCCGAGCCATTCGCCTTCCGGCACGCCGGCTATCTTTGGAGATTCCTTCAAGCCGTCGTACCAGGTGACCTTGAGCGGAGGCATGTCTCCATACGCGGCGAACTCAAACCGAATCGCGGACGCGCGCGGGAACATGAACGAGCTTTCGCCGTCCTTGCGAATGCATTCGACGCTGATCACTTTGCGGTTCGACAAATGCAGCGACATATTCGCGGCACCGAGAATGTGGCAGGCCATATCACCGAGCGCGCCGCAGCCGAAGTCATAAAAACCGCGCCAGTTGAAGGGCAGATAGAAATAGCCATCAAATCCATTGGGCTTTGTCATTCCGGCTGCCGTAAACTCGCGCCGGTCTGCAATGCCGAGCCACAGATCCCAATCGAGCGTAGACGGAACAGGCTCCGCCTTCGGAATCTCGGTGAGGCCCTGGGGCCAAATGGGCCGATCGCTCCAGGCATGGACATCCGTCACACCGCCGATGTCGCCGTTCCAGACGATCTCCGCGCACTGCCGCGTGCCTTCGTTCGAATACCCTTGATTGCCCATTTGCGTCGCCACTTTGTACTTCGTCGCGGCCGCGCGCAATTGACGCGCCTCCCAAATTGTGCGCACCAGTGGTTTCTGCACGTAGACGTGCTTGCCGCGCTCCATGCACCACATGGCGGCCATGGCGTGCATGTGGTCCGGCGTAGCGACGATAACGGCGTCGATATTCTTCGCCTCTTTGTCGAGCATCTTGCGGAAATCGCGATACGTGGAAGCTTTCGGAAACGCTTTGAACGTGCTCGCGGCACGCGCGTCGTCGACATCGCACAGCGCGACGATATTCTCGGTCGGCGAGGCGGCGCGGATGTTACCGCCTCCCTGCCCTCCCGAACCAATCGCGGCGAAATTCAGTTTCTCGTTCGGCGACTTGTAGCCTGCCGCTTTCAACGAAACCGAACTCCCGAATCCGGCGGATGGAACCGCGCCCGCTAGCAAGCTGCCGTAAAAGAAATGCCGTCTGGTGATCGCCATGGATGCTCCTCAAGAATCTTTCATAGTGTAAGACAGTTCGGCGCGCGGCGTTCGGCGAGGCGCTTCGCATTCGGAGTATCCTAACGGCTGCTATGAAACTTCGCTGCCTGTTGCTTCTTCTCTCGGTCTCGACGCTCGCATTCGGGGATCTCGCATCGGACGTCACCATCCGCCGCGACACGTTCGGGGTGCCGCATATTCTCGGTAAAACGGAAGAGGCCGCGGGCTTCGGCATGGGCTACGCGCAAGCCGAAGATCATTGCGTCGAGATGGGACGCCGCTTTCTCGCGGCACGCGGCGAACAGGCGAAGTACCTGGGGACGGGCGCCGGGGGCGACTTCGCAGCGAAGCGGTTCGGCACTCCCGAGTTTGCGCGAGAGAAATTCCCGAAGCTGACGCCGTTGTTCCAGAAAATCATGAACGCCTACGCGGCCGGCTTCAACCTGTATGTCAAGAAGCATCGCGCCGAACTTCCCGCTTGGATTCCAGAGCTCACTGGCATCGACGTGCTCGCGCAAGGACGCGCCGAGATCATGCGGTTTGCGTTTAGCGATCCCACGCGGCAGTTGCAGGAGAAGTATCCGACGGCAAAAGCAGTGGCGGCCGACGCGAACGACGACGGCCTCGCGCCAGCCGATGGTTCAAACATGTGGGGTATCACGGGGTCTCGCACGAAGTCCGGGAGCCCGATTTTGTTGGGCAATCCGCATCAGGCATGGTCGGCCCTGTACTGGGAAGCGCACATGACCGTTCCGGGGAAGTTGAATTTCTTTGGCGGAACGTTCATCGGACGGCCGATGCTGACGACGGGATTCAACGAGCATCTCGGCTGGACGCACACGGTGAACTACCCCGATCTCCAGGATGTGTACGCCTTGGTCGCCGATCCCAAGGATGAGAATCGTTACGTGTTCGACGGCAAGTCCATGCCTCTTTTGCGCCGCGAAATCGTGGTGGAAGTGAGGGGCGAGCCGACGCAGCGCAGGACGTATTGGGAGTCTCATCTCGGACCGGTGCTGCATCGCGCCGGGAACAAGATCTTCGCCATCAAGTCCGCCGCCCTGCAGGAATATCGCTACTACGAAGAATGGTACGCGCTCAGCAAAACCAGGAACCTGAAAGAGTTTCAAGAGACGCTGAAGATGAACGCGATTCCGATGTTCAACCTGACGTACGCGGATGTCGACGGCAACGTCCTCTACCTGTGGAATGGCACCGTGCCGAAGCGCGTCGACGACGGAACCGACTACCGCCTTGACGTGCCCGGAGAAACCTCAAAGTACGTTTGGCAGGATTATCATGGCCAGTCGCAGTTGCCGCAACTGCTGAATCCGAGCGGCGGCTACGTGCAGAATTGCAACGACGCGCCGTGGTGGACCTCGCTGCGGAATCCGCTGGATCCGAACAATTACCCCAGTTACTTCGAGCCAGGCCGCATCCTGGGACTGCGCACGCAAATGTCGCTGTCGATCCTCGAAGGTCAGGAGAAATTCTCGCTCGACGAGATCAAGCGGTTGAAATTCAACAACCACATGCTGCTGGCCGATCGCGTGAAGCCGGACCTGATTCGTGCGCTAAAGGCCGTCCAGCAGCCTTCCGAAGAACTACGCAGCGGATTGCGCGTGATGGAGGCATGGGACAACGAAGTGTCGGCAGAGAGCAGCGGCGGCGTTCTCTTTGAACGCTTCTGGCAGGTGTACACGAACACAATCGGCCGCGTGAGGGCAGCTTTCGATCAGAAAGTCTACGCGACGCAATGGGATGCGGCGCGTCCCGCGCAAACACCCTCGGGCATCGCGGACGGCGCGGCAGCCGTCAAGAGTTTTGAGGAAGCGGTGCGGTGGACACGCACGGCGCATGGCTCCGAGGCGGTGAAGTGGGGCGACGTGAATCGCATTCGCTTCGGCGATCT
Source organism: Acidobacteriaceae bacterium (assembly GCA_043788745.1). Taxonomy (GTDB): domain Bacteria; phylum Acidobacteriota; class Terriglobia; order Bryobacterales; family Bryobacteraceae; genus JBBQWZ01. The sequence goes on from JAYVTO010000035.1 coordinate 18,625, forward strand.
CGATCTGCCGGGTTCCGGCGCGGGCGGCGAGTGGGGCCTGTTCCGCGTGCTCTACTTCGACCCCAACAAGAAGGATGCCAAGCGCATGGCCGGGCACCTTACGAACGACGCGCCGAACTCAGGTTACGGCGATGCGTGGATCACGGCGGTCGAATTCACAAAGCCGATTCAGGCCTACTCGATTCTCGCGTACGGACAAACGGGGAACCTCGCATCGAAGCACAGCAAGGATCAGGCCGTGCTCTTCGCCAAACATCAACTCAAAAAGGTCTGGTTCACGGAGAAGGAGATTCTCGCGAATCTGGAACGAGCCTATCACCCGGGAGAGTGATGGAAGGTGGGCGCGGCCTGACCGCGAAAACTCTTCCCGCCGCTGGCCAGCACAGAACCGCGAACAGCCTGCCCGTTACGGGAAGTCAGGGACGCGCCCGCGTGCCATGACCGCCATGAACCAGTTGGGAGCGGTAACAAAGATCTGAGCATGAGGCGCAGCGAGCAGATGCTATATCCCCGCTCTTCAGGGCGGGGATGCTGAGGCGCTGTTTATCGTGAAATGCACCAGATCCGAGCCGCGACCACAGCGGCCCGAAGGGCCGCGTCGGGAGCGGATTCGCGCCGTGCTCGGATCAACCGCGAAGCGTCGAGGCGCGCACGAAGCGAGGCCGAAGGCCGAGCGAAGTAGGCGCCCTTGCTCGCGCAGCACAAGAATCGAGGCACTCGAAATCAATCCCTTACAGGGTGGTTCATGGAGAGTGAGCGGATTTCACCGATACGGGGCGCGCCCGATAGAACCCCGCCCGTGTCAAGAAAGCGGACAGCACACTGCGCGGGGTCTGCGCCGCACACGCACTAGAGCAGTTCCGTCACCGCGGCCAGCAGCTTCGCATTGAAGTCATCGGGCGTCGCCGAATCCGCGCCTTGCAGAAGCGCGCCGGCGCGAATGCTGACCGGGGACAAGTGAAAGCCTTTTCGCGCGCGGCCCCACACCTTGCCGGTGCCGCGAATACCTACCGGCACCACCTCGGCGCGTTGTTCCACTGCGAGAATCGCGAGCCCCTTGCGAAACGGGAGCAGCGATTCATCGAGCGCGCGGTGACCTTCGGGAAACACGCACAAAACCATACCGCGACGCAGTCCCTCGGCGGCCAACCGAAGCGCGCCCTTCAACCGCTGATCCGGATCGATCGGAATCGCGCGCGACGCCCGTCCAAACCAGCTTTGAAAACCGGAGCGATGCAGACGGCTGCTGCTCAAGAAAAACATTCGGCGAAACACGGTCCAGGGCAAGCGGCCCGCGAGCAGCGGTACGTCGAGGAGACTCTGATGGTTCGCGGCAATCACGAACGGGTCCCGCTTGGGCCATGCCTGAACGGCGCGAAACCGGTAACGCAGGAACACGGCCGCAAAGGTGCAAGCGATTCTCGTCAGCAAGAACAGAATGGGAGCCGCGATCGGCCGCGGCGTGAGATAGCGCTCGGCGAGGGCCGACTCTGCCGCATTGAGCGGATCGCTCAGAATGCCTTGCCAACTGCGCCAGCCAGTCGAATCCGCATTGGGGCTCACGCTCTCGTGCGGCGACCGGACGGCTACGAGCAGGTGCTCGACGGTAAGAATCCGGGCGACCTCTTCCTCCCGCAATACGATGCCAAACTGGTCCTGCACATTCGCGAGCAGTTCCACGCGTTCAAGCGAATCGAAGCCGAGGTCGAGTTCGAGGTCCATTGCCGGCATCACGCGATGCACGCCTTTCATGCGGCGAATGATCTCGCTGACGGGGTGCACTTCGCCGGCGGTTGCAACCTCCTCGACAGCGACCGGAGCTTTTTCCGATTCCGCGACTTCCTCGGCGATGCGAAAACGTTGTAGCTTTCTCGCGCTCGTGCGCGGCAACGCGTCCTTGCGAATCTCGAAGCCCAGCAGCCGTTCATGCGCGGGCAGCGTTTTCGCGGCGCTTTGCAAATCGTACAAAATCGCCTCGCGGACATTCACAATACCGCGCCGTTCCAGCTCCGCGAAGTCCGGCACAATCACCGCGTGCAGTTGTTCGCTGACGCCTCGCGAATCCGCCAGGCTGCAAATTGCCATCTCGGCAATCAACGGACTCGCCGATTGGTAGTGTTGCTCCAGCGGTTCCGGGAAGATGTTCTTGCCGGAACTCAGCACGATCACGTCTTTCTTACGGCCCGTGATATGCACGCGGCGATCCGCGCTGATGTACCCGAGATCGCCGGTGCTCAGCCAGCCATCTCGCAGGACCTCGGCAGTGTCGGCGTCGTTGCGCCAATAGCCGCTCATCACGTGCGGTCCGCGAATCGTCACCTCGCCGACGCCGTTTTCATCGGGGTTATCGACGCGGATCTCGGCGCGGGCGAAGGCCACGCCGCACGAAAGACCGCCATCGATGCTCATTGGCGTAATCGCGGAAAGCGCGGATGTTTCCGTCATGCCGTAGCCCTGGAAGAACTCAAAGCCCAGGTCATGCAGCGATTCCGCAACCTCGGGCGCAAAGCGCGCTCCGCCGACGCCGAAGCCGCGCAGGGTCGGTCCGAACTTCGCGTGAATCGGTTTGAAGAACAGCTTGCCCAAGTTCCAGCCGAAGCTCCGGCGCGCAAAACGCGCGACACGCAACAGGCGGCGAAAAAGAAATTGGCGGAGCGGGGGCTGCCGCGCGATCTCTTCGAAGATCCGGCGGCGAAGCTGGTAGTAGAAAAGCGGGACACACAGAAAGGCCGTAATGCGCTCTTCGCCGAACGCTCGTACGATGCGCTGCGGGTCGCGCGAAACCAGATAGGTGATCCGGGAACCGCAATAGAGCGGCCCCAACACGCTCGCCTGAATCGCCATGATGTGGAACAGCGGCAGAATCGAGAGCAGATGATCCGTCGGCGACAACGGAAACACGGCGGTCGTGTCCTGAATACAAACCAACAACGAGCGCAGACTGAGCCGAACGCCCTTCGGCGTCCCTGTAGTTCCGCCTGTGTAGACGAGCAGGCAGTCAGCCGCTGGGTCGTGCTTCACCAGAGGCCACGTTGAGATCGGCTCTGCGTGGACAAGGATATCCCAGTCCTCGCCGGCGATCTCGTTGCTGCCGTCGTGCTTCGCGATCACTTGGATCCCCGGGCACGCTTCGCGAATCGCCGTCACGCGATCGGCGAAGATCGATGACACCATCAGCATCGTGCAGCCCGCGTGCGCGATCGTCGCGGCCAATTTCGCGGGCTGCTGCGAAGGATCGAGCGGTACCGCGATCGCACCGGTTCCGAGGCAGCCGAACAACGCAATCACCCAAGTGTGATCGTTCTCAAGGAGCATGGCGACGCGGTCTCCGCTAGCGACACCCAATCGAGTGATCGACTGGGAGAGAGCAGATGCCTGAGCAAGAAACTCGCCATAGGTGAGCTGTTCGCGGCCCTTGTCGCGCAACGTTTGCAGCACGATGGCATCGGGCCGCTCCGCCGCATGCCGCAGCAATTCCTCGAAATAATCGACCTTGATGACCATGCTCTCTGTACCCTACACCACTCGCGGTATTCGGCGAACCCACAACCTTGGCATCCGTGGGTGCGCGGCCGGCATCTACAAGGGTACGTGCTTCTTGTTGTCAACTTAGCTGCGACGCTGTTCATGACCGGACTCGTGTGGTTCGTCCAGATCGTCCACTATCCGCTCTACACGCGCGTCGGAGCGGCACATTTCGTCCGCTACGAAACCGACCACACCCAGCTGACCACTTATGTCGTACTCGCGCCGATGTTGGTGGAGCTTGTCAGCTCGATCGCGCTGCTCCTTTATCCGCCCGCCCGGTCTCCCATCCTGCTGCTGTGGGCGGCCGCGGCGCTCACCGGAGCGATCTGGCTTTCAACCCTTCTCTTTCAGATTCCGCTGCACGGAGTCCTGTCAGCCGGATTCGACGAAACCGCCCAACGGCAACTGGTAAGCACGAACTGGTGGCGAACCGCGGCCTGGACTGCGCGCAGCGGAATCCTGCTGTGGATCGCATCTCGCGCGGTCAAATAGCCGAATTCGACGCGCGCACCCGAAGCGCGCTACACGTACACTGGATCGGGGCTGCAAGCACATGAAGCAAATTGT
>JAYVTO010000036.1:0-15918 GCA_043788745.1 Acidobacteriaceae bacterium
GGGTTTGCCCTATCACGTAACCCAGCGCGGTACTGATCGCGAAAATGTCTTTCTTACGGCGGGCGACCGTCACGCGTACCTTTCGCTGCTGGCCGACAATCGGGCGGATACGGGCACTCGGGTGCTGGCCTAGGCTCTCATGAGCAACCACGTGCATCTGGTGGTGATTCCGGAGCGCGCGGATTCTCTGGCCGTCCTGTTCCGTCGCGTGCATGGAGCGTATTCGCAAGCGCTCAACCCGAGGCGAAGGCGGACCGGCCATCTCTGGCAGAACCGGTTTTACTCGTGTCCGATGGCCGGAAGCCATCTTTGGATCGGACTGCGGTAGGTCGAGAAGAACCCGGTGCGGGCTTCGATGGTCGCCCGGCCTGAGGAGTACCGCTGGTCCAGTGCGGCGAGCCACCTCGAAGGAGTGGGAGACCGGAGCGGCGTACTGGATCTGAAATTCCGGGAGCGATCCGGAGGGGCAGAAACATGGAGGGAAATGTACAAGGCAGAAGATCGCCCGGCGCAAACCAACCTGCTCCGGCGGTGCACGTATTCGGGGCGGACGTTCGAAGGCGAGCAGTTTGTGGCAACCTTCGAATCGCAGTTTCAGCGAAAATGGCGGCGCTGGAGCTTCGAAAAAGCGCTCGAGAATCGCATGCCAGCCTAATTAGGCGCCGATTTCCGCGATTGTCTTCACCGGCCGCCCGAGTGGTGTGGTTGCTATGATTTCAAGGCGTAGCGGTTTGCTCGAGCGGGTCAGTCAAGCTGTCGCCGCGCGCACCAATCCGCTATCAACGTGAAACTTTTTCGACCGGATTCCGAAGTAAGAGGTGCAGACTTTGCGGCCACTTTATGACGTATCAACAGGACCCGCCCGTTGAGGGGCACACGATGTTCACGCAGACAACATTCGCTTCCGGCGGCGATTTTCCGTTAACTCGCTGGACGCTGGTAGTCGCGGCCGGGGATCTAACGCGGCCGGAAAGCAAGGCCGCACTAGCCAGTCTGTGCGAGGGATATTGGTACCCTCTCTATGCCTACGTGCGGCGGCAGGGGCATGAACCGGACGCCGCGTGCGATCTCACGCAAGACTTCTTCGTGCGGCTGCTCAGCGGCAGCTTTTTTGAACGCGCGAACCCGGAAAAGGGCAAGTTCCGAAGCTTTCTGCTCGGCGCACTTAAGCACTTTCTCTTGGATTATTCGATTGGACAAAGGGCGCTGAAGCGCGGCGGTGGAATGACGCCGTTGCCGTTCGAAATGCGGGACGGCGAGTCCATATATATGCGCGAGCTGCAGCATGGCGAGACGCCAGAGCGCATCTACGAACGCCGCTGGGCCCGGGCGGTGCTCGACCGTGTGGTTGCGACGTTGCGCGCGGAATTTGTGAAGCATGGGCGGCTGGATCATTTCCAGCACCTGAAGGTCTACCTCGCCGGCCAGGCCGAAGCTCCTTACGCCGAATTGGCCAGGAAGCTGGATATGAGCGAGAGCTCGCTCAAGAGTGGGATTCACCGGCTCCGGAAGCGCTACCGGGACCTGCTGAGGAGCGAGGTGGCCGCGACCGTATCGGACCCGTCGGAAGTCGACGCCGAACTGCGCTATCTGATCTTGGCGCTGAGCGCCAAACAGGCAGAGGCGAAATCATGAAGACCTGTCCGGAATGCGGCGAGGCGCTCGGCGAGGACGGTCTCTGCGAGATCTGCCTGATGGCGGGAGGATTGGCGGCGGTGGGGCGCACAACGGCTGCCACCGTCGCGGATCCCGCGTTGAGCGGCAATGCGGCCTCGCTCGAGTACGACCACTTCGGACCCTACGAGATTATTCGCGTGCTCGGCGAAGGAGGCATGGGCACGGTCTATCTGGCGCGCCAGACATCGCCAATCCAACGCGACGTGGCCTTGAAGGTCGTGAAGCCGGGGATGGACACATCGCAAATCCTGGGGCGCTTTAACTATGAACGGCAGACGCTGGCGCTAATGGATCACCCGAATATCGCGCGTGTATTCGACGCGTCGGCGACTGAAAAAGGGCGCCCGTACTTCGTGATGGAATACATCGACGGCGAGCCCATCACGAACTACTGCGACCGCAAGCGAATGACCACGCGCGAGCGGCTGGAATTATTTCTTCCCGTGTGCCGTGCTCTACAACACGCGCATCAGAAGGGCATCATCCACCGCGACATCAAGCCGTCCAACGTTATGGTGACCGAAGTGGATGGAATCGCCACGCCTAAAGTCATCGATTTTGGAATTGCCAAGGCGACCGGGCAATGGAACTTCGAGCAGACGGCTTTTACGAAGTTCGGGCAATTGGTGGGAACGCCGGAGTACATGAGTCCAGAGGCGGCGGATGTCGTCAACAACGATGTCGATACGTCATCGGACGTCTACTCGCTGGGTGTGCTTCTGTATGAGTTGCTGATCGGCGCAGTGCCCTTCGACGCCAAGACCCTGCGCAAAGCGGGACTCGCCGAATTGATGCGGATCATTCGGGAGGACGAGGCTCCTCCGATGACGGCGAAGTTGACGCAGATGGGCGTGTCCGGCGTCGAGGTCGCCGAGCGGCGGCGCACCGATCTGCTTGGCCTGAAGCGTGCCGTCCAAGGCGACCTCAATTGGATTGTTACCAAGTCGGTGGAAAAGACAAGGGCCCGGCGGTATCCAAGCGCCGCGGAGATGTTGGCGGATATTGAGCGGCACTTGAGCGACCGGCCGGTGAAGGCAAGTCCGCCCACCAAACTGTACCTCACGGCGAAGTTTGTCCGGCGAAATCGCGGTTTGGTGATCGGTTCGGGCGCGGTGGCGGCGGCCATACTGATCGGCCTCGCGACGACGATCTGGCAGGCTCGCGCAGCCGAGCGCGGCCGCGCGGATGCGATGCGGCAGAAGGGAGCCACCGAGCGCGCGCTGACGCTGGCGGAGACCCGCCGGATCGAGGCCGAGTCCCAGCGCGAAAAGGCCGAACAAGCGGCGCGACGGGCACAGGAACAGGAACAACGGGCCACGCGAAGCGAAACGGCCGCACAGACCAACCTCTCAGAAGCGCGCGGCCTGGCGAATTCGATCTTGTTCGACCTGAACGAAAAGGTAAAGGATCTGGGCGGATCGATGCCTGCGCAGGAAGCGATGGTCCGCCTGGGAACGCAATCGCTGCGCAGGACCGCGAAAGGCGATCCGATGCTGGGTTCGGCGTATTTCCAGCTCGCGGAATTGCAGGGACCGGGCGGGCTGTGGGATGTCGGGGGTGCGCGGGAGCACTATCGCCTGAGCATCCAGTTGCTCGAGGAGAAGTGGAACCAGGGCCGCGACCGCGATGTGGGACGGCAGTTGGCGTTGGCGTATTCCCGGCTCGGCGTTGTTTCGGATGAGGAGAAGCCGCAGGCGGCGGCGCAGCAGCGGGCGGATACGCTTCTGGCCGGGTTAATCGCGAAGTCGCCCAACGATCTGGCGTTGCTGCGAGCCGGGGCCGAGATCCAATTGGCGAAGGACGAACCGGCCAAGGCGTTGGATTTTCTCTCGCGGACGCCGCGCGAAAGCCTGGCGGACCGTGTGTTGCTGGCCGCTGCGCAGCAGGGGATGGCGTGGAAACTTCGCGAGGAAGATTCTGAAAAAGCGCTCGACTGGAGCTTGAAGGCCGTGCACGCGATGGACGCCGTCGTGAACGAGACGCCGCAGAACGCGACGTTCCGTATGCAGCAGGCCGATAGCCTGAGGGTCTCGTCGATCCTGCTGGTGGACCTGAATCGCTACGACGAGGCGTTCGCGAACGCGCGAAAGGCGGTGGAGATTGGACAGGACTTGGCGGCGATGGACCGCAACCAATCCAATTATCAGTGGCTGGTTGCGCAGGCGGAACTGGCCTTGGGCAAGCTTCACGCCGCCAACTCCGAGCGGGAAAAAGCGCAAGCGTTGTTCGATCGCGCTTCAAAGAGAATGGCCAGCCAAGTTGCCCGCTATCCGAAGGTCGCCTACCTGGCGGTGAAATACGCGGAGGTGATGCTACAGGTAGGTGGTAGCGATTTCGCCGCGGCAGACCATGCTGCGGCGGCAGGCCGCGATTCGGAGGTCCTTGAAGCCCTGGGAAAGGCGGAACTGGCGAATCCGGGTAACAGACTCGTGCAGCGTTGGAAAGTAAACACCTCCCTCCAGCTTTCGAGGGCGCTCGCCGCCCGCGGGGACGTTCCGGCGGCGATGAAAGTCGCTAACGAGGCCGTGACTGTTGCCGAACGGCTGCAGAAGGATCCCGAAGTAGAAGATCGCTTCGCGCTCGCTTTGGCGCACTTCACCCGGGCTCTGTCACTGGCGGATCTGAACCGCTTGGCGGATGCCATCGTCGAGACGCAAAGGGTAGTCGCCGAGACAGACCTCTTGCGCCGGGAATCCCGCTCTGAAGATGTCACGGGGCTCTGGTTCGACGCAAACAAGCTGGCCGCTAGTTTGAACGCGCAGTATCAGGACTATCGTGCCGCGTTACGGGCTGCAAACACGGTTTTGCCCTTGGCCGAGGCAGAATACGCCTTGAAACCCAAGTCGCTTCTCGCGGCCACGCGGCTGTGGAACGTCCTTTTCGAACTGCGCCGCAGTCACTACCTTCTTGTCGAAACCGAATCCGGGTTGGCAGCCGCGCGGAAGGCCCTGGAGATTGGCAAGCGTTATCGACGCGAACATCCGTCGGACGCTCGAGCGATTGGCTTGACCCGGGGGTCCTACGTGAATTTGACTGCCGACTTGCTCGGAAACGGGAACCGCGCCGAAGGTCTCCGAGTGGCTCGGGAGGGTTGGCAATTCATCGAAGAATGCTACGGAACCTTGCGGTCCGCCGACGGACGAATGCAAACCGCGACCGCTGCCCTCTTCTTCGTGGGCGTTTTTGTGCAATCGGATCTTCCAGAAGACGCATTCGTATTCGGACAAAAGGCAGTCGGATGGCTCCAGGCGCTCGTGCGAGAGGATCCAGAGAATCGTGCAAAACGAAAACCGCTCGAAACAGCGTATGTGACGACGGCGCAGGCCGCGGCGGACCTGGGCAACATGCGGGCGGCAGTCGCCCTCCGGACCAAAGCGCTGGAACTCCAGCGCCAAAAGCCGGAGAATACGGCGGCCTACTGGATCGATGTCGGGACAAGCGAAGGGGTGGTGGGTTGCTACTCAGATCGACTCGAGCCCGGGGCCGGGCGCGAGGGCTATCGGAGAGCAATCGAGGCACTCGAACGTGCCCGCGCATTGGCCGAGCGGAGCGATCAGGCTGATGCCAGGAATCTCGCGGCGCTGCGAGACGCTTACAGAAGTCAGCAGGGCCTTGCGATCGGGTACGATTATGCGGGCGACCTGGAGGCGGTCGATCGGTGGTCGGAAACCGCCCTACATTCGATTGAGAGGTTAGCCGCGGCGACACAGGGCGGCGGCCTATTTCGTCGGGAAGTCGAGCTGATGAGGGGCCGCGCGGTCCGGGCGCGGTCCCGTCTGCGTGGCGCGAGCGCGGACTTCCGTCCGCTGTTCGGCGGAACCGGAGTGACCCCGGAGCGGATCGACGAAGCGATGGTGGCCGGGCTTATCCAAGACGTCGAGATCATGACGAACTTGGGCTACGATCCGAAGGCGCGGGTGGTGGAGGCGGAACGGGCGGTGGAAATCAGCCGGGGCTTGGTGAGGAAGGACGCGAATATCGCGCGGCGCATCCTGCTGGCGCAGAGCTTGCAGTTGTTAGCGCAGACCCTCGCTCTCCGCGCGCGGATTGTGCCGGCTGGGCGGGATACGGATCTGCAGCGCGGGCTCGCCAGTGCCCGGGAGAGCCTGGAGTTGTATTCGGCTCTGGAGCAAGGAAAGGCCTTGCCGGAGACAAATCAAACGAATTTCCGGGACGCGAAACGCACCCTGCTGAATCTCGAGGCCCGCCTGGCAATCGAAATTGTAAACAGCCCGGCGAGGTACCCCGGCGCGTCCACAAATTCCACACCGTCGAAACCGTCGAAACAGAACCTGATGCCCCGTTAAGGGGGGAGTAATAATGAGAAACCAAATGATTGTTCGTTGCCTTGGAACCTGTATTAGAAGCCTGTTCACTTCGGCCGTGCTGCTTACCAGCTTTCTCAGCGTATCCGCGGCGAATGGCCAGCAAGCAGACTCGCATAGCGCGGGAGCCACCCGCCAACCGCGCGCTCTCGCAATCGACCAGCCGATGGTCGACAACTACAGGATCACAATCCTGTCCGACATGGTTCCGGGACGTCGCACGACTGGCGAGTGGGGATTTGCGGCGCTGATCGAAGTTACTTCCGGCGGAATTTCCAGACGCTTCCTGTTCGATACAGGCGGCCTTCCACAGACCGTTCTGGCAAATGCCAAGGCTCTCAATATCAATATCTGCGATATCTCGGACGTCGTCCTGAGCCACAACCACGATGACCACACGACAGGGCTTGATACGTTGCGGAGCACTTGCAAGGAGACCAATCCCGATGCGTTCAAAAACGTGTATGCCGGGGGAGAAGAACTGTTTTGGCCTCGCATCAGCGGGGGAGTGAACGCCAACGTCATGGTTGCCGGGAAGACACGCCACTTGGCGCAAGGAGGAACCTTTATCCTAAACAGCCAGCCGACCCCGCAGTTTCTGGGCCTTTCCGGAGTGTGGCTGACGGGTAAGATCACGCGCAAACATGACGAAAAGACCTACCCCGGCACGCCCAACATCCAGGACCCCGACGGCAAACTCAGCCCGGATTTGATGCCGGAGGAAGTCGCTTTAGTGATCAACACGCGATCTGGGATAGTGATCGTAACCGGATGCGCGCACGCAGGGATCACCAACACGATCGAGACGGCGCAGGCTGTTTTGGGTGGAGCTCAACCTCCCGTAACACTCGTCGGCGGTATTCATTTTTACGCCCTTCCTATCGGGGAGGCGAACACGAGCGGCACGGAGGGAACCCTCCGATGGGAAGCGAACCAACTTATGCTCAACGGGGTAATTGGAATCCTGGGCGCCCACTGTACCGGCTTCGAGCGTTTCGTATTCATACGCGATTTTCTCGGATTGGACGATAGCGCGGCAGTGTTCAGTACCGTTGGCACCGTCCTGTCGATGTCCGGGGGGTTCTCGTACACATCTCCGTTCGCTATGAATCTGCCGTTACGTCCAAAGTGGCAGAACCAGCTACAGTCGGCGGCTTGCGGAACACTGCCTCCGACTGCGTCGTGCCAAATCTCTGTCAGCGGGTGGAATTACATTTTGGTCAACGTCATCAATCCGAATGCGCCACTTTTATACATCGGTGACGGTACGCTGTTGATGACGGTACAGCAATACCTCACGGCAAGGACGGCCGCGGGACTGTGATCTGAATCGTAAAGCTCCTCGACGAGCTTGAGAAATATGGCCGTATCCGCTAGCCTCGGAAGCCTCAAAAATGCCCCGGCAAAAAGTAAAAGTGATAACTCCGGATCAACTCGCCCGGGGGGGGGCCTGGGGGGAGGCATTGGGATTTTTGGTGGGAAACTCTACTCGGGGGAACCTTGGGGAAACTCTACGCTAGGGAAACTATGTATCCTAGGCACCGCTTTCCCGATTTCCCCGCTGTGACGAGGCCTCGGATCCAGGTGGCTCACGAAATGCTTCCACCGAAATGCGCTGGTAACACACCTCCACCACGTCCAGGGATTCTGTACCGCCCGGCGCTTGGAGTACAACGCTGTCGCCCGCTGTTGACTTCAGCAACGCGCGCCCCAGAGGCGAGACCCAACTGATGTGGTTGCGGTCGAGATCGACTTCGTCGGTACCCACGATGCTCACCACTCGCTCCACTCCCGCGGCATTGGCATAGCGCACGGTCGCGCCGAAGAATGCCCTGGTGGCCGCTTGCCCCGTTCTCGGAGTTTCCGGGTCCACCACTTCCGCAGCTTCGATTCGCTTCCGGAGAAAGCGAATCCGCCCATCGATCTGGCGCAGCCGCCGCTTGCCGTACTGATAGTCGGCGTTATCACTGCGATCGCCGTTGCTCGCAGCCCACTTCACCACCTCCGTCACGGCTCGGCGTTCCCTGGTGAGCAGAAACCGGTGCTCCTCTTCGAGGCGCTCGAGCCCGCTCGGCGTGATGTAGTTCTTGCCCTGCGTCGCGGGTTCGTCCGCTTTCGGCTGTCTCGTAAACCCTTTTCGCATCACGTAAGTCCTTCGAACGTAAATCCAGTGCGTGCCCTCCGTGCCCCTTCGCTCGCAGGGAAAGGTTATCCGTTGTCGGATCGATTCTGCTCGAAATCGGCACAACACATTGTCCATGGTACTTGCTGCTGATGATCGTGGTGTAGGCATTTGTAGGCATAGACCCGGTTGCATGTGGTTTGAGTGCACGCTATGGCATCTGGGAAACTCTACTCCCAGTATCCTAAGCACAGATTTCGCCGATTCTGGAATAGGCAAACCGGAGCCGCTCAAACACGAGCTTGCAGGCTGCTGGTCACGGCGTATCCCTAAGGAGCACCGGCTCGTGTACCAGGTTCTGCCCGACAGGATTCGGATTCTTGCGTGCCGATACCACCACTTGGGACGGGGCATTCCGGCGGGTTGCCTATCCCCGAAAGCAAGCTCGACCGCGTCCGGGTTGTCTGGCTCGAGGCTGACCATCGGCGTTCGCTGTGTCTTATCGCGGATTTGACCGTACGGACATCAAAGTGGTGCATACTGGTGTAATGAGAACCGAGGCTAAAACCGTGCGTCAAAGCGTGAGCTTGCCGTCCAAGGTAGCTTTGCAGGTGCGAACCATGGCAAAAGCGAGGCGGCTCAGTGCCACCCGTATGCTGGTTGAACTGATCTAGGACGGGATCGAGGCCGAGCAGCGAAAGCAGCGGGAATTCTTCGATCTCGCCGAGCGCTTCCGCAATGAAACGGACCCGGAAACTGCAAAGCGTTTGGGCAATCAGTTGGGGCAAATGGTCTTTGGTAGTTGATGCCGAAGATCGCTCGCTGGGAGAATTTTCCCGAAGGGGTTCGCCCGCATCTGGTTGATCGAATGCTCGACCGCGCCATCAGCATCGCGGATCTAAATCAACTTCGGCTTTGGATCGACACGCGCCGCCGGAAGTCCCAGCGGACGACTGGTACAAAGACTGCGGCTCATTCAAGATTTGCGGTCGCGGCTCATTAGCAAAGACATTTCTTCTTCGCGGCCAAGCCGCCAAAGGGGAAAAGCTGTAGTCGCGCATTACTTGAAGACTTGGTCAAGTTCATTGCCGTGCTGAATTCCCAAGCAGTTTCAAGTGACCGCTTAACCACAGGTCGCACCCAAACGGAGACCCCAACGAGCAAACAACCGTCTGGCAAATTCGGTATCTCGCTCACGCGCTACCCGACTAGAGATACTGCGGGCCTGCGTGTGACTGAAGCCGCCAAAGCCCCAGGCATTGCCCGGCATACGCTTTCGCCAATACTGAATGGCCACGCCGGACTCTCCCCTGAAATGGCGATCCGGCTGGAGAAGGCCGGATGGTCGAACGCCGATCACTGGATGCGTCTGCAAACAGCTTACGATCTTGCGCAGGCACGGCGGGGCGAATGCGCCATCAAGGTGCAACGCCATGAACCACATCCGGCGGCATAGGCAAGAGACGTTTCAGAATATCGAGCGAGGCACAGGCGGCTTCACGCGATATTCACCGCCATCGGCCATCGCCGTGCTTAATAATGGAGCTGATCCGCTCCATGCACATCCTTACGCTCAACGCCGGATCCTCAAGCATCCGCTTTGCCATCTACGCGCCCGGCGAAATGCCGATCCTCGAAGGCAAGCTCGACCGCATCGGTCTGCCTGGCGCAACGCTGTCCGCCGATGGTCAATCGCACGCCGTCGCTTCGAAGACACCCGTCGACTTCCTGCTCGACTGGCTTGAGGCGCAACCGGCTTTCGACCTGGTGGACGCCGTGGGCCATCGCGTGGTCCACGGAATGCACCACTGCGAGCCCGCGCGCGTGACGCCTAAGCTCCTCGCTGAACTCCGACGCATCGCGCCCCTTGATCCAGCGCATCTGCTGCGCGAGATCGCGCTCATCGAAGCCATCCAGGCGCGGCACCCGAAGCTGCCGCAGATTGCCTGTTTCGACACCGCGTTCCACCGCACCATGCCCCGCGTCGCGAAGCTGATTGCGATCCCGCATCGCTTTGCGCTGGAGCGCTACGGCTTCCACGGTTTGTCGTATGCATATTTGATGGAGGAGCTAGCGCGACTCAATCCCCCGGAAGCAAAGGGCCGCGTCATTCTGGCGCACCTCGGCAGCGGAGCCAGCCTCGCCGCGGTTCACAAGGGCAAGAGCGTCGACACCAGCATGGGCTTCACGCCCGCCGCCGGTCTCGTGATGGGGACCCGCAGCGGCGATCTCGACCCCGGCATCGCCTTCTACCTCGCGCGAACACGAAACATCACTGCGGCACGCTTTCAAAAGATGGTGAACCACGAATCCGGTCTGCTCGGCGTATCGGGAATCAGCTCCGACTTGCGCGACCTCACGCCGCGCGAATCCACCGACCCGCGCGCCAACGACGCCGTCGCGCTCTTTTGCTATCAAGCCAGAAAGTGGATCGGCTCGTTCGCCGCGGTGCTCGGCGGCGTCGACACGCTGGTTTTCTCTGCCGGCATCGGAGAAAACTCGCCCGCGATCCGCGCCCGCATTTGCGAAAGCCTCGGCTTCCTCGGAATCCGTCTCAGTAAGCCCCGCAACGCCAGGAACGCCGCGTTGATTTCAACCGATTCCGGCCCCGTCAAAGTCCGCGTCATTCGCACCGCCGAGGAACGGATGATCGCCCGCTCCGTATCTCGCGTCTTGAACAGGAGACCAGTATGAACACAGACATTTCAGCCGACTTGCTCGGCAGAATCGACGCCTATTGGCGTGCCGCCAACTACCTCTCTGTTGGCCAGATGTACCTCCGCGATAACCCATTGCTGCGGCGTCCGCTCGCGCTAACAGACATCAAGCGCATGCTGCTAGGACACTGGGGCACCACACCCGGACAGAACTTCATCTACGCGCACCTCAACCGCCTCATCCAAGAGCGCGACCTCGACATGATCTACGTCTCCGGACCCGGCCACGGCGGTCCCGCCGTCGTCAGCAACACGTATCTCGAAGGCACCTACAGCGAGATCTATCCCGACATCAGTCAGGACGAGACTGGACTCCAAAAACTATTCACACAGTTCTCCTTCCCCGGCGGAATCCCCAGCCACGTCTCGCCGGAGTGCCCCGGCTCCATTCACGAAGGCGGCGAACTCGGCTACTCGCTCAGCCACTCCTTCGGCGCCGTATTCGACAACCCCGATCTGATCGTCGCCTGCGTCGTCGGCGACGGAGAAGCGGAAACCGGGCCCCTCGCCACCGCGTGGCACTCCAACAAGTTTCTGAATCCGTCGACCGACGGCGCAGTCCTGCCGATCCTGCATCTCAACGGATACAAGATCGCCAACCCCACGATCTTCGCCCGCATTTCGCACGAAGAGCTGCAAAAGTTCTTTGAAGGTTGCGGCTGGACGCCCATCTTCGTCGAAGGCCACGAGCCCGAGCCGATGCATCAAGCAATGGCCGCCGCTCTGGACGACTCCATCAACCAGATCAAAGCCGCGCAGCACAACGCCCGCGCGCAAGGCAGCACCGCGCGGCCGCGCTGGCCGATGATCGTCCTTCGATCTCCCAAAGGCTGGACCGGCCCCCGCGTCGTCGATGGCAAGCAGAACGAGGACACGTTTCGCTCCCACCAGGTGCCCATCTCCGATCCTTCCGCGCACCCCGGACATCTGGAGCTCCTCGAAGCCTGGCTGCGTAGCTACCGCCCCGAAGAGCTATTCGACGAACACGGCCGTCTGAAACCCGACGTCGCCGAGCTTGCGCCAAAGGGCGCTCGCCGCATGGGAGCAAACCCGCATGCCAACGGCGGACGCCTCCTCCGCGACCTCCGTATGCCCGATTTCCGCGACTACGCCGTCGACGTCCCGCAGCCCGGCGTCCGCGGCATCGGCGATACGCGCGTGTTCGGCCCGTTCCTGCGCGACATTCTCAAACTCAACGCCGAACACCGCAACGTCCGCGTCTTTGGCCCCGACGAAACCATCTCGAACGGCCTGGAGGCCGTCTTCGAAGCAACCAACCGTCAATGGATGGCCGACACGCAAGCCACCGACCAATACCTCGCGCCCGACGGCCGCGTCCTTGAAATGCTCAGCGAGCACCAATGCCAGGGATGGCTCGAAGGCTATCTGCTAACCGGGCGGCACGGCCTCTTCAACTGCTACGAGGCCTTCATCCACATCGTCGATTCGATGTTTAACCAGCACGCCAAATGGTTGAAGGTTACCTCGCATTTGCCGTGGCGCCAAGACATCGCTTCGCTGAACTACCTGCTCGCGTCGCACGTCTGGCGGCAGGATCACAACGGCTTCACCCACCAGGACCCCGGCTTTATCGATGTCGTCGTGAACAAGAAAGCGGAGATCGTCCGCGCCTACTTCCCGCCCGACGCCAATTGCCTGCTCTCCGTGATGGACCACTGCCTGCGCAGCCGCCAATACGTCAACGTCGTCGTAGCCGGAAAGCACCCCGCGCCGGTCTGGTTAACAATGGACCAAGCCGTGAAGCACTGTGCGGAAGGCATCGGCATTTGGAAATTCGCCAGCAACGACGAAGCCGTCGCGCCCGATGTAGTCATGGCCTGCTGCGGCGACGTGCCGACGCTCGAGACGCTCGCCGCCGTGTCGATCCTCCGCGTACACCTTCCGGAGTTGAAGATTCGCGTCGTCAATGTCGTCGACCTGATGAAGCTGCAGCCTCAATCGGAGCACCCCCACGGCCTCTCCAACGAAGCCTTCGATGACCTCTTCACCAAGGACAAGCCCGTCATCTTCGCCTTCCACGCCTACCCGTGGCTGATTCACCGCCTGACCTATCGCCGCACCAATCACGAAAACATCCACGTCCGCGGCTACAAAGAGGAAGGCACCATCACCACGGCTTTCGACATGACCGTCCTCAACGATCTCGACCGCTTTCACTTGGTGATCGACGCCATCCATCGCTTACCGCAAACCGGCGAACGCGGCGCGCACCTCAAGCGCCAACTGCAAGACAAGCTTTTCGAGCACCGCCAGTACATCAACGAGCACGGCGAGGACATCCCAGAGGTCCGCAATTGGAAGTGGCCGGCCTAGCGCACTGCGCAGGTGCTGAAGCCCCGACGGATGAAAGTAGCCGACGGTCAGTACGTCGGACCGCGAGGTCCGACTGAAAATGCGATGATGGCCACGGTCACTCGCGGGCAAAACTCTGTCTGAGCGGCGCTTCCAATGGCAATGGACTGAACGGCAAGCGCCGGTGTGTCATGAACGACACCGACGGCGACCGGGCCGCGATTGGCCGGCAGATCGTAGTTGCCATAAAGGATGGCGACGCGGTGGAGTCGGAGCGGAAATCATGATCGGTGACCAGGCGGGGTGAGATCCCATCGTGTGCCAGGATTCTTCAAACGGCCCACCAGTTCACGCTTCTTGGTGTCGACGCTGATAGTTAGTGGGATGGCCTTGACGTCGAAATCGGTCGCGAAGATCACCGCTGTAGAAGAATTGATCGTTGCGATCCGGGCTCGAACTGGTCGGTAGTTGTTTGTGAGATCGCGCGTACTAAATCTATGCTTGAAAGCATACTCGCGAATGATCTCGAAGGCTCGGTTTGGCTGGCCGGGCCGCAGAACGCTTATTGCGATCGGCCTTGCAGTGAGATCAGTCAGTTGCAAGCCAGAAGAATTGGATTCTTGTCCGCGAAAAGAGCCTCAAACTCCTGCATCTTGCCCAGGAATCTTCCTTGCCCATCAGAGACCCGACGGCACACCCCGAACCTGCTCGGGCGACATGTAGCCCGGCGTCCCCAGCAGCATCCCCGCCTCGGTCCGAGTCTCGGCGTCCGCGCCCGGCACCCGATTCGACACGTGCGCTTTTCGAACGCTGCTATCCTGAAAACTAACAAGGTTCCGGTTTGCCGCAGAAAGAACCGAACGCAATTGATGCAGCATTTTTCCGAACTCAATCTTTGCTCCGCGTTGCGGAACAACCTCGCTAAGAACGAATTCGTCACGCCCACGCCCGTCCAGGCGCAGGCCATTCCGCCACTCCTGGAAGGCCGCGACGTTGTCGCGACCGCGCAGACGGGCACCGGCAAGACTCTGGCGTTCTCGATACCGTTGATTGAAGCACTCGCCGCCGTTCCCCGCACCAAAAAAATAAAAATTCTGATCCTTAGCCCCACGCGCGAACTTGCTATTCAGATCGATGCCGCATTCCGGCAACTCGTCCACGGCATGCGCATCCGCACTGCCGTGGTTGTGGGCGGCATGAGCGAGACCAACCAGTTGCGCGATATCGAGGCCGGGGCCGAAGTCGTGATCGCGACGCCGGGCCGTCTGTGCGACTATCTGGACCGCCGGCTCATCGATCTTTCCGGCGCCGCCACTGTCGTTCTTGACGAGGCCGATCGCATGCTCGATATGGGCTTCCTGCCCGCTCTGCGCATCATCCTCGACAAGCTCCCAGCCAAGCGCCACACCATGCTTTTCTCAGCGACGATGGAGCAATCGGTCGCGGGCCTGGTCGCCAGTTACGTGCACAATCCGGTGCGGATCGCCGTCGAAGCCTGCGCGGAAACTGCCGGCCGGATCGATTTCTTCTGCTACGAAGTCGCGCAAGGCTCCAAGTTTGATCTCCTCGAATATCTGCTGAAGAACGAGAAGGGTTCTTTCCTTGTCTTCGTGGCCAGAAAAGAGGGCGCCGACAGGCTCACGAAATTTCTAGAGCGCGGGCAACACAAGGTCACCTCGATCCACGGCGACCGCTCGCAGAGCCAGCGGAACGAGGCGCTGCAGGGCTTCAAAGACGGTGTCTTCCGTGTCCTGGTCGCCACCGACGTGGCGGCCCGCGGGATCCACGTGGATGACATCGCGCATGTCGTGAACTACGATTTGCCGCAGGAAGCCGAAAACTTCATTCATCGCGTCGGACGCACGGGCCGCGCCGGCGCACGTGGTGCCTCCTGGACCTTTGTGACTTCGGTCGAACGGGTCGACGTGCGCAACTATGAGCGCGCACTGGGCATTCAGGTGGAATTTCGCGACCTGCCGCCCCTGCCGCGCGCCATCGGCCTAGTGAAGGATGTGGACGCGTTTCTCGCCTCGATGGGTACCAGCCAGCCAGCCGTCACCGCCCCGACGCCGACAACAACAAGAAGCTTCTCGAGCCGCCGCCGGCGTCGCTGAATTGTTGTCCAGAAGTCCGATTCCGGTAAGTTAGCCGAATTGGCCGTCTGGATTTTGGCCTTTCCGAGTTCATCCATTGGCATAAAACACGGCGGATTCTAAAGGGAAAGCGTATTTCTCCGACTTCGAATCTGGGGACGGAAACGGGGAAACGGGGGGCAGAAACCGTGTCAACGAATACGTAGACATCTCTTTCTTACTACGGATTACGAATGGTCGAGCGCCCGGGCCCACACCGCGAACGCGCAGCCGCACGCGCTGGTCCACATGAAGTCGTTCGAGGAACGGTTCACGACCACGGATTGGGCAGCGATCCTAGTCGAGAAGGAGCGACAACGCGAAGACGACCGCGAGGAACTCGCCGCCATCCGCCGCTCCACCCGACTCAACGAACCCCTCGGCAACGCGGACTTCGTGAAGTCCCTCGAATCCAAACACGCACGTCGGCGACTCCGCCGCAAGCCCGGCCGACCCGCTAGACCGCGATCAATCGCCGCGTGAACCGCGAAGTGGGGCGGAAACCGGAGAGAAATCGGTGCCTAGGACATAGAGAAGATTTTCGGAGAACTTCCGCCTTGGCGCGTGGCGGAGAATGTCGACTGCTGTGCATCCGCTCCCGACGCGGCCCTTCGGGCCGCTTTGGTCGCGGC
>JAYVTO010000037.1:0-44910 GCA_043788745.1 Acidobacteriaceae bacterium
TCGCGGTTCTTCGAGAGGAGCATTTTTCCACGGGGTGCCGGCTGGTGAATCCGCTCCCGACGCGGCCCTTCGGGCCGCTTTGGTCGCGGCTCGGATTTGGTGCAGTTCGCTTGGAAAATAGCCTCAGCAGCCGGAGCGCTGGCATTCCCGCCCTGAAGGGCGGGGTCGCCTGACATTCGTTGGGCTACGCGACCGTAAGGTCGCGCGTACTAAATTCTGCAGGGAGCCTCCCCCGACAACCCCGGGCTTCGGCCCGGGGATGTTTTTGTCGGTCAGAGAACTAGTTCGCAATCGTGATCGCTGCGCCTTCGAAGTTGTCGGTTGGCGCACGCGTCAACTCTCCGCGGCTGTTTCGCACCAGCACCTGAATCAGATGCGGACCGTTCGTGAGACGCCGCGTGTCGAGCGCGTAACGGAACCCAATGTTCGGGCAGGCCGCTACGTTCGGGAGACTCCTGCAGACATCCGCCGCCGGAAGCCCGAGCTGAGCCGCCTCGGCGATCAGCGATCCGTCGATGACAACGAGGACTGAGGTCACGCGCGCCGCGTCGGTCTGATACGCGTAGCCTTCGATGCTGACGATTCCCTGTAGGGTGTCGCCTTGCTTCACCGAAGTGAGCGCGGCCACGGGAGGAACGAGCGGCGCGTTCTTCACAGTGAACGGAATCGGCTGATCCGGAATCAGCGTGAATCGGCCGAATGCATCGCGAACGCGAATCTGGAGACTGTGTGCGCCGTCCGTCAGCGGCTGGGTCGTACTCGCTGTGTTGACCGTGGCGGTGAATCCAACGTTCGGACAGTTCAGCGGCAACGGCGCGGTGAGCGTATTGCAGATGTCGGTTCTCGCGATGCCGTAGCGGCTGCTGGGATAGGTCAGTCCATCGATCAAGGTATCGATTGTCGAGACGCGAACTCCACTTGCATAGGCGTATCCGCGCACGTTGAGCGTGCCTGTCACGGCGTCGCCCGAGACCGGAGCCTCTACTTTGCCGATCACCGGACTCGTTGTCGCGGACGCTTCCACGGTGAAGGCAAGCGGCTTGTCCGGGAAGTCCTGGAAGCCGCCGCGCACGTTGGTCACGCGGGCTTGCAGCGTGTGCTTCCCGGGCAGGATGCCGATCCCAGCCAAATCCAGTTGCACCGAGAATCCGCCGCAGGCCGCCTGCGCCGTGCGGCACACGTCGGGGCGCGGCGCGGTCGCGGTGGTGTTTGTCATCGCGAGTCCGTCGATGAAGAGATCGACGCGAGAGATTTGCAAGTCGGTATCGGCGGCGAAGCCAGTGATCGTAATTGTGTCGCGAACGGTCGCGCCTTCGACGGGTGCCTCAATCCTCGCGGTGGGAAAATCGGAGAATCCGAACGGAGGCAGGAAATTGAAAGACGACCGGCTGTAGCTGGGCAGCACGAAGGTCGGCGCATAGGTTCCCCGCCCATTGGAGATTCCAAGGGTTCCGGCGCGTTCGCATCCAGGGAAAACGTAGGCCCCAGCCGGATTAGGGTTGTCTCCGTAATTGAAAAAGATCTGCCCGTCTTCCCGTAGCGTCACGGAGAAGTTCAGTGGCGTGCCGTTGAAGAAGAACGGATCGTAGGTTACCGTTTGCCAACGGATCGTTGCGGTTTGCGGCGTAGAGCTAAAATACACGCCGTCGGTTGCCGTGCCGTAATCGGCTTGCGTCCACAACGGGGCGATGGCAGGTTGTAGACCCAAAGCGAGCGCGTCGGTACAACTCGTGAACGGCGGAAAGTCGAACAGCAGTGCGCCGTTTAGATCCGCAATCACCGTGCGATACGTCTTGCCGAAGAAGGGGAAGTCGAACGGCAGCGTCACGCGGCCGTACGTTAGCGCATCGACTTCGGTAATTCTGCGATCCGTGCCCGCCGGCGGCGTGAATGTCAACTGGCGGAGCAAGTACGGCTGCTGCGTCACCTGCGTCGTCTGGATCAACTCGCTGCCTGAGCCGGTGTCGCCATCGAAGTAATACGCGCTGACGGCGTCGCCGGGCACCACCTTCAAGAGCCCACTGTTTTTCGCGATTCCCGTGCCAACAGTGGCCGCGCGCAGGTCGCCGATAAACAGCGATCCTTGCCGCTGCAGCACCATTTCTTCCGTGTCTCCGGAACTCGCGGTAAGGGCCACCCTCGCGCTGTTTGAATTGAGATTCGTATCGTTCAGCAGCACGCGAATCGTTTCGCCCGCAGTTAACGGCCGATCGAGAATCTTCAGGATTCCGCGTCCCACCGGCACATCGAAGGACGCGAAGACGTATTCGGAATCCGGCCCCGGCGTATAGGCGAGCGCGCCGAAGCCGCGCTTTGCGAACGCCGTCCAGAGCAAGCGTTGGTTCGCGCCCTTGAAATCCACGCGGTCCGCCAGCAGGATCGCGTCGCGCGCATCGACCATCGAAGGTCGGGGGACACTCAGCTTCATGCCATCGACGATCAGTAGGTTCGCGCGCGCCCGGCCGTCGGCGTCGCCGTACTGTTTGATCATCGCGGCACGCACTTCCCACAACGCCTCGACCCAGATCTCTCCATCGGCATGAACCTCGGCCTGCGGAATCACTTTGCCCAGAGCGGCGAACGTCAAATTGTTCACCGCGAAATCGGTCGAATACGGCCGCGTGCGTCCGCTATCCGCACCCCACACCTGCGTGAAGTATTCGCCGGTGGGATACACGCCATCCGGAGGCGCATTCGCGGGCAATGTGAATTCAAGACTAAAGAAATCGCTCCATGCCTCGCCCATCGCAAAACACTGGAAGACGTCGTAGCAGCCAGTCACCAGCCGTGTCGAAACGCCGTGGGTATACTCGTGCACGATGACCGTGGCGTCGAGTGAGCCGTCCGAAAAAATGAAGGGCGCCTGATCGGCTCTCGAAACATACATGGCAATCATGCTCGCCGCGCCATCGGAATCGCCACGCGACGTGAAGAACGCGTTCGCCAGCGACGCTCGCGTCAACGCCTGCGAGCCGTAGTGCGCGTACGCCTGCATTGGATCTCCACCGCTTCCGCCGCGACCGAAGTTATCCACTTGGAAATTCCCCGCCGCCTCGTTGAATCCAGCGCGATAGAACCGGTCGTGCGCGAGGTTCACCCAATAGAACAGGTTGGTATTCACAGCATCGCCGAACGCCAACGGATTGGTTGGAAATGGCACTGTGACCGGAAACGAGAAGTCGCCGTTCGGCGCGCTGGTGATTCGCGCGTTCGCCAAAAATTGTACCCCGAGAAAATTCTGCCCGGTTACCGTGTTGTTGCCGGCGGTCCGATTTGCAGTGACCCAACCGGCCGGCGATGCCACCGGATCGCCGGCGAAAGAAACCGAAGTCCGATCAACGACCGGCGGAGCTCCCAGTAACTTCACGCCGGGTTTCGGATTTGGCTGCGGGCTGCCTTTTTCGTAGATCTGGCCCTTGGGACTCGGATTCTGCCGGTACGTCCGGGCGAATCTCGCCATCTGCGCGCCGCTGGCCGCTTCAATAATGACATCCGCGCTGTCGTCGCCGGTTTCATTGACGACGTTCATACGCCACGCCTGCACCAACCTGCCGCGCACGGCGTACCAAATCGGCGTGCCTTCGACATCGTCGGCCAAAGCGTTCGCCGCGAACCGAACCGAACCCTCGGGTTGCTGCGCCGAGGGATTGACTTCGATGGGTGAGAATCCGCGCTCTTTCTCTGTTGCCACCGCGCGCACCGCGGTCCGTACCGCTTTGCGTGCCGCGGCGAGAGAAAACAGGGAAGCATCGTAGGAATCCGGCGCGTTGAAAAGCTCTCCGCCGGCGGAGAGCACCTGGCCGTCGCTGTTCAGGTGCACGGTAAACGCCGCGTTCTGAACTTCACTGCCACGGAAACTCTGCCGGTAGAGGATGTGCGTCACGCCGTTGTGCTCGTCCGTGTATTGCTTCGCGACGAACACGCCGGCCATGCCTTCGGGAGCGAGCGTCAGGGCCTGGGCCGCAAAACCCTTCCCGATTTCGCCGGGCTTTTGCCGCGACGCCTCGGTCAGCGGTTTGTCTGCAATAAATGATTTCGGCTGTGAGAATAATGGCAGCGAGAAAATAGAAATGAAAATAAAGCTGCGAAGCATCGAAGCGTCCTTTGCGGCCAGATAGCCACTGGGATCATATCAGACGGCGTGGCCGCCCACCGGCCGAAATAGGCCGTCCGCCTCGTCGCGGCACGGCAACTTAAACTGTGGTTGCGCTCTTGCTGCTGAAACTGGTGAGCAAGACCCCAATTGCCGCCACGGCCGCCGCGATCAAAGCCCAGGGTGTCAACTGCGCTTGTCCGATCAAATAACCGGCGAGCAGCGGCCCGAAGATTTGCGACACCGAGGTCACCGACTGCGTCAAGCCGAGCACGACACCTTGCTCTTGCCGCGACGTGTTGCGCGTGATCAGACTGGTCACCGTCGAGCGGATCAATCCACCCACTGCGCTCAGCGTCGCCGAGACGAGCAGCATCGGCACCGTGTAGGTGAACGCTAATGTCGCGTAGCTGATTGCGGTGCACCAAAATGCGACGCGCGCCAACTTTGCCTCACCGAACCGCTTCACCAGGCGGCCGAGCAGCGGCCCTTGCAGAAAGATTCCCAGGAATCCCGCGTATGCGTAGAAGTAGCCAACTTCGGCTGGGCCAAATGGTTTTCCATTCCACTCCAACCGCCGCTCCGCGAAGAGTGCAAAGCCGCTGGTGAAAATGGCAAAGGAGAGAATGTACGACGCAAACTGAAACAGCAGGGGCGCGAGTGCCGGCCTGCGGAAATATTCGAGGTAAGCGCTCCACGCGAAAATCGTCAGCCGCCCGCTTCCCGGTCCAGCGTCAGCGTCCTTTGCGGGCGGAACCTCCTGCAGCAGGAAATACGTGGCCAAAATGCTCGTAAACGACAATCCGGCCGCCATGTAGACGGGGTAGTTGTAGCCGAACTGAGAAAGATATCCAGAAATCGCCGGCCCGATTAGAAATCCCAAACCGAACGCGATTCCGATTACGCCAAACGATTTCGCCCGATCCTCCGGCTTCGTCACGTCCGCGATGTAGGCCTGCGCCAGCGACAAGTTGCCTGCCGTCGCGCCGTCGATGATACGCGACAGAAAGACGAGCCACAAATTCGTCGACACGGCAAGAATCAGAAAGCCGATGAGCGTTCCTACCTGGCTTACCAACAGCAGCGGACGACGCCCCGTGTAATCGGAGAGTCTGCCCAGCAGGGGACCCGAAATCAGCTGGCAGAACGCGTACACGCCGATCAACAGGCCCACCACCGAAGGAGACGCACCCAGCTTTTCGGCATAGAACGGCAGCAGCGGAATCATGATGGTGAGACCCAGCACGTCCACGGCGACGATTAGAAAAATAGGGAGCAGAGGGGCGGATGGCAAACCTTTATGCTCGCAAATGCCGTGCCTCGACGCCTTGTGGTCCTGGGAGATGTTCTGGCGGACCTGCTCCTACTATGGTTTCTTCTTTGGCGTGCCGAAGTGGTCCGCGAGTTCATCGGAGTAAAACGTATGCGAGTATGCGCCCGGATCCTCAGGCAGCATGGTTGCATTCCACGCCGCATATTCCGCGGCCATCCTGCGAAAGGACTCGGGTTCGCGATCCTTCCAATTCGCTCGCTCTAACGGATCGTTGACCACATCGAACAGAAATGTGTTGTCGTCGATCTTCAGCCACTTCTTGTCGCCGTCGCGCATGGCGCGTTGCGCGCGAAAGCGATAGCGCCAGAAGAGCTTCCTGCTTGTAGGCGGCCTTCCGGCAAGGGCCGGCATCAGATTCAGCCCGTCGGCCGGATGCGAGGCAGCAGGCTGCGTTCCTGCCAGCGCGAGGAATGTCGGCATCCAGTCCATCGACATGGCCACCTGCTGCGTCGTGCTTCCGGCGCGAACCCGCCCAGGCCAGCGAACGATCGCCGGAATCCGCAGTCCGCCCTCGAGCAGTTCTGTTTTCTTGCCTGTAAACGGCCAAGTGTCGGAGAATCTCTCGCCGCCGTTGTCACTGGTGAACACGACCATGGTGTTCTTCGCGATCCCCGTCTTCTCGAGTGTTGCCATGATGCGCCCGACCTGCGAGTCCATCTCAGTAACCATGCGTGCGTACGTTTTGAGGGAACCGCCGTCGTAGTGGGAAAGCGAACGAATTCGGCGCGACTCCGCTTCGTCGTCGGGCGTTTCCCAAGGCCAGTGCGGCGCGTTAAAGTGGACGCTCAGAAAGAACGGTTTGGACGCCGCGGCGTAATCCTCAATCACCGACACCGCGCGATTTCCCAATAGCGTCGTCAGATAGCCCGCTTGATGAATCGGCGCGTCGTCGTCCCAGAGATCATCCTTGGCCGATTCCCCCGCGCCGTCCTTGTGCGTGAAGTAGTCGAGCGTGCTGCCGCGAAAACCCCAGAAGTGGTCGTAACCGCTTTTGAGTGGCCCATAATCCGGCAGCGTTCCAAGATGCCACTTGCCGACTAGCGTCGTGCCGTAGCCAGCCTTCTTCAAGAGGGACGGCAGCGTCGGATGCTCCGGCGGCAATCCGGGGTTTCCATTGCGGTCGCCCGAAAGGGGTTCCTCTAAGCCGACTCGCAGCCGGTATTGATACCGGCCCGTGATCAATGCGGCCCGGGTTGCCGAACAGACTGGCGAATTCGCGTAGGCCTGCTGGAAAAGCATTCCGTCCGCGGCGAGCTGGTCGATGTTCGGAGTCTTGTAGTCGCGCCGGCCGTAACAGGAGAGGTCGGCATAGCCCAGGTCGTCGGCCATGATGAAGAGGATGTTTGGGCGCGTGGCCTGTGCATCGGATCTTCGGGCAAACGCGAACGCTGTTGACGTAAGGAGAATGCGGCGAGAGGGCAGTGTGGTGTCCACGGATGACGATGATAACAGGAGACCCTGAGCGTGAACCGCGAGGGGATCGAATCGAAGTTGCTATCATCGCAAATACTCCCGTTATGGCGCTTTCAAACAAGCCTTTTTACCGCATCGAGAAACTTCCGCCGTATGTCTTCGCCGTGATCAACGAGATGAAGGCTAAACTCCGCGCCGCTGGACAGGATGTCGTGGACCTCGGCATGGGCAATCCCGATGGCGCAACGCCCCGCGCCGTTGTCAGTAAGCTTGCCGAAGCCGCGCGTAACCCGCGCAACCATCGCTATTCGGTTTCCAAGGGAATTCCACACCTGCGCGAAGAGATCGTCAAGCGCTATCAGCGCAACTACAACGTCACGCTGGATGCCGATACGGAAGCGATCGTCACGATCGGAGCCAAGGACGCCCTTGCTCATCTGCTGTTCGCTGTGATCGGTCCCGGCGACGTCGTTGTCTCACCAAACCCCGCTTATCCCATTCACCAGTACGGCGTCATCATGGCGGAAGGGCAGGCCTGCGCGTTGCCGATGCCGAACCCGGCTGAGTTCCTCACGCGGCTTCACGATGTCTACAAGCAATCGGTGAAGCCGCCGAAGATGATCCTGATCTCGTTTCCGCACAATCCCACGACGCAGTGCGTCGAGATCGATTTCTTCCAAGAGGTAGTCGCCCTCGCCCACAAACACGGCACGATGATCGTCCATGACTTCGCCTACGCGGATCTTGGCTTCGACGGCTACAAGCCTTCGAGCATTCTCGAAGTC
The DNA here is from genome assembly GCA_043788745.1 of Acidobacteriaceae bacterium. Lineage (GTDB taxonomy): Bacteria > Acidobacteriota > Terriglobia > Bryobacterales > Bryobacteraceae > JBBQWZ01. Next base: position 7,625 of record JAYVTO010000037.1, read on the forward strand.
GACGGAGCCAAGGAAGTGGCCGTGGAGATTTTCTCGCTCTCGAAGAGCTACAACATGGCCGGCTGGCGCGTCGGTTTTTGCCTGGGCAATGCCAAGATGATCGCCGCGCTCGCGCGGATCAAGAGCTATCTCGATTACGGCGTGTTTCAGCCGATCCAAATCGCGTCGATCATTGCCCTCCGCGAATGCGAAGAAGACACGAAGAAGATCCGCGATACCTATCAACGCCGTCGCGACGTCACCATCGACGGACTCCGCCGGGCGAAATGGCCCGTCGAACCGCCGCGCGGCTCGATGTTCGTGTGGGCTCCAATCCCCGAGAAGTTCGCCGCGATGGGTTCGCTTGAGTTCGCGAAGCTTTTGATGTCGGAAGCGCTCGTCGCGGTCTCGCCCGGCATTGGATTCGGTCCGCTCGGCGAAGGCTTTGTTCGTTTCGGTCTCATCGAGAATCATCAACGCACCCGCCAGGCTATGGCGGGCATCAAGAAGTTGCTGGACGCCAAATGAGCGTGCGGGGAAAGACGGCGATAGAATTCGAGTATGTCCGCGCTATTTGACGCCGGAATTCCCGCGCGCGCCGGACAAGCATCGGCCGATGTTGTGGACCTGAGGCATGTTCGGGCGGCCGATCTCGAACCTGTCCTCGGCGAGGAAACGCAAATCTGGCGCGAACAGTTCGATTGGGACTTCAACGCCTCCGCCGATCTCGTTCGCCGCTTCGTGCAGATGCAGGCGCTCAGTGGCTTCGCCCTCATGCGCCATGGCAAGGCTATCGGCTATTCGTACTACGTTGCGGAAGAACGCAAGGGCCTGATTGGCGATCTCTACGTCTGCCAGCATGAGAAGTCCGTCGAGAATGAGAACCTCCTGCTCGGCGCGGTCGTCGATGCGCTCTTTGGACTTTCCTTTGTCAAGCGCATCGAGTCGCAGTTGATGATGCTGCAATCGCCGCTGACGCGCGCGCTGCCGAGAAAAGATCGCTCGCACTCGCACCCGCGACACTTCATGGAAGCCGATCTCGCTGTCGCCGCCAACCTCCAACCGCGTCGCGGAACCACCAGCCTGGTCTTCGAACCCTGGGCCGAACGCCGCCAGGATAGCGCCGCGCAAATCATCGCTACCTCCTATCTGGGGCACGTCGACAGCAAGATCAACGATCAATACCGGACGCTGGGCGGTGCGCGCCGCTTCCTGATGAACATCGTGCAGTATCCCGGCTGCGGTGCGTTCTTCCAGCCTGCTTCGTTCGTCGCTCTCGATCCCACCAACGGCCGCATGGCCGGACTCAGCCTGGCAAGCCTCGTCGCCTCCGACATCGGGCACGTCACGCAAATTTGCGTCGCGCCCGAATATAAAGGGCAGGGGCTCGGCTATGAACTCCTCCTTCGCTCCATGGAAGCGATGCGTGTTCACGGCTGCAGAAAAGTCAGCCTTACCGTGACGGCCGCGAACGAAGACGCCATCCGTTTGTATCGCAAAGTCGGCTACTCCATCCGCCGCGTTTTCGCGGCGTACGTATGGGATGCCGGACGCTCCTGAGGTATTCACTTGAGAACCTTCCGTAGTACCGTGATTCCACTGCTGGTCGCCGCCGCCGCCGGTGCGCCTCTGCTGGGCGCTGCTGCTCGCGCCGAACTCCGGGGTGTCTGGATCGACCGCGCTCCGCTCGAATCGCGCGAGTCGATCCGCCTGATGCTCGAACAAGTGAAGAGCGGCAATTGCAACGCCGTCTTCGTCGACGTCTGGTCGCGCGGCTTTCCGCTTTGGCGCAGTACCGTCTTTGAAAAACATACCGGGCTGCAGAGCGATCCCGTCTACGGCGATCGCGACGTGCTCGCCGAGGTCATCGAAGAAGCCAAGCCCCTGGGGATCGCCGTTATCCCTTGGGCGGAGTACGGCTTCGTCATGGGATATTCCGGAGGCCGGGCCCCACTCGTTGAAGTGCATCCCGAATGGCTCGCGCGCCGCAAAGACGGTTCCAGCGATTTCTCCTGGGCGGGCACCACGAAGAGTTCCTGGATCGCACTTGCCAATCTCGAAGGCCAACAGTTTCTGCTGGACCTGATGCGTGAACTCATTACGAACTATGACGTGCCGGGCCTCCAGTTCGATCGCGCCCGCTATCCCGAGCTCGATTGCGGCTACGACCGCGCGACCATTGCTCGTTATGGGGAGGATCACAGTGGAGCGCCACCGCCTTCGAACGAGCGAGATCCCGAATGGATGCGCTGGCGGTCCGCAAAGATCAATGAGTTCATTTCCACGCTGCATGCAACCATCAAGGCTGCGAACTGGCGTGCGCTCGTGACGAATGCGCCGATCGTTTACAACTTCTCTCTCGTCAACTTCCTGCAAGACTACCCGGCGTGGATGAAGTCCGGCGCGCTCGATTTCGTTTCACCGCAGATTTACCGTAGTGATTTGGAAGCGTATGTGCGCGAACTCGACCGTCAACTGGCCGCGCTCGGCGGCGATGGTGCGCGTCTCGTCCCCGGGCTCGACGTCACGAACAGCAACGCCGACACGCTTGTGCGGATGATCGAAGCGACGCGCGAACGCCAACTCCCCGGCGTCGTCATCTGGTATCACGCGGGCCTGGTGCAGAAGAATGCATATGCGCGCCTCCGCGAGACCGTCTTCGCGGAGCCGGCGGCTCTTCCGTGGAAATAGCGGTCTGGAAGCGGCTATAATTCGGTGGTGCGAAACCGCAGCGGGACGGCATTTACCCGCCGTACCAATTGAGCCTGCTGCTTGCGCAATTGCAAAACAACGAAGGACGAACAAATGAATCCGAACAAAGCTCTTTGGGAAAAAGGTGATTTTACCGAGATCGCCGCATTGATGCGTGAATCCGGCGAGGCGCTGGTTCAATCCGTAGGCGTAACGCCCGGTATCCGGGTGCTCGATCTCGCCTGTGGCGACGGCAACACCGCGGTCCCCCTCGCCCGCGCGGGTGCCGATGTCCTCGGCGTCGACATAGCGAGTAATCTCGTTGCTGCCGGAAACCGGCGCGCCGCCGAAGCCGGACTCGCAAATCTGAAGTTCCAGGAAGGCGACGCAAGCAACCTCGAGGGCATCGGCGATCATTCCTTCGATCTGACGCTCACGTGCTTCGGAGCCATGTTCGCACCCAGGCCGTTCGACGTTGCCAAAGAAATGGTCCGCGTCACCAAGCCCGGCGGCCGCATCGTGATGGGCAACTGGATTCCGGGCGACCCGACATCGTTCATCTCGCTGCTCCTCAAGCTCAGCGCTTCGTTCCTTCCTCCTCCGCCCGAAGGCTTCGTGAGCCCCGTCACCTGGGGAGTGGAATCGCACGTGATCGAACGCTTCGGGCAAGCCGGCGTCCCGGCCGAGAAGATCTCCACCGTCAAAGATACGTTTCACTTCGTCTCCGCGAACCGGTCCCCAGAGGACTTCATCCACTTGCTTGAAACGTATTACGGTCCGACCATGAACGCCGTCGAAGCCGCCGGGAAGAACGGCCAGGGCGAGGCACTGCACAAGCAACTGCTTGAACTCGTCCAGTCGCACAACCAAACCTCGGACGGCACAACGCATATTCCCGCGACCTTCCTGCGCGTCACCGTGCAGCTCTAGTTCGATGACCGGCAAAGAACATCCCAGGAACTGACGGTCGGGGTTGTTGGTATGGATGAGATTCGCTCACTCTCCAGGAACCACCTTGTAAGTGATTAATTTCGCATGCCGCAATTCTTGGTGCTGCGCGGGCGCTTCGCGGTTGATATCCGTTTAAACCGCTGCCGACCAAAGCGGCCCTTCGGGCCGCTTTACGCGCGATCTTACGGTCGCGCCCCGGTTGGGGCTCGGATGTGGCGCTTTTCGTCTTGCGCCATGGCGTGCCGTGCTCGTTCATTGCGGTCATGACGCGCATGCGCGTCCCTGATTTCCCGTAAGGGGAAGGCTGTTCGCGGTTCTTTGTTAGCGAGCGACCGGGGGATTCTTTCGCAGTTCCTGAGGCCCGGGGTTATAGCCCCGCCGGTTGCGGCTGCGATTCGTTTCGCTCCGAATCATGCCCTCAAAGAACTAGTGGGCTGGAGCGCCGTCGACTGCTCCGCGCATGATGCGGCCTTTCCTGGTTCTGTTATCCTCGCTGCAAACAGCCATGCGGAGAGAGTCATGAATTCCGATCATCGCGACCAGGGGACTCGACGAAGTTTTCTTGCTTCAACGGCCTTTCTGGGCGGCTTCGCCGCTCCGAGCGCGTTCGCTGGCAAAAAGTCCCCCGACTTCACTCCAGTCAAGGAACGACTCGACGCTGCCGTCGCCAAAGGAGACGTGCCGTGGGCAACGCTGCTCGTCACGAAGGACGGCAAGGATCTTTTCGCGCACGCCGCCGGCACGGACCTTGACCATGTCGACGTCCTGCGGTCGGCGACGAAAGTCGCGACCGTCTCGGCTGTGCTAACGCTTGTCGAGGCTCGGGCGCTTCATCTGGATGACGCGGTCGAGCGCTATATCCCGTCGTTCAACGGCGACAAGAGCGAGATCAAAGTGCGCCATCTTCTTTCGATGAACTCCGGCCTTCCGTCCCAATGGCCGGCGTTCTCCGACGAAGTGCCGCTGGCCAAAGCCGCCGACGTTATCGCGAAAGCCCCACTCGCCGCGCCGACTGGCAGCCGCTTCATCTACGGCAATCTCGGACTCACCGTTGCCGGCCGCGTCGCCGAAGTGGTCTCGGGAAAGCCCTGGGATGAATTCTTTGAAGCCGCGCTCGCCGGGCCAATGGGTCTCAACTTCAAGTACGTCCCGTTGCAGACAGGACGGCTCGGGGGAGGCGGCCAAACGAATCTCGCAAGCTACGGCAAGCTGCTGAAGATGCATCTCGCAAGGGGTGTACACGAAGGCCGCCGCATTCTCTCGGCCGATCTTGTTGCCGGCATGCAGCGCTCGAACGGCTCGCGTTTTGTCAATCCGATTCCGCAAACTATCGCTTACGGCTACGGCATGGGCTGGTGGTTCGACGTCGTCGCGGCCGACGGGCAAGCGCGGGTGATCAGCGACCCCGGAGCCTGGGGGGCCTACCCCTGGATGGATCGCGAACGCAACTACGGCGCATTCCTCTTTGTCCGAAAGCAGCTCTCCGACGGAGTCGCCATCCAGCGCGACATCCGTCCGATGATTGAACGCGCTCTCGATGTCTGACATTGGTATCATCACGCTGTATGCGATTCGCAGTGTCGATCCTCTTCAGTCTCTCGGCACTGCACGCCGAAGAGTCGATCGCGGAGCGGGCTGCCACGATTCTTGAGAACAACTGCCTCGTCTGCCACGGCGGCGCAATGCAGCGCGCCCGGCTCGACCTGCGAAGCCGCGAGTCCGCAATCAACGGGGGAGAGCGGGGACCCGCGATTGTACCGGGCAACGCCGCGAAAAGCCGCCTTTATCGCTTCGCTGCCGCGCTCGAACAACCATCGATGCCGCCCGGCGGAAAGCTTTCCGCCGACGATGCGCAAACGCTCAAAGCATGGATCGACGCCGGTGCGCCCTACAAGTCGGCCGCGTCGGCAACAGAAGACAAGGACGCTGTACTCGCCAAACTCGAAGAGCGGCCGATTCGCCCCGACGAGCGTCGCTTCTGGTCCTTCCAACCGGTCAAGCGTCCGCAAGCGTCGGCGAGCATCGACGCCTTCATCCGCGCAAAACTATCCGCGAAAGGCCTTGTACCCGCGCGGCCCGCCGCGCCTCGCGAACTTATCCGGCGCGCCTATCTCGATCTCATCGGCCTTCCTCCGACGCCCGAAGAAGTCGCCGCATTCGTCAAGGACGACTCGCCGAAGAAGTTCGCGAATCTCGTCGACAGACTTCTCGCTTCGCCGCACTATGGTGAACGTTGGGGCCGCCATTGGCTCGACCTCGCACGGTACGCCGACTCGGGCGGCTACGAGTTCGATCGCGATCGCGGCAACGCGTACCTCTATCGCGACTGGGTTGTGAAGGCGCTGAATGCCGACATGCCGTACAACGAGTTCGTCGGCCTGCAGCTTGCCGGGGATCAACTGCGTCCCGGCGATCGCGACGCGATCATCGCCACCACCTACCTCGCGCTCGGCGGGGAGCCCAACACGAATACGCCGCAGACCCGCGCCGACGTTCTCGACGACATCATCGCCACGACCGCCGGAACCATGTTCGGCATGACGGTCGGCTGTGCGCGCTGCCACAATCACAAGTTCGATCCGATCCCGCAAAAGGATTACTACCGCATGCAGGCGGTGTTCTTCAGCGCGAAGCCAGCGGAGGTGCCGTTGGTTTCTACAGAAGAAGTCGCCAAACACCAGGAACGGCTGAAGCAATGGACCGCGGGCCGCAAGCCGATTCGCGACGAGCTCGCCGCGTTCGAAAAGCCGTTTCGCGACCGCCTCACCGCCGAGAAGATCGCAAAGCTCGCCGACTACATAAAAGTCGCGCTCGCGACACCGCCTGAGAAGCGTACCGAAGGCCAGCGCCTCAACGCGATTCAAGTCGAAAAGACCATCAGCCTCCGCGACGAAGAGCTCGCACCCGCCATCCTCGGTGACGACCTGGTCACATGGACCGCGCTCAAAAAGCGCCTCACCGGCATCGAGAACGAAAGGCCAAAGCTCGACACTGCGATGGCCGTTGAGGAGAAGAAGCTAGAGCCGTCCTACTTCTCGCACCACGGCAGTGTGGACAATCCGGGAAGTCTGATGAAGCCCGGCGTCCTCAGCGTCGGCTACGAAGGCGAATGGAATTTCGCCGACGGCACAAGCCGCCGTGCCGCTTTCGCCGATTGGATCACGTCCCGACAAAACCCGCTTACCGCGCGCGTGATGGTGAATCGCATCTGGCAGCATCATTTTGGCGAAGGCATCGTCCGAACCACGTCGAACTTCGGTAGAACCGGCGAAGCGCCGACGCATCCCGAACTCCTCGATTTCGTCGCCTCCGAATTCATCCAGAGCGGCTGGAGCATCAAAGCCATGCACCGCCTGATCATGAATTCCGCTGCGTACCAGATGGGGTCGAACGACCATGCGGCGGGCGTCAAAGCCGATCCTGAGAATCGCCTACTCTGGCGTCAGGCGCGGCCGCGACTCGAAGGCGAGATTCTTCGCGACTCGATTCTCGCCGTCGCTGGAACGCTCGACAAAACCATCGGCGGACCCGGCATTCATCCCCACATCGATCCCGCGCTCTGGGCCGGCGGCAGCGGCCGCACGTGGCCCGGTAAGCCGGTCGACGACCCATCCACCTGGCGTCGCAGCATCTACATTTTTCAGAAGCGAACGATCCCCGTGCCGATGATGGAGCTGTTTGACGGACCCTCCGCAACCGGCGCCTGCGCGCGCCGCAATCGCTCCACGATCGCGACGCAAGCCCTCATTTTAATGAACAACGCGTTCGTGCTCGACCAGGCCCGCCGCTTTGCAGGGCGGTTGGCGCGCGACGCGCAAACGCCGGAAGCGCAGGTCCGCCGCGCCTTCGACCTCGCGCTCGCCCGCCAGCCAAGCGCCACTGAACTGCGCGAATCCGTCGCCTTCATCCAGCGCTCGGCGCAAGGCCTCACCGATTTTGCACAGGCAATTTTCAACCTCAACGAATTCGCCTACATTCCCTGAACGAACATGAGCCAACGCTTCCTATCGCGCCGCCGACTTCTCTCCATCGCCGGAGGCGGCATCGGCTCGCTCGCCCTCGCCGACCTCATGCAAGCCGCGTCACCGATGTCGGCGAAGCTGCCGCATTTTGCAGCCAAAGCCAAGGCCGTCATCTCTGTCTTCTGCTATGGCGGCGTCAGCCACGTCGACACCTTCGACCCCAAACCCGAGCTTGCACGACATCCCGGCGAAGTGATGCCGGGGAAGGGAAGCGTCGTCGTTTCGCAAGGTCACCCGGGCGGCATGATGCCGTCGCCATGGACGTTCAAGAAGCACGGCCAGTGCGGCATGGACGTCAGTGAACTCTTCCCGCACGTTGCTACGCACGTCGACGACATCGCCTTCATCCGATCGATGTACTCGCTCTCGAACGATCACGCGCCCGCGATGTTTCAGATGAACACGGGCTCTGTACTGCCTGGCTACCCGAGCATGGGCAGTTGGATCACCTACGGGCTCGGCACGGAGAATCAGAATCTCCCTGGATACATCGTCTTTTCCGATTGGCGCGGAGGCCCCATCGGCGGAGCGCCTAACTGGGGCAACGGTTTCATGCCAGCCGCCTATCAGGGCACTCCCTTCCGCACCAACGGCGACCCCATCGTCGATCTCAAACCGCCCGCCGAAATGACGTCGGAACGGCAGCGCCGCTGGCTCGGTTTCCTCGACAAGCTCAACGAAGAACATGCGCGCAAGAATCCCCTCGATTCCGAACTCTCGGCGCGCATCGCCTCTTTCGAACTCGCCTATCAAATGCAAGAGCATGCCACCCGCGTAGTTGCGATTGATAACGAGCCCGAACACATTCGGCAGATGTACGGCCTCGACGGCAAGCAGACACAGTACGTCGGCCGGCAACTGTTGATGGCCCGCCGCCTGGTCGAGAAAGGCGTCCGCTTCGTCCAGGTCTATTCCGGAGGCGGCAATTTCAACGAATCCTGGGATGCCCACTGGGACTTGAAAGACAACCACGAGATGCATTGCGGCGAAACCGATCAGCCGATCGCCGCTCTGCTCACCGATCTGAAGCAACGTGGGCTGCTCGAGTCGACGCTCGTCATCTGGCACGGAGAATTCGGCCGCATGCCGATCTCGCAACGCATGAACGGCCGCGACCACAACCCCCTCGGCTACACCGTCTGGATGGCCGGAGGCGGAATCAAAGGCGGCCAGGTCATCGGCTCGACCGATGAGTTCGGCTACCAGGCAGTCGACGACCGCAAGTCGGTAAACGATCTCCACGCAACGATGCTCCACTGCCTGGGCTTCGATCATGAGCGTCTGACCTTTCCCTACAACGGCCGTCAAATGCGCCTTACCGACGTAGCCGGAAACGTCATCAAACCGCTGCTAGCGTGAGAGAAGGATGCGGCCAAGCAGGTCGGACCGCCAGGTCCGGCTCCAACGCATGAAGCCTCAAGCCGTCGCGATCCGAAACAGCGGCGCCATCCCCGCCGTCGAACCTAACAGCGCCGCGCGCTCCTCCGCGCTCAAAGGCACAAACGCCTCCGCCGCATCGAGCGCCATTTCGAATAACCGCTCGTCTCCAGGCGGAATCATTGCCGTCACATCTTCCGACAACGTGAACCGCACTGCATCGCGCACCTGTGACGGCTCGTCGAACGGCTGATACCAGCACTTCGGATACTTCGTTGTCTTGCGATCCGTGCCCTCGGGCCACGGACCCAGCGCCATCGACTTCAACGCCAACCGGGCTAGCCCCAACTCGCGCGCACGCGCGAGCATTTGCGGTCCGAACTTACCTTGCTCCCAGGTCACGTAATTCACGGGAAACAGAATCGAATCGAGGGGAAACCGGCCCATCAACGCCAACGCCGCCTCCGCCGAATGCGCCGAAAAGCCCAGAAAGCGCACCTTTCCCGCATCCCGAGCCCGCAATGCCGTTTCGCCCGCGCCACCTGGAGCAAGGATCTGCTCCACCTCTTCGACTGATTTCACCGAATGAAACTGATACAAATCGAATCGATCCGTGCGAAGTCGCTCTAGCGATCGATCCAACTCCAGTTGCGCGCCCGCCGCCGTGCGATCCATCGTCTTGCAGGCAAGAAACACGCGGTCCCGAAACGGCTCCAGCGCCGGACCCATTTTTGTCTCCGCCTCGCCGTTCCCATAAAACGGAGCGACATCGAAGTACGTCACGCCCCGCGCGACCGCGTTAGCAACCATCGCGTCGCAAACGGGCTGCTCGTTACCTATTAGCAACACGCCGCCGAATCCGACGCAAGAAACTTCCACGCCGTCCTTGTAAACACGCCGCTGCAAAGATCTCATGGCCCGGAGTATATCAAGCAGGAGCACGGGTCTCCTGGCCTGTGACTCACTCACTTGCACAGGCCTTCGGCCCACGGACACTAACCAGCAAAGAACCGCGAACGAAGTGAGCGGATCTCATCGATGGTCCCCGCGCCGGCCATAGCCCCACCCGTCACGGGGATGCGAAGGTTTCGTGAGTCCGGCGCTATTTCCGCACCGCAAACAACACGCAACCCGCATCCCGGAACTCCTCCGCAAACTTCCCCGACAGGTAAGCCGCCAGCTTCGGATTCTTCTTGAATTCCACCAATACATGCGCCGGGCGGAACTCCTCCACGATCACGGCCGCAATCTCGCGGACCGCGTCCCCAGCACACGAAGCCTGATCGCACGTCGAAGCCTCGTCATCCGAGATGTGCCGCCACAACCAATATCTCCGCGTGTCCATCAGATACATCAAACTCGGCTCGATGCCGACGAGATACTGCCCGCGGGGGTGAAAAAAATACAGAAAGAAATACTCGCCCCACTCCGAATTGAATACGAGCCCTGTATCGCCGCGGTGCGCCAAATACGTCGCCACACCCTGCAAACTCGTCGCGGGAGTCGTTGCCACCATCCGCGTCCACGTCGAGTACAGATTGAACGTGCAAGGCAACGCCAGCAGGAAAGCAACGTACGGGGCGTCCTTCTTATGCGCCGCGAACCAACGCGACAACGTCAGGGCCGCGAATACCGTACCGAGCGGCGCAATGTAATCGAACGCCCGCGCCACCCGCAAGCTCACCACAAAGAACGCGCCAATCGTCAGCAATAAGACCCAGGGTGTCGCGTCGAACTCCGCCCGCCGCCGCACCAGGCGGACAAAGCCGGCAAGGACCAACAACGCAATCGGCAGCGAACTCACAACCCACCAGATACTCAGTGGATCCAGTTCTCCCGCAGTCAACAGGTTGAGCGCCGTTCCCGCCACGAGCGGACCCCGCAGCGAAGCCCAATAATACGCGAGAGTCCCAGGAAAATAAGGATTCGCCGCCACGCCCAGCATCATCCCGGCGGTACACCAAAGCGCCAGCTTCAAGCTCCGCCGATCGCGCCGCACCAGTAGGTTCAAGTAAACAGGGACAGCGACAAAGAACACGATCGAGTAGCAGAAGGCATGCACCGCCGACACGACGAACAAAGCCCATCGCCGATCGCGAATCGTGAATAGCGTCGCCGCCACGACCAGGGCAAGGGAAAGCAAAAATGGACGCCCGTACATCCCGCGGTAGAGTACGATGCCGCTGCCAAATAGGGCGAGCGAAATCCACCAGCCCTTCCAGGCGATGCCCAGTTCTTCGAATAACTCGAGCTGCGCATATACCAGCGCCGCGTAGTTGATCCCAACCATCGTCTTCAACGCCGTGATCAAGGGAAGCGCCAGCGTCAGCGGCGCGAGCAGCAGGTGATACCCAAACCAAACATCCATCGCTGTCGGCCAGTAGAACTTCAGCCGCCACGGATCCGCCATCGCCGCGCGGCCTTCCGTCGCCAATCGATACGCGTACCGGACATGCCGGTAGCCATCGTCAGCACCCGGAATCCAAGGAGTCGCGAGCAAACCCATGCCCACTGCGCCAACGCCGAACAGCAAGCTTATCGCGAGCTTCCACCACCACTCTTCGATCGACGGCGATGACGGGCCCGGGCGCAACATCGCTCCATCATGTGTGACGCCCCGGTGCGCCGTCAACTCGAATCGATATACTGTGGATCGAAATGAAGAACGCCGCTTGCTTCGCGATCGCACTGCTCTGCGCAGCCACCGTTTTCGCGCAAAGCCGAGAAGTTGCCGCCGGTCAGAAGCTCTTCGAATCGCAGTGCGCGGTCTGCCACGGCCAGAACGGTACCGGCGGGCGTGGACCTGCACTGAACCAACCAAAACTCTCGCGAGCGCCTGACGACAGCGCTCTCGCCGCCGTCATCGCACAGGGCCTCGGCACCGAGATGCCCGGCGCGTGGCAATTGTCGCCGCGCGAAGTGACAAATGTCGTGAAGTACGTCCGCTCCCTCGGAGCGCAACCGCAAGTTCCACTCCCCGGCGACCCCGCCCGCGGAGCCGCTCTTTATCGGGCCAACGCCTGCGCTGCCTGCCACATCATCCAGGGATCCGGCGGAGGCTTTGGCCCTGAGCTCAGCGCAATCGGAGCGCGCCGCAATGCCGCCCACCTCCGCCAATCGCTTACCGATCCGGGTGCCTTCGTTCCCGCCGAATACACCACCGCCGAAGCCACGACTCTCGCCGGAAAAACGATTCTCGGGCTCCGCGCCAATGAAGACACCTTCACGCTTCAGATCAAAACCATCGACGGCCGCTTCCACAGTTTCCGCAGATCCGAACTCAAGTCCGCCAAGCCCAAATTGCAAAGCCTCATGCCCGCCTACGGCACACTCACGGCCGCTCAACTCGACGATATCGTTTCTTACCTGGCCAGTCTGCGAGGAACCAAATGAAGTTCGCGATCCTCTTACTCACCGCCGCGACGGCGATCGCGCAAGTCCCTTACGAGCGAATCGTGAACGCCTCGAAAGAGCCCGGCAACTGGCTTACCTATTCCGGCAACTACGCGGGACACCGCTATTCGCCGCTTTCAGAACTCACGCCACAAAACGTCAACCGCCTTAAAGTCCGCTGGGCCTATCAATTCCCCCAGCCCCGCATTGAGGTCTCGCCCATCGTCGCCGACGGAGTGATGTACGTCACCGGCCCCAACACCGCCGCCGCCCTCGACCTCCGCACGGGCCGCGAACTCTGGACCTGGAAGCGGGCCATCCCCGCCGACTACCAATCCATCGGCTTCGGCCAGGTGAATCGCGGACCCGCCGTCCTCGACGACATGCTCTACGTCGCCACGCTGGACTGCTACGTCGTGGCGATTGATCTTAAGAGCGGCATCGAACGCTGGTCGACGAAGGTAGAAGACTACAAGGTCGGCTACAGCATGACGCTCGCGCCCCTTGCCATCAAGGGCAAAGTCGTCATTGGAGTCAGCGGCGGCGAGGCCGGAATCCGCGGCTTTGTCGACGCCTACGACGCGAAGACGGGGACGCGCGCGTGGCGCTTCTACACCATCCCCGCCCCCGGTGCGCCGGGCCACGAATCGTGGACGGGAGATAACTGGAAAACCGGCGGAGGCTCCACCTGGGTCACCGGTTCGTATGATCCCGAAACCAATCTCGTCTACTGGGGTGTCGGCAATCCCGGCCCGGATTGGAACGGCGATGTTCGCCCCGGCGACAACCTCTATACGTGCTCCTTCGTTGCCCTCGACGGCGACACCGGCACGTTGAAATGGCATTTCCAGTTCACGCCGCACGACACGCACGATTGGGACGCCACCCACATCCCCGTCCTTCTCGACGCCGAGATTCGGGGCAAGAAACGCAAAATCGTCGCCAACGCAAACCGCAACGCTTTCTATTACGCCCTCGATCGCGCGACGGGCGAATTCCTCGCCGGCAAGGAATACTCGAAGCAAACCTGGGCTAACGGCCTCGACGACAGCGGCCGACCCGTCGTTATTCCCGGCACCGAGCCCAGCGAAAAAGGCACGCTCGTCTGGCCCAATCTCAATGGAGCCACCGTCTGGTTCAGCCCCGCCTACAGCCCCCGCACCAACCTCTTCTACGTCGCGACGCGCATCGTTGGGGCCACCTACTTCAAGCGCGAAGCCGACTACAAACCCGGAACGTTCTTCGCCGGGGGCGGCGAAGAAACCATCGAGACCGCCCAGCGCTCCGGAGCGCTTAGAGCCTTGGACCCCGCCACCGGAACCCTCAAGTGGGAATTCAAGCTCGTCTCTCCACCCTGGGCGGGAGTCCTCGCCACCGGCGGAAACCTGGTCTTCTCAGGAACCGATGAAGGCAACGTCTACGCGCTGGACGCCGCCAACGGCAAGCCCCTCTGGGAGTTTCAAACCGGAGGAAAGATCGCTGCCAACCCGATCTCGTTCACGATCGATGGAAAGCAACACATCGCCATCGCCGCCGACCGGGTTCTCTACGTGTTCGGTCAATAGTGTGGCCCGCAAGCCGGATCCGGCGTTGACAGAGTGCGGGGTTACATGGGGCGCTGTCGGTAGGGGTGAGATCCGCTCACTTCGTTCGCGGTTCTTTGCTGGCGAGCGGCCGTGGAACACCGAGACCGTTAGCAAACAGTCGCTACGAACTCGCCGAACGAGGCCTGCGCGCCCGCATGCGCAAACTCGGTCTTCATGTACGCCATCGCCGCGACCCTGCCCCGGCCGGGTGAGAACGCCGCGCTGACGATTTCGCCGACGTCTTTGCCAGCGGCGGATAACTTCGCGCCTGGGGTCGGAGCACTTGTGCTGTCGATCTCCACTCGCATCAGGTGCCTGTGGATCTGCGCGCGCGACCGCACGCGTTCGACGATCTCCTGCCCGAGGTAGCAACCCTTGCTGAAATGCAGCGCCCGCAGTTGGCCCGTTTCCTGCGGCAGATAGCGCTCGGTGATCTCTTCGCCATAGCGCGGCGTTCCGTGTTCGAGGCGCGCGATGCGAAATTCATTCGGGTCCGCCGCGACCGCATCGTTGAGCAGCGCGATCAAATCCTCGCGCTGTTCGACCGGCGCGAAAATGCGGAACGCTTCGAGGCCAGTGATCGAGAGCTTCGCCAGCAGTCGATCCTGAACCCATTCCACATGCGATTCGGGAGACTCCGGCAGGGGTGCGCCGAGGCTGGTCAAGATCGCGCCCGCCCGCGGACCTTCGACCGCGATCGCGACCGTCTGCTCCGTGCGATCCTCCAGCGTCACGTCATCGGCAATGATGTACTTGTCGAGATGCTGGAAGAGCTTTTCTCGCGTTTCCGGCTCGGTATCGAGAATCAGATGATCGGGCCGGCACACTACATGCGCATCAGCCAGGATACGTCCCTGCGCGTTCAGGAAGAACGCGTAGCAACCCTGTCCCGGCTGCAACTGTTGAATGTGATTCGAACTCATCGCGTGCAACAGCCGAGCGCGGTCCTCGCCCGTCACCGCAATGTGTCCGCGGCCGCTCAAGTCAAGCCAAGCAGCCGAGTGTTGAAGCGCTTCGTATCCCGTCATTGGTTATTTGATGCTTCGCCTACGGAGGACGATTCTTCGACGCCGTTACTGGCTAACCGAAAGCCAGCGCATGTAGTTCGCGACGGCGACGATGAGGAAGCCCGTAATTACGGCAGTGAAGGCGCGTTTCTGGAATTTCGCCGCGTCCGGCGCGCTCGTACTCGACAACACGGTGACGGTGAAAATATGGAGCACCATCAGAAACTTGATACCGAACCACATGTGGTAACCCTTCGGATACGGGCTCTTCGTGAGGAACGCGTACAACCCCGAAGCGAAGATCGTGCCCATAGCCAGCCACAGCGTGTTCCGGAAACTCGCCGGGAACACGGTCCTGGTCGACCATACATAGAAATACGCACCCAGCAGGATAACCACGGAAACCAAGTGGAGCCAGCGCACGGTGCTGGCGAGAATCGCATTGAGTGTGGGGTCCATGGAGACAAGTATAACGACACAGGGTTAACGTCGCTGCGTCATCGCGGCCCGCGCGATTTACACTGGAAGGGTGATTCATGAAATATTGGCCGTAGGAGTGCTGCAGTGTAACTGCTCGATCTTCGGCGACGAAGCGACGCGCGAAGCGATGGTGATCGACCCCGGCGACGACATCTCGGACATCGTCGCGATCCTCGACCGCCATCAGCTCAAAGTCAAAGATATTGTGATTACGCACGCGCATATCGACCACATCGGCGGCGCGGCGAAGTTGAAGGCGCTTACCGGCGCCGCCGTCCACATGAACGCGAACGATCAGGTGCTCTACGACGCGCTGGACGTGCAGGCGGGCTGGCTCCAGATGCCGACGCCGGATAAGACCGAGATCGACGTTGCCGCGAACGACGGCGATCGATTGAAGGTCGGTTCGACGGACGTGACGGTGCTCCACACGCCAGGGCACACGCAAGGCAGTATCTCGCTGTGGATTGCGGCGGAGTCCAAGCTCATCGCCGGCGACACGCTGTTTCGCGATAGCATCGGCCGCACCGATCTTCCGGGTGGTGATGGACGCCAGATCCTGCAGTCGATTCACGACAAACTATTGACGCTGCCCGAAGATACGAAGGTCACCTGCGGCCACGGCCCCGCAACGACGATCGGACGAGAGAAGGAACGCAATCCATTTCTGACCTAAGAGGGCATCCGCGCTGCCCCGGGCGATCCACCGTGGCCGTCGTCCGCTTTACGCGATTCTACCCGCGGAGCAAGCGCTCCCTGAACGAACTCATATGCCGCAACCAACGTTCGCAATCATCCGTCCCTTCGTGATCAGAACGTCAACTAGCATTCGCCTTCTTATCGCGCTTGCGACGCTTTTGGCCGCGCACGCCGCCGCCCAGTCGCCGACCACGGCGACGATGGTCATCGTCGTTACCGACCAAACCGGAGCGTCGATGAAGGACGTTCGCATCGCTGTCGCCAACAATGCGACCGGCGCGGTCCGCGAGGCCGTCTCGGGTAGTGACGGCAGTGCGACGATACAGGCGCTGCCGCTGACTGGAACCTACACGGTTTCGGTGACGAAGCCGGGTTTCGGCAAAGAGGAACTCCGCGAGATCACCCTGCGTTCCGGTGAGACCGCGACGCTGAAGGTGAAGCTTCTGGTCGGCTCCGAGAAGACGGACCTCACTGTCTTCGGCACGGCGGAGGGCCTGCGCGCGGACGCGCAAATCGGCCGTCGGCTCGATAGCGGCGATATCGATTCCGCGCCGATCCTGGGCCGGAAGATCACCACGCTGCCGCTGCTTAACGCCGCGTTTCGCCAAGCCAAGGGCACCGGCGACCTCTTCGTCAACGCGACCTACTTCGTCACCGGAGTCGGCGGGCGTCGCCAGACCACCGTCACGCTGGACGGCGCGAATAACGACGAAGCCTGGGGCCGCCAAACCGCGATCGCCACCGTGCCCGTCGGCGCGGTGCAGGAGTTCAACATCCTCTCGAACGCGTTCTCCGCCGAATACGGCTGGACGTCGGGTCCGGCGTTGAACATCATTACGAAGGCCGGCACCAACGTCTTTCATGGCGAAGGCCTGCTCATGAGCCGTCCCGGCGAACTCCAGGCGAAGACATTTTCGACGGGAGACTTTTGCGCGCCCGCGGTGAAGACTTGCGTCACCCCTTCGACCCTCACCGCGATCAACCCGGTCGATATCCCCGATTCGCTCCTGCAGCTCTCGGGGGCAATCGGGGGGCCGATCATGAAAGACAGAACGTTCTTCTTCGCCGCCGCCGACTACACGCGGCAGGATCGTACCTCGCTGCTTTCGCCGACGCTGCCCGCGTTTCTGCTGCCCGCCGATGGCAACCTCGGCTACACCGGCCGGTATCGTCAGGCGCTTGTAAATGCGCGGCTCGATCACAAGCTAACGGCGAGCCAGACGCTGATGGCGCGCATGAACGTCGACCGTTTCGACGACGACAACCCGCAAGCGGCGGTCGGCAGCACGAATGCACCCAGCGTCGCGCGACGCTATCTGCGCCGTTCGTGGACCGCGCAACTCAATCACAGCACCGTGCTGACGCCCACGCTGGTCAACGACGCGCGATTCTCGTTTCTCAACGGCGACCCGATCACGCGCTGGGAAGCGCAGAAGTCCTCCACTGCCTACACGCGAGCCGGCGCGGTGCCGTTCACCATCGGACAGTCGCGGGCGTCGGATCTCTTTGGCCAACAGGTCCAGTTCGCGGATACGCTCTCGTGGTCGCGCGGTAAGCAGCAACTGCGCGCGGGATTCAGCTTCGTGCATCACACCTCCGGCGGCACGGGCAACGAGCCGGGAACGGCCACGCTCGGCACCTTCACCTTCCGCAACACCACCACCGCGGCGTTCGATCAATTGACGCTTGCCGACGTGCAGAACTACAACCAACCCATCGACTTCGGCGTCAATCGGTATGAACTCACCCAGTGGCTCTTCACCGGCTTTGTGCAGGATACGATCCGCCTGCGCAGCGATCTAACGATTGATCTTGGCCTCCGCTACGATCGTCAGACGTTGACCGACGTCTCCACCAACTTCGCGCCTCGCGCCGGGTTCGGCTGGCGGCCCGGCGGCAGCGCTCGCTTGTCGATCCGCGGCGGCTACGGAATGTACTATCAGCAGATTCGCTCGAACCTCGTAGCCGCGTCGCTGGTCAACGGCCTCGATGGCCTCACGACATACACGGCTGTGCCGGGGCAATTGGGCTTTCCCACCTGCCTGACTGGATCCTGCCTGCCCTTGTCGTTCGACCCCAGGACGCTTGCGCCGTCGCAACTGCCCGCGCGAGACGTCACCATCCGTGCCGGCCGGCGCCCCTTCTATCAGGCGCAATTCGCGAAGTACGGCCTGCGCTTTGATCGCGTGCCCGATTATCCCGATCAACTCGAGAATCCCCGCAGCCAGGTGCTGTCGATCGGCGTCGAAGGCGAAGTCGTAAAGGGCCTCTTTATCGGCACGGACTACGTCCACCAACACGTCGGCGGCCTCGAGCGCACGATCGACCTGAACGCGCCGTCGATCTTCGACCGCGCCGCGCCCGGCCAGGTGAGAACCGTGGCGGCGGCAAACGCGACGCGAGCCATCCTTCCGGTGAATGGCGGCGTCCGCCAGGTGAATGTCTTGACGAACTTCGGCGTCGCGGACTACGACGGTTTGCAGACGCAGCTAAGCTATCGCGGCAATCGGCGGATCTACGCGGCCGTCAGCTATTCGCTGGCGAAGACGACGAATACGACAGAGCCGGACGGCAATGGTTTTCCGCCGAACGAAAGCATCCGCTCCCGTTTGGGCGAGATCGAACGCGGATCCAGCCTGCTCGATCAGCGGCATCGCGCGGTCATCACGTTTCATTACCGGTTCCCTTACAACATCACCGCCGGGACGCTGAGCCAGTTCGCATCTTCGCGGCCCTTTAACGCGACGACCGGCGTCGACAACAATGGCGACGGCCTGAATAACGATCGTCCCGTGGTCGACGGCAAAGTGCTCGGAAGAACGACGTTCCGCGGCACTCCGACGTCCGACGTCGGCATCTTTGTCGAGAGCAGGATCAAGACGTCGGAGCGAACCAACCTGCTGCTTCGCTTCGAAGGCTTCAATCTCTTCAACCACGGCAACTACCTCGGACGCGGACAGACCATCTACGGAGACGGCGCCGCGCCGATGCCGACCTTTGGGCAGCTTGTGGCTGTCGGCACGGCGAACAACGCGATTCCGGCGTTTGCGAACGTCGATCCGCCGCGCATGTTCCAATTGCAACTGCGGTTCAGCTTCTAGCGTCGCGGCTTTTTTCGGTGATCGGCTTACTCTTCGCGATGAAGCTGTAACGCTGGGCCGCTAGTCTCAAGGATCATGATCGCCGCACCACTTATGTCTGCCCGCCCCAACGTGCGAATGGGAGCCGCGTGCCGGCCGTGATCCTCCGCGCCTTCGGGCTCTCCTGGCTCGCCTCCGTCGGCTACTACCTCTGCCGGAACAACTTCAGCCTTATCATGCCGTATCTCAAGAGCGATACCGGCGTGACTGCGACTGATTTGGCGAACGCCATTTTCGCCTACGTCGCCTATGCGATCGGGCAGTTCGTGACGGGCCGGTGTGCGGATCGCTTTGGTGCGCGCTGGATTGCTGGCGCGGGCATGTTGCTTTCCGCGCCGATGTCGAGTCGGATGGCCTGGCCCGCGTGGATTGGCTTCGCCGCGGCGTTGGTTGTCATCCAGTGCGTCAACGGACTGGGATCCGCCGATCAAGTTGCCTCGCCCTATGCGGTAGCCTATCTTTCAACGCACTTCGGATGGGGATCTCCGTTCACTCTCCTCGCGGTGTTATCGATCCGCGGCGCACTTGCGCTTGCTACGCAGCGGATTCGCTTTCCAAAACAGAAACAGGAAGCCTGTCTTGACACAGAAACACATCGCCGTTGTCGGCGCAGGGATTCTCGGCCTGGCGCAAGCCTACGCCTACGCGAAGCGCGGGCACAAGGTCCGAGTGTACGAACGCTCGCAGAAGGCCTCGGGCGCATCGGTGCGGAACTTCGGAATGCTCTGGCCCATCGGCCAGGCGTCGGGCCTGCTCTGCGATCTCGCCATGAAGAGCCGCGAGCTATGGCTGGAGATTCTCGAAGCCGCAAAGCTCCCTTACATGCCGACGGGTTCGCTGCACGTCGTCTATCGCGAGGATGAAGAGGCCGTCGCGCAGGAGTTCGCCGGGCTCGAGCCGCATCGCGCGCGCTGGATCACGGCGCCGGACGTGCTTGCCAGAAGTTCTGCCGTGGTGCCCGATGGCCTCCGCGGCGCGCTGTTCAGCGAGACCGAGATCCTGGTCGATCCTCGTCTGATGCTCCAGAAGATTCCGGAGTTCCTGCGCGAAACATATGGCGTCGAGTTCTTCTTCGGCACTGCGGTGACAAACGTAGCCGCGCTCAAAGCCGACCTCGTCTTCGTCTGCTCGGGCGATGATTTTGAGACGCTGTATCCGGAGGTCTTCGCAAACAGCGGGATCACCCGCTGCAAGCTCCAGATGCTGCGCACCGCGCCGCAACCCGCTGGTTGGAGCCTCGGCCCCGCGCTCGCCGCCGGACTCACGCTGCGCTTCTATCCCGCATTTCAAATGTGCAAGTCGCTCGCCGCGCTCGAAGCGCGCATCGAAGCCGAAATGCCCGAATACAATCGTTGGGGCATCCACGTCATGGCCTCGCAGACGGCGGATGGCGCAATCACGCTCGGCGATTCGCACGAGTACGGCCTTGCCGTTGACATCTTCAATAAGGAAGAGATCGATCGCTTGATCCTCGAGTACCTGAAAGGCTTCGCGCGCTTTCCGGATATGCAGATCGCGGAGCGCTGGCACGGCGTTTACGCGCGCCACTTCGATCGCCCCTTCTACTACGAACAACCGGAGCCTGGCGTCTTCATCGTCACCGCTTCGGCAGGGAAGGGCATGACTGTCTCGTTTGGTCTAGGTGAACTCCTCTATGAGAATCCGAGCCGTAATTTTTGATTGGGCCGGCACCGTGGTCGACTACGGCTGCCATGCCCCCGTTGTTGTCTTGCAGCGGATCTTCGCGGCCCGCGGCGTCGAGTTGCAGCCGCTCGAGAGCCGGCATGCGATGGGCCTCTTGAAGATCGACCCGATTCGCGAGATCATCCATCTGCCGCGCGTCGCCGCCGCGTGGCATTCAGCGACCGGCCGCGATCCCTCCGAAGCGGACGTGATTGAACTATTCGACGATTTCATCCCGCTGCAGATGGATGTGATCGAAGAGCACTCGAACGTCATCGACGGTGTCCCGGAACTCGTCGAAAAGCTCCGCTCCGCGGGCATCCAGATTGGCTCGACCACAGGCTACACAAGGCCGATGCTGAATCGCCTGTTGCCGAAAGCCGCCAGCCAGGGCTATGCGCCGGATTGCATCGTTACTCCGGATGAGATCGGCAAAGGGCGCCCGCATCCGTGGATGATCTTCGAAAACCTGAAGCGCCTCGACGTCTATCCTCCCGGTGCTTGCGTGAAGGTAGGCGATACGGCGACCGACATGCACGAGGCGAAGAACGCGGGGCTGATCGCCATTGGCGTAACCGATAGCTCCAGCGACGCCGTCCTCGACGGACCCGGGAACGCGGCCCGCATTCTGAACGCGGCGGGCGCGGATCGCTTGATCGCAACTTCGCCGAGACTGTGGGAGATCATCGAGGAATTATGAAGACGGTTGTCGAAGAGATTCAAGAGTTGTTCGAGCGCGGCGGCTCCGAGCCGTACTCGAAGATCTTCGAAGATCCGGCTCACGGCTGGTTCAAGGAGCACTTCTCGTTTCTCAAAGAGATCCCGCGATCCCGCTCTGAGTTTGTGTCAAAGCTCTACGACGAATATCTTCGGGGCAAAGATTCGGATCCGGATGATTCAGGGGCCCGGCATCGTTAGCGGCAAGACGCTGACGGCACCGATCAACACCTTCGACACCGCCGCCACCATCACCAAGCTGTTTTCTCTGAAGCAGCCGGCAGGCTGGATCGGCAAGCCCGTCGATGCTGCGTTCGCGAAGTAAGGTCTACTTGGCCGCAGGCAATAGCTTCATCTCAAGCTTCCGGTATTCGACCACGCTGCCTTTGTTGTGCTGCTGCAACGCGAGGTAGCCCTTCGTGAACGAGTTCTTCGTGTCGACGTAATCGACAACTTTCTTGCCGTTCACCTTGATCACAATGTGGTTGCCGCGTACGATAATGTGCTGCTTCCACCACGTGTTGTCTTCGACAAGTTGTTGCTTCACAGGCGCGAAGTTGTAAAGGCTTCCCGTCCGCACCGGATCCTTGTGCGTGTTGTTGACCTGCGCTTCGTAGCCTTTGGGAAAGCCGGGACCGAAAGCGGTCCGAAAGTACATGCCCGAGTTGCCCGCGTGATTCAGTCGCACTTCCGCCCGAAATTCGCAGTTCTCGCATTCATGCGTCATATAAAAAAGGTGGCTGCGGTCGCCGTCGCCCATGATCGCGCCGGCCTTCACAGTCCAAGCCTCCGGGCGCTCATTGACTTTCCAGCCGTCGAGCGACTTGCCGTCGAAAATCGAGAACCAGTGGCCGGTTTTAGGCTGGCCGTCCGCTGCCGGAAGAAGAGTGGCGGCAGCCAGCAGCAGGGCCGCGCCCACGATGTGAGTAGACATTCGAATCGAGTGTAACGCAGCGCGGATCGGCTTGCTACTTGTTGCAGGAGGATTGTTGCAGGAGGATGTTGCAGGAGGATGTTGCAGGAGGATTCAAACGAGCGCAATGCGCCGCCGGGTGTTTCAAAGGTCAGCACGAGTGTCTGTTGCTTGTGAAGGACGGTTACCGAAACCGAGGACGCATGGGCGCCTTGGCGCAGATAACTCCGCCCATCGTTTGGACGCAGGCTCAGCAGAAAGTCATTCTTGACGCCGAACCAGCAGCTCCGGACTTGACGCTGAGAGTCACAGGTTTCGGCTCGCGTGCGATCGTCAGTTGCATGTTTGCGGCCTGGCCGTCCGGCCCCTCGAAGACGCCGAATGGGAAGAACGCGTCGGCTTCCTTGACGGTCTTGAAGAGAACCACGAAGTCGACCTCGCCCGAATCCTTCGAGAAGCAAACGCCGCGGATCTCAGCGGCCAGTTCCTTGCCGCCGGAGATGGCCTTTCCGGGGATAGACAGCGTCGCCCGCGGAACCGGTTCTGCCGTTGCGGCGAGGACGAATGCCAAAAGAGTGCATGCGCGCAGGTTGCAAAGAATGTTCACGTCGCGAGGATAACATGAGCGCTCAATTTGCAGCTACATTCGCCGATATAAAAGGATTGGGCCTCTCCGGATCGGTGACGGCGTATTGCACATGATCGAGCATCAATCGGGCAACCTTCGGTCAAGCCGTCGATGGTGCAGCCGATAAGCAGGAGTGTCGGGGTTGCTGCACTCGGCGGACCGGCAAGGATCGGCACCCGCAGTCGTGCGCTTCACCCCGGAAGAAGGAAGTTCAGGATTTACGGAACCCAAAACAATATGTTCGCCATTATTGGGATAGTCATTGTACTGGGCGCCGTGATCGGCGGGTATCTGATGGAGCACGGGCACCTGGCAGTCCTGATGCAGCCGGCGGAACTGGTCATCATTGGCGGCGCGGCGTTCGGGACGCTGCTCATCGCGAATCCGCTGCCGGTGATCGTCAAGATTTTCAATGGACTGATCGGCGTGCTCGGTGGCAGCCGGTTCAACAAGGCAGCCTATTTCGACACGCTGAAGATGTTGAACGAACTGTTCGTCTTCGCCCGGAAGAACGGGATGGCGAGGCTCGAAATCGAACTCGAAGGTCCGGAGAAAAGTGAAGTCTTCAAGAAATACCCCACGTTTCTCAAAGACCATCACGCCGTACACTTTATCTGCGATACGCTCCGTATGGCGATCTCGGGCGGCCTGGGCGCGTTCGAGCTGGATCAGATGATGGAGGCCGACATGGAGGGCCACCACCACGAAGCCAATATACCAATCGACGCTTTGATGTCCGTCGCCGACGCGCTACCCGGCCTCGGCATTGTCGCCGCCGTACTGGGTGTCGTGATCACGATGGGTTCGCTCGGCGGACCGCCGGAAGAGATCGGCCACAAAGTCGGCGCGGCTCTCGTCGGAACATTTCTGGGGATCTTCCTCTGCTATGGCTTCCTCGGCCCCTTGGCGGCGAACATGTCGAAGATCAACGACGCGGAAGGTGCGTACTACGCGTGCTTGCGCAGTGGCATCACGGGGTTCCTCCGTGGGGCCGCGCCCATCCTCTCGGTCGAGTTTGCGCGCCGCTCGATCCCGGCCGATTTCCGGCCGACGTTCAAAGAGCTCGAAGCAGCATGCCGCGGCGTGAAGAAGGAAGAGTAACCCGTGTCAGACCAACCATCGCCTCTACAGCCCATCATCATCAAAAAGAAAAGCGGCTACGGCGGCCATCACGGCGGAGCTTGGAAGGTCGCCTACGCCGACTTCGTGACCGCGATGATGGCGCTGTTCATCGTCTTGTGGCTCATGAACGCCAACCCCGACGTCAAGAAATCGGTCAGCATTTACTTCAACGATCCCAGTGGACTCGGCAAGCTAACGGGCTCCGCCAGCGCCGGCTCGGGCGATGCCGTCAGCGTGAGCAAAGACGACATGCCGAAGCTCCAGGAAAAAATCCAGCAAGCAATGAAAAAATCTCCGGAGTTCGAAAAGCTCAAGAATCACGTCCGCATGACCGTCACTGGCGAAGGCCTGCGCATTGAACTCCTCGAATCCGCCAAGGGTATGTTCTTCCAGTCCGGCAGCGGATCGCCTTCTGACCTCGGCAGCGATATCCTCAAGGATCTCGCCAAGGAACTCGGCAAGCTTCCTAATAATCTCCTCATCGAAGGACACACCGATGCCAAGCCCTTCTCCGGCGCGCGCGACTACTCGAACTGGGAACTGTCCGCCGACCGCGCCAACTCCGCGCGCCGCGTCATGGAGGCCAACGGCCTGAAGCTCGGCCAGGTTTCACAGATCCGCGGCTACGGCGATCGCAGTCTCCGCAATCCAAAGGAACCCGAAGACCCGTCCAATCGGCGCGTTACCATCACGATCAAATACACGACCAAGCAGCCCAACGAAGACGAGGCCGATGAAAAGCCGAAACACGGGGAAGCCCCGAAAGGCGGGAAGGCGGATCACAAGGCGGACGCTGCGAAGCCTGCCGATCACGGTGCCCCACCCAAACACTAGCCCTATGGCTTCTTTTTCTTCGGATCTGTCTTCGTCTCAGCCGGTTTTGCAGGCGCTGCCGTCGGAGGCTGTTCCTTCGTCGTCTCTTCTGGCAGCGGCTCGATCGCATCGAACTTGATCGTTGCTTCCGATCCGAACTTTCGATAGAGCCGGAACTCGACTTCGTTCTTGACCATGATCCGGCCTTCGCGCGAACGAAGTTCCGCCTTCAAGGGCAACACGAATTCGACGCCGCTCAGATTCTCAAACCCGTAGTTCAGATCGAGCGCAACTTCCTGGATCGGAAAATCGGCTGGCAGATTCTCGCACTCGAGCTTCACGCGCATCACCGCTCCACTTTCGCGATCGACGTAAATCAGACCGCGGTAGCCCGCCACCAACTGTTGCGAACGCCGATAGATGATGCGGTACTGCGATCGCGACTGCGTCACCCGAAAGCTGAACACATGCATGCGCCGGCCACGCAGCGTGGCCCATCGCTCCCATTGGAAATCGGTCCGCGTTTCCGGCGCGAAGATTTCCTTCAACATCGAACCGAACTCGCCCGACGACGAGGCCCCATCCAACTGGTCGTGTTCCATCGTCACGAACCGATCGTTAATCGAACTGACTTTGTAGGACTCGTGCTGCTCAAAGAACGTAAGCTGCTCGTTGATCTTATCGATCAGCCGGAAATCCTCGTGTCCGGTCGGGTCGTAGTAGCGTCTCGTGATTTGCGCGCAGATGAAGTCGGGCAGCTTCTTGATGTAGCTCAGCGCATACTCTCTCGTGTTGGCCAGCACCTTCGCCTGCTCGACCGAATCCGGTGCGGGAGGCGGCGCCACCGCCTGCACTTGATACTGCGTCGCGGAACGCTTCGGCTCCGCCGGTTCCGGCAGGCCGCCCGATGCGTCCCGCAGCAACCGCACCGCATCCATGATGCGCGCCGGCGTCCCGTACGAGCGCATCTCCTCGATGTCGCGATCAGAAAGCTTTTCCGTCATCTTCACGCGCTTCAAATAGACCGACACTTCGCGATCGTTCTGATGCAGCTTGACAGTCGATTCGATGAACTTTTTCAGATCCTCGACGCTCATCTTCAACTGCTGCCCGAAGACGCCGACTGACAGAAGCGTAAGGAGAAGAAACAGTCGCATGGGATTCAAGCGCAAAGGCCCGTCAAGCTATGGACGCTTCTTCTTCTGAACAGGTTTCGCTGCCGGCACCGGAAGCAGCGGATGCAGAGCATCCAGGATGATCGGGGCCATCACGCGATATCCCGCCGCATTGGGATGCAGACCGTCGTCCGCGAGTTCCCGCTTCAACTGGCCATTCTGATCGACCACCCGTGAAAAATAGTCGACATACGTGAATCCGCGCCGGGCGCAGAAGTCCTTCAACCAATCGTTGAGCGCACGAATGAAGACGGGCGGCAGCCGCGGAGTCCGTTCGTAGGACGGATTCGTTTCCTTGTGATAATCGCTCACCGGCAGCACCGACGTGAAGAACACCTTGATGCCGTACAGTTTGCACAAATCCGCGATCATGGCGTAATTGTTCTCGATCGTCAGCAACGGAATCTTGTCGCGCAGATCGTTGATGCCGGCCAGAATCACGATCGCCGCCGGACGCAGGTCGATCACATCCGCGCGAGTCCGGCCCAGCATCTGCCCGCTGATCTGGCCGCTGATGCCGCGATTCACGAAATCCCGATCCGGGAAATACTCGTTGAGCCGCCAGCTATCGGTGATCGAGTCACCCAGAAACACGATCCGCGGTTTGCCCGGCTGCGGATCCGGCAGCTTCTGATTTGCTTCCGCGTATCGCGCGAGATTGTCGCGATCCGGGCCGCGAACCTGGCTTTCTTTCTGTTCCACCAGCGCACTGAAATGCGCCTCCACGCGGACCTGCGCGTCGCGCAGCTCGTTCAACTGACGCCGCGCTTCCTCCGGATAGGGGAATGGTTTCGGCAGGACGTCGGCCAGCGCCAGGAACGCGCGCGAGTTCGTGATCACCGTATACACGTTGGGGCCACTCACCGCCGAGATCTTCAGGTTGATGAGAGCCTGTTTGAAGTTCTCGCGAACAGGCGCGCCGGCGCGCATCAGTTCCGGCGTTGCCACCGATGTCGAATCCATCAATTGCAGCATGCGCTCGCCGAGAGCCGTCAGCATCTGCGCGTTGAGCAGCGGATTCGGCGCCTGGCCCTGCGCATACGCAACGGTGGCGACGACGACTGCAAGCAGAAATCGTTGGATCACGTATGGTCCTCTTTCTCCAGCGCCAACGTGATGGTCCCGATCGCGAGCTGCAAGCGGACACGAATCTGTACCGGCAGCCGCCGTGGATCGTCGCTGATCCACACAAACACTCGCGCCGGGCGCTGATAAATGATGCCGCCGAACAGGAACGCTTCGTAGCGGATCGTCTTGAAGGAGCCCGCGGCCGTCTTCAGCTCCTCGCGGCCCTGGGCTTCCACACGCACGAGCGCCGTCTTTTTTCCATCGCTCATCGGGATTTGCGCGGAATGGCCCACATCGATCTTCATCGTGCGTAGCTGCAACAGCCCGCCCACCACATCGTGGACGCAGGCCGGAATGTCGATCTCATCCACGCGCACCGTGGTGCCTTTGACCAGATCTTTTTCGAGATAGTTCGCTTTCTTGCGCTCTCGATCGTAGGTCACTTTGGTTTCTCGCCGCCGCTTGCCTTCATTCGATGTCAACATCGCCGAGGAGGCGCAGAGCCGCGCATCGTGGGTTGCCTGGTAGACGTCGTCGACCTTGTACAGCTTCGACACCAGGCCCACGGATTCCATTTTGAGGGCAACCGATCCAGCGGCAGGCAGGCTTAACTTCGCGGTGCCCGCCCGGATCAGCCGCCATTCGACGGCATAGCTGAGCGTCGTGACGCCAGGCTCCGCGGCGGCGGCATCGCGCGCCACAAGCGGGATCAATGAAACAAGGAGAAGCGCCCAGGCGCAGGCCAATTGCATGCCGATTGCTCTAGTGTAACGTCTTTGCCATGCTTCAATCGCCCATGTCTCAAAGAAACCAGCGCGGGCAGAAACCAGCGATCAAGTCTGCCCGATCCAATCCGGCTGCGCGACCGCCTTCCATCGCGCGCGAATCGCGTCGAACTCCGCCGCGGCAATAGGAGCCTCGTCGAGAATGCGCGCGTTCGCGGCCCAACGCTCCGGATTCTGCGTCCCGACAATGGCCGTCGTCACGCCAGGAATCGCCAGCGTAAATCGGAGCGCGATCGAGACAGCCATCGCAGGATCGTCCTGCAAGAAGGGATATTGCAATCGCTCCAGGCGATCCCAGTAAACATGGTGATATGCGTTGACCGGCTTCGCCCGGGTCTTCCAGGTTGCGTTCGCGATCGGGCGTTTTGCGATCACGCCCATGCCCGCGTCGCGCGCCGCCGGAATCGCTTCGTCGAGGCCTTCCTGATCCGCAATGCTCGCCGACGTTTGCAGCGTGTCGAACGCGCCGCACGCAACGGCGTATTGTGCCGCCTTGCTGTCTCCGCTATAGCCGATGAACCTCGTCTTGCCCGCTTGCTTGGCGCGCCGCAGCACGTCGATCACATCGCCCTGTCGCAGTTGCTCCTCCGTGCACGTATGCAGTTGCATGAGATCCACATGATCCGTCCGCAGGCGCTGCAAACTGCGCTCGATCTGCTCCGTCATTTTGGCCGGATTCCAATGGTCGCCGTCGTCCATGTGGCCTGTCTTGGTGAACAGCGCAAACTCTTTGCGCCGCCCGGCGACGGCGTTGCCGATCATCGCTTCGCTCGCTTTGTAGCATTCCGCCGTATCGATCATGTTGAGGCCGGCATCGAGCGCGGCGTGCAGTAAACGGTTCACCGTTTCCTGACTCGCATCCTGAAAGCCGATCTCTGCCGCGCCGAACCCCAGCGCGGTTATCTCCAGGCCTGTTTTCCCGAGCGTTCGCTTTTCCATGAACTTCCTTTCCCCTAAAATCGCGAAGCGCTGAGTTTGACGTCGGCCCGCGCCCATGCGTCGGCAAACCGCGCCTTCTCCCCATCCGCGGCAGCCGTCTTGTTCTGCGCCCGCAGCGACTGCTCCAATCCAAACAAGGACCAGCCGTTGCCGCGGTGCCGCTTCAGATCTTCGCGGTATACGGCCTCCGCGTCCGCGGCCCGCTTCGCTTCGAGCAATGCCGCCCCCAGATACTGGCGCGGCGGAATCATCCAATCGGGCGGTTCGCTGTAGAACAAGCCATCCTCGATCGCGATCGCCATCTCGAAAGCGGCGACGGCCTTGTCGAGTTTGCCTGCCTTCCGCGCCAGCTCTCCCTCCAACATCGCCACACCGATCGCCGTCTCCCGATCCAACTGGTTCTCGCCCATCTTGAGTTTCTTGAGCGACGGATCCGCGGCCGCTTTTGTCATCGCGTCCAACTCGGATTTCGCGCCGGCCGCATCCCCCTTCGCCGCAAGCGCGAAGCCGCGCGCAAAGTGCCGGATCGCGCGGCTGTACGGCTCATCCGCGGGCGGCTCCGGCTCCTTCAAAATCTCGTCCCAATGGCCGAAGCGAACCAGATTCATCAAGGGGAGTGATTTCAGAATGTATTGAAATGCCGCAGCCTCCGGGACTTTCATCATCTCGTGAGAATGCTTCGACGCCGACGTCCGCGCGGAATCGATCCCCTCTTTGCTGCGGCCTTCCATCGCGAGCGCGGCGTTCAGAAAATGAATGTTGTGCGGATAGTATGCAGCTGGATAAATCCCCTGCGCCCGGCACTGCGAGATGTAATCTTCGTCCGCCGCCACCGCTTTCATGTTCGATTCGATGGCGTCGCGATAGCGCCCGACACGGATATAGATGTGCGCCGGCATGTGCACCAGGTGCCCCGCGGACGGCGCAAGCCCGCCCAGCCGATCCGCGCTCGGCACTGCCTTGTCCACTTCGTCCGACGCCTCCATCAAATGGATGTACAGATGATTGGCTCCCGCGTGATCGGGATAGTGAGCAATGGTTTCCTCGAGCGCAGCCCGCGCTTCCGGAATACCCGCATTCGGAGCGCCTTTGCGCCAATAATCCCAAGGCATCGTGTTCATCACCGCGTCCGCATAGAGCGCAGCAACATCCGGATCGGCCAGATACTTTGCGTAAACTGTCCTCATTGCGTCCGCATACTTTTGATTCAAGACCTTGCGATCCGGCTCCTTCGCGTCGGAAAAGCGCGCCGCCAGAGCGTCCACCAAAGCCTGCTCCGCTTCGCTCGCGCCGGACTTGCGTTGCAAAGCCTCCTCGATTGCCGCATAGCCTTGCTGCTCGCGGTCCGGTCCAATCGCGCTGTCGTTGATGTTCGGCGCGAGCGCCAAGGCCTGGCCCCAGTACGCCATCGCAGACTTCGGATCCACGCGGGCCGCTTCTTTGAAAGAACGCAGCGCCTCCGCGTGATTGAACGCGTAAACCAGAATCAGCCCCTGGTCGAAGTACTTCTGCGCTATCACCGATTGCGTCGAAATGGAATGGTGCAGCCGCCCGAGGTTACTCAGCATCGGCGAGACGTGCCCGTCTCTCGTCGTGACGTCCAGCTTGGTCGCGTCTTTACCGCACGAACCCAGAATCACGAAGCAACCGATTACCGCGACGAAGCGGCCCCACTTGTTCCCTGCTCGCAGGCGATTCACCATGGCGTCCTCCGGCACAAGCCTAGCTTGCCGGCCGATGCTTCCGCAACTGCTGCCCCCACTTGCTCCGGGCACTGGTTTCTTCCGCCACACTGTTCCGCCTTCGCCTCCGCGTATGTCTTTGTTATTTTTGGAAACGGGATTGGCCACTGGCGTGATCTCACGAGGTGTCGGCCACAAATGCGAACCACAAGCAACCTCGAATCGATCCATCGGGTTACTATGAGGAGAGGATTCGGCGCGGGGGCGCCGCGATGCGCTTGAGCGACAAACCGAAACTCTCAACGAAACAACGACCCATGCGATTTTCCGTCGACGCACACGCGATCGGCTGTCACTTGACGGGTAATGAAGTGTATATTCGCAACCTGCTGAACGAGTTTGCCTCTCTCGATTCAGATGCCGAATTCATTGCCTATTTGTCCAAGCCTGACGCCGGAGAACTCATTCCGGATCGCTTCGCCCGCTCGTGGGTGTCGGAGAATCCGTTCCGCCGTCTGGGCTGGGATCTCGGCGCGCGCCTCCGTGCAGACCGGCCCGATCTTCTGCACGTCCAGTACACCGCGCCCGTCTTCTGTTCCGTGCCTACCGTTGTTAGCGTGCACGACGTCAGCTATCTCGAATACCCGCAGTACTTCACCAAGGCCCGCGCCGCGCAGCTCCGCGTAACCGTAGCCCGTACCGTGAAGCGCGCCGCCGCTGTCCTCACACCCAGTGAATTTTCAAAAATGGCGATCATTCGGGCTTACGGGCTGGATGAACGCAAGGTCGTCGTCATTCCGAACGCCGTATCCTCCCGATTCCGCCCGCTCCCCGGCGACGCGGCACGCGCAGCCATCGCCGCTAAGTTCGGCATCCAGGGTCCTTTCGTGTTGACCGTCGGCGACCTGCAACCCCGCAAGAATCACGTCGGCCTGATCGCCGCGTTTGAAGACGTCATCCGCGCACATCCCCATTTACCCCACAAGCTGGTGATGGTTGGCAAAGAGACCTGGTACTCCGAAACGGTGCACAAAGCCGCCCGCGAATCCTCGATCTCCGACCGTCTTTTCTTTACCGATTTTGTCGCCGACGAGGATCTCCTGCACTTTTACGCCGGTTGCGATGTGTTCGCCTTCCCGTCGTTCTACGAAGGCTTCGGACTGCCGATTCTCGAGGCTATGGCTTGCGGCCGCGCCGTCGCCTGTTCCAACGCATCCGCGATGCCCGAGGTTGCAAACGCCGCCGCACTGGTCTTCGATCCGAATTCGAAGACCGAAATGGTGCGCGCTCTCAGCGACCTGTTGGTCGACTCCGAGCTCCGCGCCCGCATGGAGCGGCTTGGCGCCCACCGCGCCACGCTGTTCAGTTGGCAGCGCGCCGCCGAACGAACTCTGGACGTCTACTACCAAGTCGCGGGAGCGCCCCGGTATCAGCACGCCGCCGCCGGAATCCGCATTTCGAGGTAATTCATGCGATCCTTTTTGCTCCTCATTATCGCGCCGGCACTCTTCGCCGAACGCCCGCCAGCCCCGCCTCCGGCAAAGACAGAGAAGGCGCTGCTTCCGCCCGCCGAGTTCCTCCGCTACTCCATCAACTGGCCCAGCGGCCTTTCGCTCGGCGAGGGCTCGTTCAAAACCACCCAAGCGAAATCCGGAAGCTGGGAACTGGAACTCTCCCTCGACGCTTCCATTCCCGGCTTTGCTGTCGTCGATCACTATCGCGCCTTCGCCAACGCGAATCTGTGTTCGGAATCACTCGAGAAAACCTACCAGCATGGTCGCCGCAAGGCCAACGAGAAAACCACGTTCGACCTCGAAAAAAATCAGGCGACGCGCCAGAACCAGGAAGACGCGACCACAAGATCGACCATCCCGACGGAAGCCTGCGCGCATGACGCGATCACATTCATTCAATACGTCCGCCGCGAACTCGCCCTCGGCCACCTGACGCCGCAACACAAAGTTATCTTCGGTTCGGAGTATCAGGTCCGCCTCGACTACAAGGGCCCGCAGACCGTCCGCATCGCCGATGGATCGCAGTCCGCCGACCGCGTTGAGGTTTCGATTAAGGGCCCCCAAACCAACCTCACCTTCGAAATGTACTTCGCCCGCGAGGGAGGCCGAACGCCCCTTCTGGTCCGCGTCCCCCTCGCGCTCGGAGCCTTCACGATGGAACTGGTTCCGTAGCGTCGCACCGACTCCTGCTAGGCTGAATTCTTTGGATCCCACCGGATGCGCATCGCCTTCGTTTCCCCACTGCCGCCCGCCAAAAGCGGCATCGCCGACTACTCCGCCGCAGTCGTAGAGCACTTGCGCGCCGTCGCGAGCGTCGACACCTTCGATGCGCCGCCCGCCGCCTACAACCCTGCCGATCACGAAATCGCCGTCTACCAACTCGGCAATAATCCGTTCCACACCTATGCGTACGAGATGGCGCTAGCCGATCCCGGCGTCGTCGTCCTGCATGAGGCCAACCTCCACCACCTGATCGCCGATCTCACAATCCGTCGCGGGAATTGGGACGAGTATCTCCGCTACGTCGAGCACGATCGCGGCGTCGATGCCTTCGCCTACGCCGTCAAGCATGTGCGAACTCTTGCACGCGGGCCCGATTACGATGGCGTCCCGATGCTCAAGCGCATTCTCGATGCGGCCCGCGGCGTCATCGTGCATAGCCGCTACGTCGAACAGCTTGTCCGCGCCGAAGGCTACTCCGGACCCGTGGCCGTCATTCCTCATGGAGCCTGGCTGCCCTCTGCGGCGGAGTCTCCCGATCGCATGGCGTTCCGCGCCCGCCTTGGGCTCGACGAAACCACCCCCCTCGTCGGAATCTTCGGCTTTCTGAAACCCTACAAGCGAATCGCGGAGTCGCTGCGCGCCTTTGCCCGCCTCATCCTCGTCCAACCCCGCGCCCGCTTGATCCTCGTCGGCGAGGCGCACCCTGAGCTTCCGCTCGAGTCGTTGCTGCAGTCGTTGAACCTCACCGCGCACGTGCGCCACATCGGCTTCGCACCCATCGAAGACTTCAACGGCTACGTCGCCGCCTCCGACATCGTCCTCAATCTTCGCTATCCAACGGTCGGCGAAAGTTCGGGCACGCTGCTGCGCGCCTTCGGGGCAGGGAAGGCCGTCGTCGTCTCGGACATCGGTTCGTTCGCCGAATACCCGGATGACATCTGTCTGAAGGCACCCGTCGACGTCACCGAAGAAGATCACCTGTTCGAGTATCTGAACCTGCTCGTCTCCCGGCCCCAAGTCGCGCGCGTTCTCGGCGAACGCGCCCGTAAATGGGTCGCGACCGAATGCAGTTGGCCGCAGGTCGCCGCACGCTATCGGGCCTTTCTCGAAGCCGTTGCCAATGGCTCCGCGCCATTATCCGAATCGCAAACCTTCGCAGAGCTGGCCGCGCCACAGCCGATCTCTCGAGCGAACGACGCAGCGTTCTTTCCAGTGAAAGACGCAGCGAACGACGCCGTGAACGCGGGTGCCCCACCCCAGATCCACGCCGAGTACATTCGCACCTGGGCGCCGGAGCCGGATTCGCGTTCGTACGTCGAAAGCCACCTGACGCGTCTCGAAAAGACGCTGCAGATTACGCCCGCTGGCCGTGCCGATCAGCGTGTGCTCGAGATGGGCGCCTATCTCCAGATCACGCCCGCGCTCAAGCATCGCCTCGGCTACGGCGAGGTCCGCGGCTGCTACTTTGGCCCCGGCGGCCGCACGGATCGCAAAGAGATCGCCTCCGAGGACGGCCAGTCCTTCGTGTGCGACATCGACCTCTTCGACGCCGAGAAAGATCCGTTCCCCTATCCCGACGCGTATTTTGAAACGGTCCTCTGCTGCGAACTGCTCGAACATCTGGCCGCCGACCCCATGCACATGATGTCTGAGGTGAACCGCATCCTCGCGCCCGGCGGCCACTTCATCGTGACGACGCCCAACATCGCGTCGCTGCGCGCACTCTCCGGAATTCTCCAGGGCTTTCATCCCATGCTGTTCCCGGCCTACATCCGGCCGTCCGCCGACGGACACGCCGATGCGCGCCACAACCGCGAATACGCACCGCGCGAGATCGCCGATTTGCTGACCGTTTCGGGCTTCGAGGTAGAACTTCTGGATACCGGCCCGTTCCGCGAAGAGCCCAAACCCGAGTTCGCCTGGGTCGAGCATCTCCTTCGGCGCTACTGGCTACCCACCGATCTGCGCGGTGACGGAATCTACGCCGTCGGCCGCAAGACCGGCCCCGTCCGCGAGCGCTACCCGCATTGGCTGTATAGTTAAGCCCGCATGGCGTTCTCCGAACTCAGTGCGCATCCGAACGCAAACAGAACTCTCGCGGTTTCTCTTCACACTCGTGCCGTGAACCTGGGTTGGGAAGTCTACGACGCCGAGACCATGGTCCTGCTGTCCGATGGCCACGCCGTTAACAGCTCCGGCGGAACCACGCAAATCAACATTCCAATTCCCGAAGGCGCGGGCGAATTCCGCGTGTTTCTCTTCGAACCCGGCGACCGTGGAACTCTCGTCACGCTCGAAGCGCACGCGACGGCCATTGCCCTCGAATGCACCGCGCCACGCGTCACCTCGCGTACCGCCCTCCGCCTGCGCGCCGCTTTCCGCGGCATTCCCAAAGCCTTCTCGTATCCCGCGCGAACGATTCGCGCCAATCGCCCCCTCATTGCCACCATGGTCCGTCGCGATATCGCCGCACGCTACAAGGGTTCGTTCATTGGATTGTTCTGGACCGTTCTCAATCCATTGCTGCTGACGCTCACCTACTTCTTTGTCTTCGGTGTCGTCATGAAAGCCCGCTTCGGCGCGGATACCAGCAAGCATGGCTTCGTGCTGTACTTCCTCGCCGGAATCCTCCCCTGGCTCGCCTTCGTCGAGGCGGCAGGACGCGCCCCCAACGCGATTCTAGAGAATCGCGTACTCGTCAAGAAACTGGTCTTTCCGCTCGACATCATCAACATCGTGCAAACCCTGGCCGGCTTGACGAATCAGGTCGTCGGACTGTCCATCTTCCTGCTCTACCTTTGGGTCGCCCGCGGAGCCGTACCCGTCACCGCCCTCTGGCTCCCCGTCCTGCTCATCCCGCAAATCCTTTTCACGCTCGGCGTCGCCTGGTTTCTCGCCGCGCTCGGAGTCTACATCCGCGACCTCGCGCAAATCATCGGACTCCTGCTGACGCTCTGGTTCTACGTCACGCCCATTTGCTACCCCGAATCCGCGTTGCCAGCGGCGATGCTACCCGTGCTCTCGAACAACCCAATCTTCCTGCTCGTACGAGCCTGGCGAACCATCTTTCTAGAAGGCCACCCGCCCGATTATCTCGCCGTCGTCATTCTATGGATCGTCGGAATCGCAAGCGCCGGAGCAGGCTACGCCTGGTTCCACAAGCTAAGAAAAGGCTTCGCCGACGTCCTCTAGCGAAACGGTGGTACAAACCAGAGAAGAACCGCGGCCATAAGGGCGCGGACACTAAATTCGCCGTCCACGGCCATCCACAAAGGCAGCACCGAACCGCGACCATAAGGGGCCCGAAGGACCGCGTCGGGAACGGAACACTCCACAGCCGGCACGGCGCGCGTAGTGCCACCCAAAGGGGATGGCCTAGAAAGCGTTATAGTCCCGCCGGTTACGGCGGGGATCGTTTCGATTCGAGTGCAGCGGCCACGGAACTAGACGGGCTCGACGAAAACGGCGGTGCCGTAGCAGAGCACTTCAGTAACGCCCTGCATGACTTCGGTGGCGTCGTAGCGAACGCAGATGATCGCGTTTGCGCCTACTTGTGCGGCGTGCGCCACCATGCGGTCGTAGGATTGCTGGCGGGTCTTTTCGCAGAGGTCGGTGAGGAGGGTGATTTCGCCGCCGATCATGGTTTGGAAGCTGGCGCCGATGTTGCCGAAGATCGAGCGAGAGCGGACGACGATTCCGCGGACGAGGCCGAGGGTGCGGACGATCCGGTGGCCGTCCAACACGAGTGCGGTGGTTACGAGCGAATGATCCATGACCTTATGGTACCGCCGATCGGATGGGCACACTTTGGGCTCCTGCGTTGGAGTGGGCTGGTTGATGGAAGTGCTTAGGGCGCCTGTTGCTTTTCGCGGTCTCCTTGGTGGATTTGTTCTGCGTCATGACGCTGTTTGCGTCGCTTGTTGCGTGCTCGTTCCGGGTTTGCCGAACGAAGCCAGAGTTGGCTGTAGATTGTTGATTTGGTGCTTCTTGTTGGCCGCTCACCCGCTTACTCCGCCAGACTACGTCGGGCTTCGTGCGCGGCTCGATGGCGTGGGTTTCGGTGCTGTTGGCTTGTTGCGTGTTCGTTCCGGGTTTGCCGAACGAAGCCAGAGTTGGCTGTAGATTGTTGATTTGGTGCTTCTTGTTGGCCGCTCACCCGCTTACTCCGCCCGACTACGTCGGGCTTCGTGCGCGGCTCG
>JAYVTO010000038.1:0-3206 GCA_043788745.1 Acidobacteriaceae bacterium
CCGCAATTGCCATACTGGCTGCCGTCAGCAAACACGAAACACCAGTCATCCGACGAATAAGGAACGAAGTCGTACGCATAGGCTCTACCGTACCAAATTCGATGCACCGAATCGGTAATAGAAACCCAGGACAGCAGTTCCAGAGTTTGCGATCCTGGGGAGCAACGCACCGTTCGCGTTCGCGAGGAATCTATCTTTCTTCAAACCTTCAACATCGTGTGCTCATTCGCCGCCGGCGGACTCGCATCCTGCGCGCTTTCGATGTTCTGGTACTACCGCTTCGGCGATTCCACCATCGGCACGGTTGGAGTCTCGTTGCTGCTGCTCTATCCCGGCCTCATCGCATCGGCCTTCATCACGCACGCACTCGGCTGGCTGCCACTGAAGACCACCCTCGTACGCGCCGCGTTTGCCGCGCTGCCCGTGTGTTTCGTGCTTCCCAGCGCAGTGCCTTCCCTGGTCTGGCTCGCCCGCTCCCGCACGCATTTTCTCGAGGATCCACTACATCTCGCCGCACTGGCCGCCGCGCTGATAGGCCCCGCGCTGCTGCTCGCGCTCGCCGTCTTCTTCATTTCCGGCTCCTGGAGGACCCCCACCCTCCACGCCCTTCTCGCCGCCGCGGCCGCAACCCTGGTGATCACCATGGCCATCCAGATCGGCGCGCCCGTAAGAGATCTCCAAAGCTTCGCCCTCACGCTCCTGCCCATCGCCTGCGCGCTGCTAAGCGCCGCAACCGGCTACGGTCTCCTTCGCGTGATGCCATCGACGTGATTCAATACGGTGTGTGCCAGGAACTCTGACGTCACCTGTCGCCGTGGCCCCACCCCCAACGAAGAACCGCGAGCGTAAGCGAGCGGGTGCCCTGAGCGTAAGCGAGCGGGTGCCCTGAGCGTAACCGAGCGGGTGCCCTGAGCGTGAGGGGCGGGGTTGTTGTCGGGGGCCGCTCACTCACGTTCGCGGTTCTTCGAGAGGAGCAGAGGTCACTTTTTTCACAGTTCCGTCAGCGAGCGGATCTCATTTACCGACACCCGCCCGCACCAGCGAGCGCCCCAGCCCAGCCTTGAACCCCCACCCGTCACCGCGCGGGTCCGGCGGCAACGACATCCTTTCGCCCTAATTCAAAAGCGCCGCAAACGCCCGAGCAACCGAGTCAGCCTCCTTCTCCGAAAGCCCCGCAATCCCCGCGATCCAGGAGCCCTTCGAAAACACGAAAACCGGACGCCCCCCGTCCTCACCAAAATAGCCCCCGAACGACGGCACAAGCTTCGCGCCCGTCAGCGCCTTCTGCCAATCCGGAAGCAGAATCGCGGCTTCAGTCGACGAACCGGTTTTTGCCAGGAATAGTTCGTACGCAGCCTTACCGTTCTTGTAGGAAGCCAACGTGCCGCCCGGCATGAACGGCTTGCCCACCAGCTCACGATCAACTACTTTCGAATCGACAAAATGAATCTTCGGAAACCGCCGAGTCTCATCCGCGGGCTTAGGCGCGTCCGCCTTCTTTGCCGGCGCAGGCTTCAGCTCTGGTCCGCAAGCGGCAAGTAAAAGGAAGAAGATGGCGTAAACGCTTCGCATTCAGGACGCAGTATAGCGCCAACTTGGCATGGCAAACCGGCCCCCGCACCAGATCGGAACCGCGACCGGAAAGCCCCGTCGAGAGTGGACCCTCCACACGAAGCCCGACGAAGTCGGGCGTAGTAAGCGGGTGAGCGGCCAACAGCAGCGAAACCCACAGCATCGAGCCGCGCACGAAGCCCGACGAAGTCGGGCGCAGTAAGCGGGTGAGCGGCCAACAAGAAGCACCAAATGAACCACCTACAGACGACCCTGGCTTCGTTCGGCAGACCCGGAACGAGCACGCAACAAGCGACGCAAACAGCGTCATGACGCAGAACAAATCCACCAAGGAGACCGCGAAAAGCAACGAAAAACAGGCCGCCTAACCACCACCATCCACGCCTGCAAGCCAAACCAAGAACCCGAAGTGTGCCCATCAGTAGGTCGGACGCGCCACGTCCGACTAAGCGAAGCAGGTGGGTCGGACGACTAGGTCCGACCAAGCGAAGCAGGTGGGTCGGACGCGCCACGTCCGACCTGGCGGTCCGACCTACCCGACGAAGTCGAGAGAAGGAGCAGGCGAGGCGGCCTCTTCGCGACCCTAACGCATCACACCGCCAAAGCCGATGAAAAACGACACCACCAAATCCGAGCCGCGACCAAAGGGGCCCGAAGGGCCCCGTCGGGAGCGGACAACTCCACATGAGTCAGCGGCAGCCCCACGCTGCCATCTACGAGCAAGCCGCTACGCACCGGCCCCACTCGCTTTCGACTGAGGTAGACTTGCGCCGTGAAACGACATCTGCGTACTGCCCTGTTCACTGGAATCGGAGTTGGATTGCTCGTCGCCATCTACGTCGCCGCCGTGGCGCAGCAGATGGGCCTCGATCAGCGCATTGCGCGTCTGAAATCAGAAGTCGGCAAGACACCGACGACCGCGGCGAACTTCAAAGAGCGCACGCAAACCCTGGAGGCCTGGGGCAATCGGATGGCGACCGACGGCAAACTGCGCGTTCCGCAGGACCTGATGGTAGCGTTCGTCCGGAACTCCAGCCTGAACGACGCCTCTGAAGCGCAGATTCAAATCTGGACGCGCAAGCTGACATTTCTCGAACAAAATTCCGCAAAGACGGGACGCCTGACGCGCACCGACAAAAACAAAATCGTCGCGGGTGCCTACTCGACGGCAGTCCTCGAATACACCGTGGGCGACATCGAGATTCCAACCGGTGGCATGATCCGGCTGGGGCAGATCTTCATTTCGAACCGGCCTCGCATGCAAGCGCTCGATCCGGGCGCCGATCAATACGTTACGTTCAAAGTCGAAGGCGGTACCGCGAAGGGCGAGACGACCTTCAGCCGCTGGAACGGCGTATTTGGCAGCATCTTCGGCGCTCCACCGAGTCCGGCCTTCAAGGTGACATCGGGATCGCTCAAGAAAGGCGACAAGGTCATCCTCACAATCGGCGACACGTCGGGCGGCGGCACCAAAGGATATCGGCCGGCGCCGCGCGACGCCGACGACTACAAGTTTCTAGTAGAAGCAGATTTTAAAGGCGATGGTTTCTTCAATGAGGCCGCAATCACATCGACGCGGATTCTGGGCGACTACGCCGCCGACATCAATGCGGTTGCGCCTTCGGTGGTTGGCA
>JAYVTO010000039.1:0-3231 GCA_043788745.1 Acidobacteriaceae bacterium
GGAGTGTAGACGCTTACGACGCCAAGGCTCTTCGACGCCTCGTTGTTGAACTCGCTCGCTACCACTACAAACGGCTTTCCATCAACAACCTCAAACGCACAATTAATCATTCGGTTGAGACCGCTGGCAAGAACATGACGTTTCCATGTCGGGTTCTCAAACCAGAGCAACTCCGGCAGGCCCGAAGCAAGCGCGATGATATCGGGCTTGCCATCGCCGTTCACGTCGGCAATCACAACCTGATAGCCGCCCTTGAGGTCTGTGGCCAATTCATGTGTGGCGAACTTGGGAAGTTCGGCGTGGAGCGTATTGACAAACGCTAGAAAAAGTGGGATCAGTATTCGCATCGGCGGTACAATATTAAGCATAGATGATACTGAGACTGTTGCCTACATTCGCGCTCACGATAACCCTCTTCGCGGCTGAAGAAGTGAACTCCGCCGGTCTGGGACACATCTCTAACTTGAAACAGCTGACTTCTGGAGGACAGAACGCCGAGGCGTACTGGTCGCCCGATGGAAAAAAGCTGATTTTCCAATCAACCCGCGACGAACACGAGTGCGACCAGGAGTACATCATGAACGCGGATGGTTCC
This sequence comes from Acidobacteriaceae bacterium, assembly GCA_043788745.1. Lineage (GTDB taxonomy): Bacteria > Acidobacteriota > Terriglobia > Bryobacterales > Bryobacteraceae > JBBQWZ01. The sequence goes on from JAYVTO010000039.1 coordinate 596, forward strand.
GATGTTCACATGGTGTCCACGGGAAAGGGCGTTACCACCTGTGGATATTTCCTCGCGGACAACAAGCATATTGTATACGCATCGACGCATGAATCGGGCGCGGCCTGTCCACCGAAGGCAGACCGGAGCAAAGGCTACGTCTGGGCGGTTTATGCCGGTTTCGAAATCTACCTGGCAAACCTCGACGGCAAGATTGAGAAGAAGCTGACCGAATCGCCGGGCTACGACGCCGAGGCGACGGTGAATTGGAAAACCAAGAAGATCATCTACACGTCCAAGGCTTCAGGAGACTTGGATTTGTGGACAATGGATCAGGACGGCTCCCATAAGAAGCGCATGACTACTGCAGTGGGGTACGACGGTGGAGCGATATTCTCCCGCGATGGGAAGCACATCGTCTGGCGGGCCTATCGCCCGACTACTCCTGAGGCTCTTAAGAAGTATAAGGACCTGCTTGCCGAGGACCTGACGACACCCATGAAGATGGAGTTGTTCGTGTCCGATGCGAACAGTGAGAACGTCAAGCAAATCAGCAACTTTGGCTGTGCATCTTTTGCTCCTACTTTCACTCCGGACGGGAAGAAAATCCTGTTTGCATCGAACAAGCACAACTGCGACGGGCGCAAGTTTGAGTTGTTTATGGTCAATCTCGACGGCACGGAGTTGGAACAGGTCACGGACTACGGCGGCTTCACTTCCTTCGCCGAGTTCTCGCCCGACGGCAAAAAGTTGGTGTTTGCTACGGACAAGGGCGCCAAGGGGCGTTACGAGTTCAACATCTTTACCGCGGATTGGAGACGATGAAGTTCTTCCTTATCTGGATCGGCCTATGTGCGCGCCTGTTGGCGCAGACTGCAGATGACTTCTACCTGATGCCGAGCAAGACGTCGGCGGAACGGTTGAAGGTGGGTGTGCATAGCGGCTATTCTTTTCCTCAAAGCGAAAACACTACACCTATCGATAAACTCAAGGATGTTTTGGTGTTCTCGAAGACCCTGAACGTTGAGGTCACCAATCTCAAGGACATGGGGACTTCGGTCGAAGGTGAAGCCAAGATCGCACAAAAGGGGAACCTCGTAGTCTCAGCGTGTACACTTCCGTCCTACCTCGACCTCCCCGTGAACGATTTTGAGAAGTACATACGGCATGAGGGGTTAGGCCATGTTCTGGACGCTCCGGCAGAGGGCGGAGGAGCCCCAACCGTTCTCACTAAGCCGGTCCGCGAGAAATTCAGCCAGTACGCGAAGTCTCTCCTTCTAAATGATGCATCCAATGATATTTTGCAGAGGCCGATTGGGGCCGCTTTGGAGTTCATCCCGGAGAAGAATCCGGCTTACTTACGGCCGAACGAACGATTGCCAGTTCGGGTTTTATGGAATGGCAAGCCTGCCGTCGGACTTCAGGTAGAGGCGGCCTACACTGCGGGCGAGTTCGGCGAGAGCAGGATTGTTGGACGCACCGATCGTGAGGGGCGAGTCTTTGTAACCCTTGGCAAGAAGGGTTTTTGGCGGTTGCACACCGTGGCGATGGAACGGTGTCGCGATCCCCGAGCGGCCGACTTCGAGTCGAGCCGTGCGACCTTGACGTTCGAGATCCGCTGAAGTTCGGCACTCTTCGAGAAATTACCCACCTTTGCTAACCAAACGTGACCCGCTCCGGTCGCCGCTCTGCACTGCAGTTCGGGCACGCCACGCGGCATCCGCCTGCGGATGATAATGCAGCACAACTGGCTGGGGGAAACATGAGCATTACGCGACTTCGATACGGACGATGCCACCAGGCGCGCGCGCTACGTGGAAGATGTGGCAAGCTGCTTACTTAGCCTTCCCATTCTCGATAGGAGTGCGCAGTGTCCCGATTCCCTCGATTTCGATTTCCACAACATCACCAGCTTTCAGGAACTCATTGCGCTCAGCCCCGGTTCCGGCGGGTGTACCCGTGGAGATAAGGTCACCGGGGTACAAGCTCATGATCTGCGTGATAAATGCGATCATATGCGGCTCATCCCAAATGAGTTCACTGGTGCGCGCGTCTTGCTTGATGACGCCGTTGACTCGGGTGACAAGGTGGAGATTGTTGAAGTTGGGGAGGAATTCCTTGGGGACGATGAACGGGCCGAACGGTGCTCCTCGATCAATGCTTTTGCCGTCGAACCAGTTGACGCCGGGGAACATGGAAACGACGCGGCGCGGCACTCCGCCACCACGGTCGCTGACATCATAGAGGATGCTATATCCAAAGACGTAATCGTGAGCCTGATCCTTTGACACCTGATAGGCGTGTTTGCCGATGACGATAGCGAGTTCGCCTTCCCAGTCGATCTTGGTGCGGCCGGGAGGAATGAGGAAGGCCTCATTCGGACCGATGATGCACGATCGGGGAGACTTGGCGAAGACGACCGGGCCATCGCGATCGGGTTCGATTTGGGAAGCGGCAGCGGCATTAAAGCCGGGACTACTGGGGCGCTGCGATGCGCCGCCGCTGGCCATGCCTTCGGCGTGCGCTTTGTAGTTCGCTGCGAGGTTCAGAAGGTTCCACGGATATTGGATCGGCGCTCGAATCGTCACCTTGGTGACATCGTAAGCGAAGGCGAATTTGGCGGATCGCTGGGTCTTGAGCCAGTTGGCGATTTGGTA
>JAYVTO010000040.1:0-30048 GCA_043788745.1 Acidobacteriaceae bacterium
AATCCTGGTAGCAGCAGGGCTGGGTGCCGGCTCGTGAATCCGCTCCCGACGCGGCCCTTCGGGCCGCTTTGGTCGCGGCTCGGATTTGGTGCATTTCGCTCGGAAAATAGCCTCAGCAACCCCGCCTTGAAGGGCGGAGTTATGGCGGCGGTGAGTGGTGTGGGGCTCTCCGGGGGGGGGCACCGCAGACCGTAGCCCTCGGCCAAATCGTCAACGCGCGGGGGCCGCCAGCATTGCCTTCCAGCTCTCTTCGTCCTGCCCGACACTGATCTTGTTCGCTGCCCTGACCAGGGGCAGCCGCAGAAGCTTCGGCTGACGCTCAATCCGGGTGAGTAGTTCGGCGTCGGAGATCTTCAAGTATTTTAGGCCGGCGTCAGCGTACGCGGAGCCATCGACGTCAAGAATCCCCGCCAGACCGAACCTGTCGACAAACCGCTTGATCTCACCCGGAGACATCGGCTTCTGCTTGAGATCGACAAAGTGAATCTGGGCCCGGCGCTCCTTGAAAAACCGCTCCGCCGCACGCGTCGCCGGTGAGTTCTTGACGCCAAAAACCTGCACGTTCTGCATCTATCCAGATTCTCGCAAACAAGATCCCCTAGTCTCGAGTCCACACACACAGAAGCCCGACCAGCCTGCCTGTTACGAGAAGTCGAGCAGAGTGACGACTCCGGGCACTCTTCGTGAAATAGGAGTCCTTGCGACGTTTCTCGCGCCGGTGCAAACTCCAGCTTTTAATGAGCGGCCATTCTCGTCCTGTCGTGAGCGGACGGTGTGTCTCAACTTGTTTTGGGTAGTAGCTCGTTGGTGCTTACGTCCGGTCCGATTGCGCTGGCTTACTTTGGAAGGGCGAACGCTACGATACTTCCTCCTGATGGTGCTCCCTGTTTTCCTCCTCCGCAGGCGATGGCGATGTACTCTCTTCCATCCACTTCATAGACGGCTGGAGTTGCGTTGCCCGCGGCTGGCAGGGTGGTCTGCCAGAGGAGCGTTCCGGTTTGCTTGTCGAAGGCGCGAATTTTCTTGTCGAAGTTGGTTGCTGCGATGAAGAGGAGTCCGCTGGCTGTGACTACGGGGCCGCCGTAGTTGTTGGTTCCGGTGTCTCCTATTCCCTGGGTGCCGACGGGCGGGGTTGTCGTCATCCGCTCACCTCGTTCGCGGTTCTTTGCTTGGCTGGAATTGAGTGTTTCTGCGGATGTATTCATCCGCTCACTTCGTTCGCGGTCCGGTGCTTGGGCGGTTTGGCTGGAATCGAGTTTTTCCGGGTTCTTGCGTTCGGGGTATTCGCCGAGGGGGATTTTCCAGCGGATTTCTCCTTTGTTCAGATCGATTGCGTTGAGTGTGCCCCAAGGGGGTGCGATGGCGGGGTAGCCATCGGGATCTTTGAACATGTTGTAGCCGTCGATGCGGTACTTCTGCCAGTTCACGTCGCGGGCTCCAGCGGCGGAGTCGTGGCCGGTTGTCAGGAAGTCGACGATTTGCGCGATGGCGTCATTGCCTAACGAGCCGAATCCCGGCATTCGACCGCTGCCTTCTCGAATCACTTTTGCGATTGCGGAGGAACGGATTCTTTTACCGATGCCGGCGAGCGAGGGGAATTCCGGCGGGGTACCTTTCAAATCCTCGCGATGGCAACTGGCGCAGTGGCTCTTGTAGAGGGAGTCGTCCGTGCGCGGAACCAGTCGCAAGATCCAGGCCATTTCGTTCGAGTTCACGTAGTAGAGGCCTGTTTCGGGATCGAAGGCGGCTCCGCCCCACTCGCCGCCTCCGTCGAAGCCGGGAAAGACGATGGTGCCTTCGGTTGTGGGCGGGTAGTACATGCCTTTCGAGTTCAGCTTGCGGAAACGCTCCAGCACGGCGGTCCGGGCTGCCGGAGTGCGGTTGGTGAGGAGATCTTCGGTCAACAACTGGCGTGCGAACGGCGGGGGCTTCACGGGATAGGGCTGGGTTTCGGCTAGTTGCTCGCCGTCAACAGGAGACTGGGGGACCTTACGGTACTCAATGGGAAAGAGGGACTTGCCGGTCTTTCGTTCGAAGACGTAAACAAAGCCCTGCTTGGTCAACTGCGCGACGGCTTCGATGGGCTTGCCATCGCGCTCGAGCGTGATGAGGTTCGGAGCGGCGGGGAAGTCCATGTCCCAGACGTCGTGCCGCACGGCTTGAAAGTGCCATAGCCGCTTGCCGGTCCTGGCGTCGAGGGCGAGGACGCAATTGGCGAAGAGGTTATCGCCGATGCGGTTGCTGCCGTAGAAATCGAATGCGGCCGATCCAGTGGCAGCGAACAGGATGCCGTTCCTGGAGTCAATCGTGACTCCGCCCCAGGCATTTGCACCGCCGATGACTTTGTAGGCGTCCTTGGGCCACGTTTCGTAGCCGAACTCGCCGGGCTGCGGAATGGTGTGGAAGGTCCAGCGGAGCTTGCCTGTGTTTGTGTCGTACGCGCGGATGTGGCCTGGCGAACCCGGCAGCGATTCGCTGACTGTGCTGCCGAGAATCAATAAATCACCGAAGACCACGCCGGGGCTGGTGGCGCTGATTGTGACGGAGTCGACTGGGCGCCCGAGATCTTTGCGGAGATCCACGCGGCCATCGTCGCCGAAGGGCTGGATCGGAAGGCCGGTCTTGCGGTGGAGCGCCCAGAGGAAATTGCGGTGCGTGAAGAAGACGCGGTCGCCGTGGACGGTGACTCCGCGGTTGCGGAAGTTGCCGGGAACGGGCTTGCCGAGATTGGGGTCGAAACTCCAAATCTGACGCCCCGTGGTCGCGTCGAGCGCCACGACCCGCAATTTCGGCGTGGTGATGTACATGACTCCGCCGATGACGATGGGGTTGGCTTGCATCTCGGAGCCGGGGAATTCGTCATGGGAGTCGTATTGCCAGGCGACGGCCAAGCGGTTGACATTCTCCGGGGTGATCTGGCGGAGGGTTGTGTAACGGATGTTGTCGACGCCACCATTTATGGGCCATTCAGTGGGTTTCGAGGGCTGGGCCTGCGCGAAAAGGTTCGTGACAACCGCGGCGGCCAGGAGAGATCGCATGTGAGGATCGTATCGCAAGCCGGGTTGGTTTGAGAATCACGGGCCAGGATGCCTGCGCCACCGGGCGCTGGGTCAAATGGCGCAGGCGCTCTGCGCGCGACTGATTTTACGCACGCGAGTGATGGTACTCCAATTGCCCCACTGGCTACGAGCCGGTCGGTGGTTGGCTCGATCCGGAGTTTAATTTATGCGCTTGCGGGCCATCAAGAGGACGTCATGAAACGGCTTCGTACTATTGGCAGAATTACTGCTCTGGTCGCGGTCATCGCGCTTTGCCTGACCGCCGAACCGAGCAAACATGAGTATTCACCCCGGGAGAAGGCCTTCTTCGCGGACGCCGCGGCGGTCGCCTTTGTCCGGCCCGGGCTTGTATTCAAGATCATTGGCGCGCAGATTGCGTCGGACGGTACGATCAGCGCCACCGTTTCCGTGACGGATCCCAAAGGGGCACCGCTGGACCGGACCGGCGTTGTGACGCCGGGCACGGTGGCGATCAGCATGATCGCGGCGACGATTCCGAACGGACACGACGTCTATACCTCGTATACGACGCGAACGCAGCGGAGCCCGATCACGAACGTCAGCGCTATCCAGGCGGCGTCGGATGCGGGTGGGGCCTTCGCGTTAGTCAGCGACGGCGTCTATCGTTATACATTCGCGACGCGCGCGCCGTCGGGCTATGATGCATCGGCGACGCACACGATTGGCATGTACGGTTCCCGCAATTTGACGGAGTTCAACCTTGGCGTCAACTACGCGTCGGCGACCTTCAACTTTGTTCCTAATGGCGCGCTTGTAACGACAACGCGCGATGTCGTGAAGACCGCGGGCTGCAACAACTGCCACGATCAGCTTTCCGCGCATGGCGGATCGCGGCGCGGCATTGAGACTTGCGTTCTTTGCCACACGCCGCAAACCGTGGATCCCGATACGGGAAACACGGTGGACATGACGGTGATGGTGCACAAGATCCATATGGGGTCCAGTTTGCCCAGCGTGAAGGCAGGCAAGCCGTATCAGATCATTGGGTTCAATCAAACGGTTGTCGACTGGTCTACGGTTGGCTACCCGGCCGATGTCCGCCGCTGCGAGACTTGCCACCAACAGGGCGTCAAGGCAGCGCAAGAGAAGAACTACTTGACGAGGCCATCGATCGCCGGCTGCGGATCCTGCCACGACGACCTCAACTTCGTCACCGGCGCAAATCACGTAGCGGGTCCGGCGACGGACACGCAATGCGCGACTTGCCATGTGCCGCAAGGCGAGATCGAGTTTGACGCGTCGGTCAAGGGCGCGCACGTGATTCCGACCCAGTCGTCGCTGCTTTCGGGCCTGGTAGTCGCCATCACGAGAGTGCAGAACGGGACTGCGGGAAGCGCGCCGGTGGTGAGCTTCACGATCAAGAACGCGAACGGCGTGCCGGTGCTGCCAGCGGCGCTTGGGGCGCTGTCGTTTACGATGGCGGGTCCGACGACGGACTTCGGCTATACGAGCTTCGGGAGCGATGTTACGACACCGGGCTACGTCACGGAGAGCGCACTGGCGGGCGCGAAATGCGCGACCGACGGCAGTTGCACGTACACCTTCACGCATGTGCTTCCGGCGAAGGCTACGGGCACGTACTCTATCGGCGTAGAGTCGCGGCGAGCCGAGGTGATCCTGCAGGGAACGCCGAAGCAGCAAACGGTGCAGTACGGCGCGAAGAATCAGGTGGTGAGCTTCGCGGTGGACAACTCGAAGCTTGCGCCGCGGCGCGAGGTGGTGGCGACGGCGAATTGCAATCAATGCCACGTGGCGCTGTCGATCCACGGCACGTTGCGGAATCAAACCGAATACTGCGTGCTGTGCCACAATCCGTCGCAAACGGATTCCGCGCGGCGTCCGATTGCGGTTGTGGCGGCCGACAAGGTAGCGCCACCGCAAAGTGTGAACTTCAATCTGATGGTGCATCGCATCCACACGGGAGAGAAGATGCAGGAAGAGGGCCGGTCGTATGTCGTGGTCGGGTTCGGTGGATCGCATAACGACTTCAGCGACGTGCGCTATCCGGCGATGAGCGCTACGGGCGCGGTAGGCGATACGCGAAACTGCACGATGTGCCACGTGAAGGGCAGCGAGCAGACGCTGAGCCTCCTGCGCAATCCGGTAGTGGATCCGCAGGGGCCGATCAATCCGATTCAACCGATCGCGTCCGCCTGCACGGGATGCCATGTCTCGCTGCCGACAGCGTCCCACGCATTGTCGAATACCTCGACGCTTGGGGAAAGCTGTACGGTGTGCCATAGCGCGACGTCCGAATTCTCCGTCAGCAAAGTGCATGCGCAGTACTAGATAGGGCCGATTCTATGAAACGCCTCTTTGCCGTGCTTATTTCGCTAGGACTGCTGGGCGGCTTCGCGACCGCCCAGCAGAAGGTCGGCTACGCAGGCTCAGAAGCCTGTGCGACGTGTCACGAAGATATCTCGAAAGTCTTCGCGAAGAGTCCGCACCAGAGAGTGGACGCGGACAAAAAACGCGGATGGGCGGGGCTGGCTTGCGAGTCCTGCCACGGGCCCAGCCAGAAACACACGGAAACGGTTGCAGCCGAGGACGTGCGGAACTTTCGGAAGGTGCGGGCCGCGGAGGCCGATAAAGTTTGTTTCAGTTGTCACCTCAATCAGCCAACCCATGTGGGTCGGCTGCAAGGGAGCCATGCGAAGGATCAGGTGCGCTGCACGTCGTGCCACCAAGTCCATGCCGACGGCGGAGCACATCTGATTGCGCGCAAGCCGGTCGCGATCAATGAACAATGCTCGGCGTGTCATGTGACGGCGTGGGCACAGTTTCAAAAGCCGAAGCATCACCGGTTGCCTGAAGGCGCGATGAGTTGCGTCGATTGCCACAATCCGCATGGCACGATTCGCCCCGCGATGACGAAGGCGTTCGGTGCGAATGAGCCGGGGTGCTTCACGTGCCACGGCGACAAGCGCGGTCCGTTCGCGTTTGAGCACGCGCCGATGCGATTTGAGAGTTGCGCGACGTGCCATGAGTCGCATGGCTCGGCCAACCCGCGGATGTTGACCCGTCACGAGGTCCGGTTCGTCTGTTTAGAGTGCCACGCGAACCTGCCCTCCGCGAGGACGACCAATGTTTCAGGCGTAGTTCCGGCTGCGTCTCATGACTTACGCTCGCCGCGTTACCAAAACTGCACGGTGTGCCATCAGAAGATCCATGGAAGTCACGTGGACCGGAATCTACTTCGATGAAACCGATCCTACTTTTCATTAGCCTTTTGCCATTGCTGGCGCAGCAGCCGTCTGCGTCGAGTGCAAAACCTGAGCAGAAGGCTGCCGCGGAACAGAAGAAGGACGCACCGGAAGCTTCGCCGGTGCCGACGGATGAAAGCTGGCTCAGCGGGTCGGTGGACATCGGGTATCGGTGGCGGTCCGATCCCGGCGGCAGCTTTGACGCGTACCGCAGTATTGTGAATCTCGGCTCCGGCGTGAAACTGCTGAGTACCGAGTTGACGGTGCTGGATCCGAAGCGACGATTGTTCGATCGGCTTGATGTTCGTGCTTACAACTTCGGCGACGACCCCTATTCGACCTTCCATCTGGATGCGCGGAAAGCGAAGCGGTACGACTTGCGCGTGGACTATCGGAACATCGCGTACTTCAATTTTTTGCCATCGTATGCGAACCCGCTGCTGGCGCGCGGGATTACGTTGAACGAGCAGTCGTTCGATACGCACCGGCGCTTTTCCAGTTTCTCGATCGACCTATTGCCGGGCAACTGGTATGTGCCGTACTTCGCCTATGATCGCGGTTTGGGCGAGGGGACGGGTGTTACGGCGTTTGTCTCGGACGGGAACGAGTACGCTGTTCCGAACAGGCTTCGCGATCTGACGAATCTCTATCGCGGGGGCGTTCGCTTTGCACTGCGCCGATTCCACGCGACGCTGGAGCAAGGCGGTACGACGTTTGAAGACAACCAGAGCCTGTTCGGCGGCGCTGGGGTCAACTTTGGCAATGTGGCGAACCCGGTGTTCGGTCAGCGGCTGAGTTTGGGAAGCGTGCTCGCCAATTACGGGATCAGCGGTTCCAGCATGTTCAGCAAAGGGCTGTTCAGCGCGCAAGTGGCCTCGTGGCTCGATGTCTATGGACAGTTTCTGTATAGCCAGCCGGATAGCGATGTTCGCTATCAACAGACTGCGGCCGGAAATTTGTATTTGCAGAACCAGGTGCTGTTCTACAACAGCCAGCAGTATCTTGTGAACTCGGCGGCAAAGCTTCCGCATACTGCGGGAAGCTTCGGCGCTGAGATCCGGCCGCGGCGGCGGCTTCGGGTGATGGAGACATGGATGACGGACCGGCTGCACGGCGCGGGTTCGGCTTCGTCGACGCAGACGCTGACAGCGCCGGGCGTTTCGGTACAGACGGCCGCGCTACTGGCTTCGTCGATTGCGGCGAACTACAGCCAGCAGGAGATCAACGTCTTCTTCGACGCTACGCCGAGGCTGACGTTCCGTGGCGGTCATCGCTATGTGTGGGGCGATGCGAATCAGGCGATTCTTCCGGCGGCGGGGTTGCAGAGCCTGGATCGAGGGACGTTGCGCCGGCACGTGGGCATCGGGAGTGTTACATACCGGCCGTTCCAGAAACTATTGCTGACCGGCGAGGTGGAAGGCGCATCCAGCGGCGGGGCGTACTTCCGGACGAGTTTGTACGATTACCAGAAAGTGCGTGGGCAGGCTCGCTATGCTCCGACGACATCGTTGAATCTGACGGCGGACTTTACGACGTTGCGGAATGACAACCCGAACGCGGGTGCGCGGTATCGGTATTCGGCCGATCAAGTTGCGCTTTCGGTACTGTGGTCGCCGCGCGGCGGCAAGTGGGGCGATCTGCAGGGGTCGTATTCGAGATCGCAACTGCGCTCCGACATTTCGTTTCTGTCGCCGCAGGATCTGCGGACGCAGTTGTCGCTCTATCGGGACAACTCTCATACGGCGACGGCCCTGGTGAATGTGAGGCTGCCGTCGCGCGGGATGTTTGTTCCGAAACTGGCGGCGGGAGGCTCGTTCTTCCTCTCTTCGGGAAGCCGTCCGACGAGTTACTTTCAACCGCTCGCCACGGTGCGACTGCCGTTGACAAAGAATCTGAACTGGTTCACGGAATGGCGGTACTACGGCTACGGGGAGACGTTTTATCTGTACGAAGGATTCCGCACGCACCTGGTGACGACGGGATTGAGGTTGACACGATGACGCGGGAGTTGATGCTACTCGTAGTTGCGGCCGCGGGATTGCGAGCGGCGACGGTGGCTGCGGATTCGGCGCGGGGAGCGGATTTATTCCAGACGCTCGGCTGCGTGCAGTGCCACATGGTGAATGGCAAGGGCGGAGCCGTTGGGCCGGATCTGGGCAAGGTGCTGGATCGGGGCTTCACCCCCGGGACGCTGGCGGCAACAATGTGGAATCACGCACCGGTGATGTGGGCCGCGATGCGGCAACGCGAGATTCGCGCGGCGGATCTCGACGAGCAAGCGGCTACGGATCTGTTCGCATTTTTCTATGCCTCGCGCTTCTTTGAGAAGCCCGGCGACGCCGGCCGCGGGAAGCGTTTCTTTACGAATGCGGGTTGCGCCGCGTGTCACGGGCTGACGAAAGCCGTGCGGCCGTTGGTGAAGCCGGTGTCGGAATGGGAGACTCTCGTGGACCCGATCGCCTTTGCGGAGGCGATGTGGAACCATCGCACGAGTATGCTGCAAGAGGCGGGAATCAAGCAGACCCGTTGGCCCGCGATGGGCGCGCAGGATCTCACCGACGTTCTGGTGTACTTGCGAAACTTGCCCGCGCCTCCGCGAAAGACGCCTGTCTTCCGCATTGGCGCGGGGCGCGACGGATCTGCTGTCTTCACTTCGAAGGGCTGCGTTACATGCCACGTATCGGGTCCGGCACTCGCGAGCCGGATGAAGGGCCAGCCCCTCACGGGCATCGCGGCGGCGATGTGGAATCATGCACCGCGCATGGCGGCAGCCGGTGCGAAGCCGGTGCGATTGGAACCGGGGGAGATGCGCGAGTTGCTCGAGTATCTGTGGGCCACCAACTTCTTTGCGGAGTCCGGTGATGCGGACATGGGGCGGCGCGTGTTCGTTGCGAAGCAGTGCTCCGTCTGCCACGAGGATGCATCGAGCGGTGCGCCGAAGTTGCGTACGGACAAGTCGTATAGCGGCGCGCTGATGGTGTCGGTGCTTTGGCGGCATGGCCCGGAGATGCTGGATCGCATGAAGGGCAAGAACATCTCTTGGCCGCGTTTTGAGGGCGAGCAGATGCAGGATGTCATCGCGTATCTGAGCGCGGCGAAAGAGAAGCGATGAGCGACGCGTCTCTTGCGGGTGATCGCCGGCGTCCGATTCTGGTCCTGCTCAGCAGTCACTGGCTGAGCATGGCCGGCGTCGCACTGGTGACGCTTGCGGGTTTCTCGTGGTTGTTCGTGTTGCCCGCGAACGTTCGCGGGCATGTAAGCAATCCGTACATCGGGTTGCTGGTCTTCGTCGCGATTCCGATCGTGTTCTTCGCGGGCCTTGCGCTGATTCCAGTTGGCATCGCGCTTTCGAGGAAGAAGGCGGAGCAGGATCTCACCAAGGCGGGAGATCTTCGCGGCGCATGGCGCCGGGCCGGGCTCTTCTTCGGAGTGATGACGATCGCGAATCTCCTGATCGGAAGCCAGGTGACTTACCGCGCCGTTGAGCATATGGAAACGGTCCAGTTCTGCGGGCAGAGTTGCCATGTGATGAAGCCTGAGTTCACGGCGCATTTGCAGGCACCGCATCAGGAAGTGAAGTGCGCGTCGTGCCATGTTGGACCGGGCGCGACAGGATGGTTTCAGGCGAAGCTCTCGGGCACGCGCCAATTGATGGCGGTTGTGTTCGACAGCTTTCCTCGCCCGATTGAGTCGGCGATGGAGTCGAATCGCCTGATCTCGTCCAGCGACAGTTGCGAGCAGTGCCACGCGCGGGACAAAGAGATCGCGCCGCGTCTCGTTACCTATAGCAAGTTCAAGGACGATGAGACGAACACGCGCAGCGAGACTGCGCTGGTGATGCTGGTTGGCGGCGGCAAGGCGGGCGGGATCCACGGCGCGCATATGGGTCAGGGCGTCAGCGTCCGGTACGCGGCTGCGGACAGGAAGCGGTCGACGATTCCGTGGGTGGAGTTCCGCAATGCGCAGAGTGGCGCTACGCGCTCCTATCTGGCGACCGACGCCAAGGCCGATGCGGTTCGCGGGATGCCGACGTTCGCGATGCAGTGCGTAGACTGCCACAATCGCGCGGCGCACTCGTTCGAGACGGCGGATCGCGCTCTCGACGACGCGCTGGCGCGGGGCGAGATCGCGGCGACGTTGCCTTTCGTCAAGAAAACGGGGCTCGAACTCCTGAAGGCCGACTACTCGACGGACGCCGACGCCGAGCAGAGGATTCCGGCGGGCCTGGCGGCTTTCTATCAGAAGTCGTATACGGCGATCGCGGGCCAGCGCGCGAGTGAGGTTCAGGCGGCAGGGCGTGCGCTGCTCGGAATTTATCAGCGCAACGTGTTTCCAGATTTGAAGGTGACGTGGGGGACGTACCCGAACCACCTTGGGCACATGGACGATCCGGGGTGCTTCCGTTGTCATGACGGCAATCATGAGACCGCGGACAAGAAGTCGATTTCGCAGGATTGCAGTGTGTGTCATCAATCACTGGCGGTAGAGGAAGCGGCCCCGGAGATTCTAAAGACGCTTGGCGTCCAAAGCCGCCAACAGCCTGCCAGCGAGCCTGCGCTGAAGAAGTAGTAGCAAAATCAATCCGTCAGGGAGACCTAAGTATGCGTATCTTTTTTGCAGTTCTCACTCTTGGCGCTCTTGCAGTCAGCGTCGTTCTATCCGCCGACGGGAAGGTGGGCCAGGCGGCTTACGACAAGTCGTGCAAGTCCTGTCATGGCGCGGATGGGACTCCGAATCCGGCAATCGCGAAGATGATGAAGGTAGAAATGAAAGACTTGCGCGCGCCGGAAGTGCAGGCGATGAGCAACGATGAGCTCAAGAAGATTATCACCGCCGGCAAGGGCAAGATGAAGGCAGTTCCGGCGGTGTCCGGTGCCGCAGCCGACGATGTGGTGGCTTTCATGCGAACGCTGAAGAAGTAACACTTGAAAGTGAAACCCAAGGGCCCGAGTGGCGCGGAGGGCCACGCTCCCGCCGCAGCGGGCTCTTTGTCTCTACCGCTGGCAGCCGGGCCGTCTGCCGTGGGTTCTCTCGAGTTCTACATCGCAGCGTTGGCGACGCTCGGTCTCATCGTCTACTTCACGGCCCGATGCGTGTTGGGCGTGGCCACTTCCCGCGCGGACTGGGCACTTCTTCTCGTGCTGGCGGTCGGTGGCGGCATCCTGGTCTTCAAATTGTTGCGCGAGATGGCCTCCGGCGAACTGGGTGCCGACGTTCTGGCAGGCGTCTCCATTGTCACGTCGGTGATTCTTGGCGAGTACCTGGCCGGCGTGATTGTCGTGCTGATGCTGGCCGGTGGGGTTTCGCTTGAACAGTATGCCACCCGCAGAGCGTCCGCCGTGCTTGCCGCCCTGGCAAAGCGCATGCCGCGCATCGCCCATCGCCGCGCTGGATCAGACATTATCGATATCCAAATCGAAGAGGTCGCCATCGGCGATCTGCTCGAAGTCTTTCCCCACGAGAGTTGCCCCGTCGACGGAGTCGTCACTGCGGGCCATGGCTCCATGGACGAGTCGTACCTCACGGGTGAGCCGTATCAGGTATCGAAGGTTGCCGGTGCCGAAGTTCTGTCCGGCGCCGTAAACGGCCAGGCCGCCTTAACAATTCGTGTCGTCCGTCTGCCGATCGACTCCCGCTACGCCAAGATCACGCAAGTGATGCTTGCGGCCGAAACGAACCGCCCGCAGTTCCGGCGTATCGCGGACCGGCTTGGCGCGTGGTACACGGTGCTCGCGCTCGTCGTGGCCGCCATCGGATGGTTCCTTGGCGGAGACTCCACTCGGTTTCTTGCCGTCGTCGTCATCGCCACCCCATGCCCTTTACTTTTGGCAGTGCCCGTGGCTATCATCGGCGCGATCTCGGTGGCCGCCAGCAGAGGCATCATCATCAAGAATCCGGCGATGCTCGAACGCATCGATTCCTGCCGAACCTCCATCTTCGACAAAACGGGCACGTTGACGTACGGGACGCCGGCTCTGACCGAGGTCCTGTGCGCGGAGGGGTTCGACCGCCGGTTCGCGATCCGCATGGCGGCAAGCCTGGAGCAATACTCGAAGCACCCTCTGGCCGGCTCCATTCTGGATGCCGCCCGCAACAGCGGCGCCGGCCTCGCCGATGTTTCCGAGATCGCCGAGCACCCCGGCGAAGGCCTGCGCGGCATCGTCGCCGGCCGCCCCGTGCGGATTACCGGGCGGAAGAAAGTCTCCGCCGCGTTGGTTGGCCTCCTGCCGCCCGTCGCCGCGGGTATGGAGTGCATTCTGCTCGTCGACGATGGCTATGCCGCGACCTTGCGCTTCCGGGATGCGCCGCGCACCGAGAGCCGTCCGTTCATCGCCCATCTCGGACCGCAACATCAAATCAACCGCATTGTCCTGCTCTCAGGCGATCGCGAAGCGGAGGTGCTCTACCTGGCGGGTGAAGTAGGAATCACCGAAGCGTTGTATGGCAAGAGCCCGGAGGAGAAGGTTGCGTACGTCCGCGACGAGACGGCGCGCGCGCCGACGCTGTTCGTTGGGGATGGAATCAACGATGCTCCGGCGATGCAAGCCGCGACGGTTGGCGTTGCCTTGGGTCAAAACACGGATGTGACGGCGGAGGCGGCGGACGCGGTTGTGCTCGAAGCGTCGCTGCTGAAGGTCGATGAACTGATACACATCGGGCGACGAATGCGGAAGATCGCCCTGCAGAGCGCGGTTGGCGGCATGGCATTGAGCATGGTGGGCATGGGCTTCGCTGCCGCGGGGTATCTGCCGCCGGTGGCGGGCGCGGTGGCGCAGGAGATCATTGATGTGCTGGCCGTGCTGAACGCGGTGCGCGTGGCGATCCCGAGCAGGGAACTGCGCGAGGAGGCTATGCCGAAGAACGCAGCGCGAGTACGGCCTTGGTGACCCCGTCCTGTATCGAATGCCGCAGTGTGAAGCCTTGACGGCGGAATACGGTCTGCATGGCTGTGTTCTCGGGCAGAAGATCGGCGACGAGTTGATCGTAGTTTTCAGCGCGCGCGATGCCGACCATCCGCCGTACCATCTCCGTTCCAAGGCCGCGCCGCTGGAACAAGTCACTGATGATGAGCGCTGTCTCCGCGTTGTTCTCGCCGTGCATGCGCACGATGCGCCCGACGCCGATAATCTGGCGCGCGCCGTTGCCGGCCGGGTCCTCTCGCTCCGCGACGAGCGCAATCTCACGATCGTAGTCGGCGAAGCAGATGCGTGACAGACGGTCGTGGGCGATGCGCTGTCCGAGGCCGAGCATATGGAAGTAGCGCAGATACACACTGCGGGCGCTGAGAGGCTCGTGGAACTTCACCATCAGCGGCTCGTCCTCGGGGCGAATCGGCCGGAATAGAATGCTTTCGCCGTCCTTCATGATCCACTCGCCGGAATACTGCGCCGGATACGGGCGGATGGCGGGCTTCGGAAGATCGGCGGGTTGCGTGGCGGCGTCGTACAGGACCACGCGCGCATCCAGGGCAAGGATTCCGCTGCCGGAGGCGAGCAGTGGATTGATGTCGATCTCTCTGATCCAGGGCTGGTCGACAACCATTTGGCTGAAGGCCACCAGCAGTTGTTCAAGCTGCGCCAGATCGACTGGCTTTCGTCCGCGGATGCCCTTGAGCGCGGTGTAGATTCTGGTTTGCTCCATCATGCGGCGCGCGAGCGTCGTGGTGAGCGGCGGGAGGCCGAGAGAACGGTCCTTGAAGACTTCGACCATCTGGCCGCCGGCACCGAACAGCAGCACGGGGCCGAACTGCGAGTCGATGGCGCTGCCGAGAATCAGTTCGTACGCGCCATCGAGCGAGATCATCGGCTGGACGGTGACGCCGAGGAAATGGCCGGCACCCGCCTTCTCGGTCACGGCTTGTTCAATTGACGCATAGGATGTGCGTACGGCGTCCGCGTTGGTGAGATGGAGGTGCACGCCGCCGACATCGGTTTTGTGCGTGATCGTCTCGGAGTGCAGTTTGAGGACGACGGGGAAACGCAGTTGTTCCGCGGCGAGGACGGCCTGATCGGGGCTGGTCGCGATCCGCACCGGCACGACGGGGATTCCGTAGGCGGTGAGCAGGCGCTTGGATTCTTCTTCGGTAAGCAGCGTCCGGCCGAGAGTACGAACGCCGTGGAGCAGTTCCGCAGCGACTTCGGAGGCGCACGCGGCGCCAACCGGCCGAGCGAGCGCCGCCGGCGTTTCATAGATGCCGCGCAGGTTATCCGTAAAGCGCCACATGTAGTCGAACATGCGCGCGGCGGTGTCGGGATAGGGAAACGTCGGAATGCCCGCGCGCGCGAGGATCTCATCGCCGGCCGCGATGTTGGCCCCGCCCATCCAACTGGCGAGAATGGGCTTGCCGCCGAGTTTTGCGAACGGCTTCAACTGCTCGGCGATGAGCGTGGGATTCGTCATGCCTTGCGGGGTCAGCACGACAAGCAGTCCGTCGCTGGCCGGATCCTTGGCGACGATCTCCACGACTTTAGAGTAGCGGTCGGGATCGGCGTCGCCGAGGATGTCGATAGGATTCCGGTGACTCCAGTGCGGGGGGAGAATGTGATCGAGCGCCAGGATGGTTTCCGTAGACAGCTCAGCGAGTTCTCCGCCTTGCGAGATCAAGGCGTCGGCGGCGAGCACCGCCGGACCGCCGGCATTCGTCACGATGGTGAGTCGTGGACCCTTGGGGCGAGGCTGTTTCGCCAGGACTTCCGACATATAGAAGAGGTCCGAGATATTGCCCACGCGCAAAACGCCGCAGCGGCGGAACGCGGCGTCGAGCACCTCGTCGCTGCCGACGAGGGTTCCGGTGTGCGAGGCGGCGGCCTTGGCGGCGGCTTCGGTGCGGCCGGCCTTGATCACGATAATCGGCTTGGTCAGCGCCACCTCGCGCGCGGCGGAAAGAAACGCGCGCGCATCGCCGATGCTTTCGATATAGAGCATGATGCTGTGTGTGCGGGGGTCATCGCCGAGATACTGGATGAGATCGCCCCAGCCCACATCCGCCATGGAGCCGATCGAAATGAACGCGCTGAAGCCGACCGCTTCCTTCAAGCTCCAGTCGAGAATCGCGGTGCAGAGTGCTCCGCTTTGGCTGATGAAGCCAACGGACCCGGGGCGGGCCATGGCGTTCGCGAAGGTCGCGTTCAAGCCGGTGGTGGGCGACATCACGCCCAGGCAGTTTGGGCCGATGATGCGGATCTTGCCTTTGCGGGCTTCGGCGAGCGCGCTCTGCTCGATGGCCAGGCCCTCCGGGCCGACCTCGCGAAATCCCGCCGAAAGTATGATTGCCGCTTTCACGCCGGCTGCGGCGCATTCGGCAATGACACCGGGTACGGTTGCGGCCGGCGTCGCAATGACGGCAAGGTCGATCGGAACAGTGGTCTTCCGAATGCTGGCGTATGCCTTAATGCCGAGAACACTTGCACGTTTCGGGTTCACAGGGAGAACCATGCCGCCAAAGGGGCTGCTGATCAGATTCCACAGAATGGTGCGGCCTACCGATCCGGGTTGTTCGGTTGCGCCGATCACGGCAACGTTGTTGGGTCGAAAAAAAGCGTCCAGGGACTGTCCACTCAAGGGTTCTACCTCAGTTGTCTTCGCGGCTCTGCATCGGCTTGGCAGTACGGGAACATGCATCTTGAGAGCCATCGTGCGCTGCGGCAGAGGGAGGCCGCCAAGACGGGCGGTGCGTGATTTCGCGCAGGCAATGGAAGGCTGCTGCGCCGGAAGACGCAGGTCTTGCTTTGGCGGTACACTCTTCGACGATAGCCTAAGCTGAGACGAAGTCCGATGATGCCAACCAAAGAGCGAAGCCGCCCTCGTCAGGGTCCGATTCGCGTCCTTATTTTCCAGCCGAATCAGGCTCGATCGCACCAGTTGATCGCGGAGCTAACCAGTGCCGGATTCGAGGTGGACGCGGAATTGGTCGAAGAGATCGAAGAGTTTGAGCGCCGCTGTCGGGGCGGGAGCTATGATCTTGCGATTAACGGGCTTCATTTCGCCGAGACGGTGCAGGGGCTAGAGAGAGCGCGTCAGCGCGCGGAGCAGATCGCGGCAGAGGTTGATTCCAAACTGTCCGCGTTATTTGAAGCATGCCCGCTTGCGATTCTGAGTCTTGATCGCGGTGGGATCGTGCGGATGTGGAGCCG
The DNA here is from genome assembly GCA_043788745.1 of Acidobacteriaceae bacterium. Lineage (GTDB taxonomy): Bacteria > Acidobacteriota > Terriglobia > Bryobacterales > Bryobacteraceae > JBBQWZ01. The sequence continues at coordinate 16,417 of JAYVTO010000040.1, forward strand.
GGGGGCCGAGGAGATGTTCGGGTGGCGCGAAGACGAAGTGCTCGGCGCGAAGCTTCTGACGATTCCCGATGGCGAAGAACAGGAATTCGAGCATCTTCTGCAGGCGCAGTTCCGTGGTACTTCGCATGCTGGTGTAGCCGTTAAGCGTCGGCGAAAAGACGGCACACTTACGGCTTTGAATCTTTGGACCGTTCCCCTGCGGGATGCGGGCGGAGCGATCACTGGTAACGTGGCGATTCTGGCCAAGATCGCCGATTCCGAGGGCGCGGAGCGCAGGTATTTAGATCTAATGGTTCGAGAGCAGCAAGCGCAGGCCGAGATCCGCGCGGAGCGGCGCTTCCGCACGCTACTCGAAGCCGCGCCGGACGCGATTCTGGAAATGGATGAGCGAGGCCGGATTGTGCTCGTCAACGCCGGCGCGGAAAGACTCTCTGGCTATTCGCGAGAAGAACTGTTGGGGCAAAGCCTCGAGCTGCTGGTTCCAGACGAACTACGGGGCAGCCACGTCCGCCACCGGGAACGGTTCTTTGCAAACGAACCCACGACGCGCCCGATGGGGACGGGACTTACCCTGGAACTGCAACGGAAAGACGGCACACGCGTCCCGGTCGAGATTAGCCTGAGTCCCGTGGCGTACGAGGGCGATATGCGTGTCACCGCGATCATCCGCGACATTACTGAGAGAAAGTGCGCGGACCAGCAGATCCGCGAGATTCACGACAGCTTGACGGCGAAGTTGACCGAGATTAATCGCGAACTCGAAGCTCGCAATCGCGAGATCGAACGCGCGAACCGGTTGAAGACCGAGTTCGTCGCCAGCATGAGCCACGAATTGCGCACTCCTCTTCACACGATCATCGGATTCGCGGAGTTGATGGCGGAACAGTTGGAGGGTCCGCTCAACAGCAAGCAAACGCGCTTTGTGGACCATATTCACAAGGATTCGCTTCATCTGCTCGAGTTGATCAACGATGTCCTCGACATCAGTCGCATCGAGGCGGGGCGGCTGGAACTGCGCTCGCAGGCTTTTGACCTGACCGGGGCGACCGATGAAGTGCTCGCGACGATTCGGCCGCAGGCGGTCGCGAAAGCGTTGACGCTTCGCGCCTCGATACCACCCGGCACATTTCTGCATGCGGATCGCGTCCGGTTCAAGGAGGTTCTCTACAACTTGCTGAGCAACGCGGTGAAGTTTACGCCGGCAGGCGGACGTATCCGCCTGGATGCGGCAATTTCCGGGGAGCAGGCGGAGATTTCGGTAACCGATACCGGCATCGGGATTCCAGCGGAAGAACAGGAGTCGATCTTCGCGAAGTTCTACCAGCTGGGCGCCACGACGAAAGGTGTGCGGGAAGGGACCGGACTGGGGCTCGCAATCACGAAGCAATTGGTGGAGGCGCATGGCGGCCGAATCTGGGTGGACAGCCAACCCGGTTTGGGAAGCCGGTTCCATTTCACGATGCCTCTTTGGGCCGAACGGGAAGAGTTATGCGATGAAGAAAATCCTGGTCGCTGACGATAGCGCATCGAGCCGGGAGTTGGTGCGCACCGTGCTCGAACACTGCGGCTACGAGATCCTCGAAGCCGCGGACGGCGCACACGCGGTCACGCTGGCCCGCGCGCATGAGCCTGACCTCATTCTCCTGGACATCCAGATGCCGGAGATGGACGGGTTTGGCGTGATCGAACGGCTGCGGATCGAGTCGCGCTTCGCCGCCACGCCCATTGTGGCGCTGACGGCAAGCGCGATGCATGGCGATAGGGAGAAAGCGTTGGCCGCCGGATTCTCCAGTTACATCACGAAGCCGATCCGGCTCGCATCCCTGCGCGGTGAAGTTGCGCGGCTGATAGGTTGACATGACGAAAGACCGAATGACCCCGAAATCTCCGATAGCACTCGTAATTATTGACGACAACCAGGGAAGCCTCGAAATGCTCTCAAGCGCCCTGGCCCATCAGGGGCTGGAGATCTACACAGCGTCGAATCCGCAAGAAGGGCTGGACCTGGTTTTTGCGCAGCATCCGCAGATTGTCCTGACGGACCTGGTGATGCCGGAGTTGAGCGGTCTCGACGTGCTGGAGCGCGTGATGGCGTTCGACCCCGGAATCGACGTTGTGCTGATGACGGCGCACTACACGACGGAAACTGCGGTGGAGGCAATCCGGAAAGGCGCGTCCGATTATTTGAATAAGCCTGTATCGATCGCGACGTTGCGCGAGCGAATCGGGAAACTTGTGGAGGACGCGATGCGCCGCCAGCGCACGGGCGAGATCGAAAGCGAGATGCTGGCGACGAGCGAGTTCGAGGGGATCATCGGGAACAGTCCGCTGATGACTGAGATGTTCTCGCGCATTCGCCGCGTCGCTCCGCATTTTCGCACGACGCTGGTACTGGGCGAAACCGGCACGGGAAAAGAACTGGTAGCGCGCGCGCTGCATCGTCTCAGCCCGGCGGCCAGAGGGAACTTCGTCGTGTTGAATTGTTCCGCCGTGGTCGAGACGCTGTTTGAAAGCGAACTCTTCGGCCACACGAAAGGCGCCTTTACAGGTGCGACCGCCGATAAGCCGGGTTTGTATGAGCATGCGAGCGGTGGGACGCTGTTCCTCGACGAAATCGGGGATATGCCGTTCACGACGCAGGCGAAACTGCTGCGCGTACTCCAGAACCAGGAGGTGCTGCGCGTTGGCTCACTGACTCCCCGGCGAGTAGACACGCGCGTGATCGCGGCGACGAATCAGGATCTGCGGACGGCGGTTGCGGAGAAGCGGTTTCGCGAGGATTTGTACTATCGTCTTTCGATGGTGGAGATCCACGTGCCTAGGCTCGCCGACCGCAAGCAGGATTTGCCCATCCTCGTGCGCCACTTCATTGGCAAATTCAGCGCACAATATGGCAAGCCGATCCGTGGCCTTACGCATCGTGCGCAGATCGCGCTCAGCCAACATTTCTGGCCGGGCAACGTCCGCGAGTTGGAGAACGCCCTCGGCCATGCTGCGATGATGGCGACGACCGACACCATCGACGTGCAGGATTTTCCGGATCATCTTCGCACGCCCTCCGCGCAGGCCGCGGAGCATCACCACGGCCCCGTGTTACACACCGCCTCAGAACTGGGGACGCTCGAGGATCACGAACGGGAGCTGGTAGTTCGCGCGATGGAAACGGCAGCCGGCAATCAGTCGCAGGCGGCTCGGCTGCTCCACATCGGGCGCGACGCGCTGCGCTACAAGCTGAAGAAATACAATTTGCACGACTGGTCGCACTCGTAGGCGCTGTGCATCGCGACTGCGAGCGATGTTACGAGTTCTCTGACCGCATGATTCGGATCGAAGCGAATCCCCGCCGTAACCGCCGGGGCTTTACCCCAGGCTTCGCGGACGTTCTTCGTGGGTCGAGCTCGCTTACGGTCGCGGTGCTGCCGCAGTACGTACGACCTTCGAGGCCCGTGGTTGCTCACCCGCTTACTTCGCCCGACTTCGTCGGGCTTCGTGCGCGGCTCGATACCGTCGACGGTCGCTGGGGATTTTCATTCTTCTTTGGTGGCGCGTCGCGCCATGCTGGCTCCTCTCGAAATCGGAAGTTTGTGCGGGCGGGGTTATTGTCGGGGGCGCTCACTGACGGTCTCGGTTCTTCGTTGGGGGCGAGGGCGCTCACTTTCAGCCTGGGGATGTTGTTTGCCGTCAAAGCGCTAGCGGAGCGTCTGACGCAGATACTCACCGACCTCGGCCACAAAGCGATGCACCGATGCCTCGGCGATGCGATGACCGGCGATCGCGTCAACAGCTTTGCCGAACACGCCCAGCGGCGGCTCGTACTCTCCGGAGAAATCCAGCTGGGTTTCGGTGGAGGTTAGCGCATAGATGCTGAGTTCCGCCTTCATCAGAGGAAACAGCGCAGGCATCTTGGCGGACTCCCACTCGAGCTGTAATCGGGTGACGGGCGTCGAGAGCGTATCGGAGATCTCGCCGTCGATGCCCCGGACGGAGATGCGGATATCCGCTTCTACCGTGATTCCGCCGATGTCCACCCGCAGTTCGGAAGCTACACTCTGCGCGCGCGACGCGGCAGCTTTGGTCGCCGCCTGGAACACGGCTAGCGCATCTTTCGAGAGCGCGTTGCGAACGCAGGCGTACGGATGATTCACGTAATCATAACTGCGGATCGTTCTCCCGCGAGTCATTTGGCCTCCTTGTGTGCAAGTGCGGATTGCCGCCATGGCGCGGCGGACGGCGCGACGCCGCTGGTGATCGCGACAAGCCGCGGGTGTGCAAGATTCGCGTGCTGCGACCCCGCCGACGCGCAGCGCCGTCCGCTGTTGCGGCAGATTCCGTTGTGATCGCGACACGAGGTTGCGGATGCCGCGTCGGTTGGGCGGCCTACAGGGTGAGTACTGGGCATGGAGAGTCTCTGACGATGGCGTACGCGTTGCTTCGAAGTTGTCCAAACGATTCCTGGATGCGGCCTCTGCCGATTACGACGAGATCCGCGCGGGTCTTCAACGCCACGCAGTGGACCACTTGAGGAATCGAGCCTTCCTCGATAAAGACTTCAAAATTGGTTTCGGCTTCGGCTTGCAGGCGTGCGATTTCGTCGCGCTCGGCCTTCTGCAGAAAAAGGCTGAACTCAGCGTCCATGCCGCGATGCGTTTCCGTACCGGTGCCGGGTACTGCGTGAACCAACCGGAGCGTCGCTCCAAGCTCCGCCGACAGGTGCTTGTAGCGCCGTAGCAGCTCGACGCTCGCGTGACTGAGGTCAATCGCACCCAATATGCTGCGCCCGGCAACATGCGCCGGCAGGTCGGGGTCGTCCGTGTGCGCAGCGGTCCAAACGGCGCACTTGACATCGTGAAGGACCTTCGAAGTTACGGATCCCAACAAAAGGCGCCGGAATGGCCCGTAACCGTGGGTCGGCATCATGATCAGATCGACGCCGCGCTCGTCCGCGAGCTTCACGATCTCGAGCGCGGGGTCGCCCACTCGCACGACGCGCTCGGCCCCGGTTACGGTAGCCGCGGCAAACTCGTCCAACTCTTTCCTTGCAGCTGCTTCCATCGAGGGCAGGTCGAAGATCAATGGATAACCGCCGTCGACCCCGCCGTACCAGCCGCTCGGAATCTGGATCACGTGCAGCAGCGTAACGCTGGACTGGAAGCGTCCGGCAAGCTCTCTCACAAACGTACGGACTTTGTCGCAGCGATCGGAAAAATCGACCGGCACAAGAATATGACGAAATCCAGACATGGCAGCGGCCTCCCGTAAAGGGCTAGGCAAGTTCATGGCCCTTTGTGGAAGGCCGGTGTTGCCAGCTTTTTTGACAACGCCGCGAAGTTCGCCGCGCGAAAAGACACAGGTGACTTTGCGTCGGCAACGAGGAGGCATCTTTCTGTTGGGCGGCGTGATCGCACACGATTGGCGCCACAATCCACTACGTTACGCTCGACCCGGCGGGCTCCGACGTGTTTTCAGGAGCCGCACTTACTTTGTCGGGCACCTACTTCGTTCGTCTCGGAGCAGGTGTGATATGCTCCCAGCAACTCTGCCATGCGAAACATCTGGCTGTTGACGATACTGTTGGCGGCACCGAGCGACGTGATCGCCCAGAATGTCATCTCGACGTTTGCTGGAACCGACTCGGTGTTTCAGGATGACGGACGCCAGGCGCTGACGGCCCGCCTCGGTCGCTCCGAGGGCATCGCGGTCGATGCAAAAGGCAACGTGTATGTGTCTGATTACGATCAGTTCATCGTCTATCGCATCGGCACCGATGGAACGCTGCGCGTCATCGCGGGCAACGGGTTGAAAGGCTTCTCGGGCGATGGCGGATTGGCAACTAGCGCTAGCTTTAGCTTGCCCACTCGCCTCGCAATCGACGCAGCGGGAAATGTCTTTGTCGCTGATGCTGCGAACAACCGGATTCGCAGAGTTTCGCCCACCGGGATCATCTCGACGGTGGCCGGCACCGCCACCAGCGGATTCTCGGGCGATGGGGGGCGCGCCACGCAGGCTAGCCTTTTCTTTCCTCGCGGTGTTGCCGTCGATGCCGCAGGCAATCTCTACATCGCGGATACGGCAAACAGCCGCGTGCGCCGAGTGGCGCCAGACGGCATCATAAGGACGATTGCAGGGAACGGATCGGCAACGCTGAGCGGCGATGGCGGCCCCGCGCTACAGGCTGGCATCGGAGCGATTACCGGGATTGCCGTGGATCCTGCCGGCAGTGTCTACGTAAGTTCGACGCTGAGTGCTCGCGTGCGCAAGATCAGCGTCGACACTCAGATCATTACGACTTTCGCCGGGGGCGGCGCGGGGAGCGCGGACGGCGTTGCCGCGACTTCGGTGAGTCTCAACCAGCCGACGAGCGTTCAGTTCGACGATGCCGGCGTTCTCTATATCAACGAGTTTCCGGGCCGCATTCGCAGGGTAACGCCAGATGGGTTGATTCGGACGATCGCGGGCGCTCTGCAGAGCGGGTATTCGGGCGATGGCGGCGATGCGACGCGAGCCCTGCTTGGCGGTCCTTTGGATACGGCGGCCCGAGGCGGCGCGGTCTACATCGCGGATGCCCAGAATTTCCGGGTCCGCATTATTGACCCGAACGGCATTATCAACACATATGCCGGATCTGGTCTTTTTCGGTCTTCGCCGGATGGGACTCCATCGACGTCGATGCAACTTAGCGGCCCAACCGGTGTCGCGGCCGATTCCGCAGGCAACCTATTCATCGCAGACTTCGGGTTGAGCCGGATTCGCAAGGTCACGAAAAATGGACTCTCGTCGACCATCGCCGGAACCGGTGCCGCGGGATCGCCAATTGATGGCCAGCCTGCCGCCGGATCCCGGCTTGCCGGACCCTTTGATGTCGCAGCCGGTCCCGATGGCAGCTTGTATATTGCCGACAGCTTTAACTTCGCGATCCGAAGAATCAGCCCGCAAGGCATTATCAGCCGCTTCGCCGGCGGCGGCAGTACCGTGCAGGACGGCGGGCCGGCCACGGCAACGCAATTGAATCAACCGCAGAGCGTTGCCGTCGACGCGAATGGAGTCGTCTACATTTCGGACACGGCGAATCACAGGATTCGCAAGGTTGCAAGAGACGGCACGATCACGACGATCGCCGGAACAGGTACGGCCGGTTTTCTCGGCGATAACGGGCCCGCCACGCAGGCCCAGTTGTCAACACCGCGTAGTGTCCGCGTCGATACCTCGGGGAATGTGTTTGTTGCCGATTTCGGGAACCGCCGTATCCGCAAGGTCTCTGCAGCGGGGATCATAACCACTGTGGCGGGGAACGGAACAACCGGGACCGTAATCGAGGGATCCCCAGCTACCGCTGCCCCAATTCTCAATCCGCTGGGCGTCGTGCCCGATGCTACGGGAGGCTTTTTCGTCTCCGGCTCGACGCGCGTGTACCGTGTTACCGCGGCCGGGTTGATTACGACCTACGCCGGTACGGCGACCGCTGGTTTCGCCGGCGACGGAGGTCTGGCGACGAGGGCGCAACTGAACGGAGCGACATTTCTCACTCTGGATGCTGCCGGCAATTTGTATATTGCCGACAGCGCGAACGATCGCGTTCGTGTCGTGCTGGCCGCCCCGGGTACCTATCAAGCCTCTCCTACCTCGTTCGCGTTCAGCGGCCAAGCTGGCGGTCCCGTGCCCGCGTCCCAGTCGATTTCGCTCTCCTCGAACGTGCCTGGCTTGGCGTTTTCGGTCGATACCGCCCAAACTCCATGGCTCTCCGTGACGCCGACGCAGGGCACGATGCCCGCCGTCTTGACGGTTGCCGTGGACCCAGCCAATCTGGCGGCCGGTCCATTCACGGCGCGGATCGCGATTACGGCAGTGAACGCCACACCCTCCGTTTCCAACATAAGCGTTCGCTTCGATGTCGCCGCACAACAAAGTGCGACGCCGAAACTTGCCCTAGACACGGCCTCGCTCTCGTTTGCGTTTGCCGCCTTCTCACGATCCGAAACCCGGCAGATCGTCGTCCGGAATGCCGGTGGCGGCACACTCACGTTTTCCGCGATCGCAGCTGTTACTTCCGGTGCAAATTGGCTGAGTGTGGCACCGGCCTCCGCAACCGCCACTCCCGCGCAGCCAGCGACTCTCACCGTGACGGCCAACCCCGCGGGTCTCGCACCCGGCGTGTATCAGGGCAACATCACGGTTGCGAGTGCGGCAACCCGCGAGACGTCAATCATTCCGATTACCGCAACAGTGACCGCTGTCCCGCAAACGATCCAGATTTCCCAGACCGGGCTTACTTATGTTGGCGTGGCCAGCGGCGGAACTGTTTTGCCGCAAAGCGTCTCCATACTGAATGGTGGTCAGGGAATCATGAATTGGACGGCCCGCGCCACGACGTTGTCTGGTGGACCCGGCTGGCTTTCGGTAACGCCCGTCAGCGGAGCCACGGACGCGTCGGCAAGCACCGTACCAACGATCGGTGTTTCCGTGAATCCCGCGGGTCTTGCCGCCGGAACCTACTATGGACAAGTTCGCATCGCTTCACCAACCGCGGTGAACTCCCCGCAGTCAGTTTCGGTAGCATTCAGCGTGCTCCCTGCTGGGACCAACCCCGGACCTCTCGTCCGGCCGGCCAGCCTGGTGTTTGCTGGCGCAGTGGGCGATCAACCACCGGGCTCTCAGAATCTGTTGATTGGGAATCCAGGTTCGACGCCGCTCGACTTTGCGTCTGGACGCCTTACGCTGGATGGCGCTTCCTGGTTCGTCTCGTCACCCACCAACGCGACAGTTACCCCCGACCTGGCGGCCACCATCGTGGTGCAATCGGTGATCGATAACCTCACTCCTGGAGTGCGCCGCGGCGTGTTGACGCTGCTGTTCTCCGACGGCTCGGCACGCACCGTGAACCTGCTGCTGGTTCTGACCGGCGGCGGAACGGCGACATCCGGTTTCGGCGCGGCGACCGCAAATTGCACGCCAACTAGACTGCTTCCTCTGTTTACGACGCTCACCTCCGACATGAGCGCGCCCGCCGCTTGGCCCACTGCGGTCGAGGCGCGCATCGTTGACGATTGTGGCGCGCCCATGACAACCGGCGCGGTGACGGTTTCGTTCTCAAACGGCGATCCGCCAATCAACTTGCTCTCATTGAAAGACGGCCGCTGGAGCGCAACCTGGCAACCCCGCAACGCCGCGACGTCGCAGGTGACGGTCTCACTGGCCGCGCGGCTACTCGACGGATTGTCCCAGGGCGTTACCTCCATCAATCTGTCAGCGCGGACCAATCTCGATCCTCCACAAGTCGGCGCAGGTGCGATCGTCAGCGCGGCGAGTCTTGCGCAACCCGTGATCGCGCCGGGCAGTGTAATCTCCATTTTCGGCGCGCACTTCGCCGATTCACTTGTAGTCGGGACGGATCTTCCTTTGGCGACCGAGATCAACGGAACGGAAGTCATCCTCGCGGGGCGCTCTCTTCCGCTGCTATTCGTGTCACCCGGTCAAGTAAACGCGCTAGTGCCGAACGATGTCCCCGTGAACGCGACGCATCAGCTCGTCGTACGCAGAAACGATACTCTCGCCGTTCCAGAGCCGGTCAGCGTTGCTGCCGCGCAACCCGCGATCTTTACGACGGCGGGTAGCGGGCGAGGCCAGGGATTCTTCATCGTCCAGCCACCGGGCGCCGCGGGATATATTGCCGATCCGTCCCGGCCGGCGAAAGCGGGCGATGCAATCATCATTTATTGCGCGGGATTAGGTACAACAAATCCTGCCGTACCCGCAGGTTCGCCCGCCTCGACAACCGTGCTCTCGAACCTGATTGACCCAGTGACCGTGCGGATCGCCGACAAGGCGGCGACGGTTTTCTTCGCTGGGCTTGCTCCGGGGTTCGTCGGCGTCTATCAGGTAAATGCGTTCGTGCCGGCTGGGTTGACACCGGGAGATGCCGTGCCCGTCACCGTCTCCGTGTCCGGCTTGACCAGTCCGCCCGCAACAATGGCGATCCGCTAGTCACCCGAGCGCCTGTGAGGGTAAATCCGGTCGAACGGTCCATGCCTTCCAGAAGCCTTCTTCACTCGTCGGAGCACTAATCAGACGCTCCGCCATCTTCCGGAGCACGTCGGCTGGACAATCCGGAGCCAGCGTCTTAGATACTACTGGCCTCGACGCTGGGAGTCCTGGCGCTATCGCGCAGAATCCAACGCCGGCGCAACCTTCTTTGGTAAATCCACCGGACGATCCTCCGCCTGCGGCCCAACGCCGACAATGCCGAACGTCTCTTGCGGGAGCGTGACTGCCCGCGATTCGGGCCACTTCGCAATCTGCTTTACACCCCTCAAGGTACTCCTGCCACGGGCTGCTAGTGTCGTGCGCTCTCAAATTGTGGACTTGTCGTGGTATTCTGGCGGCACCTACATTTTGAGTAATTCCTTGCGCCGGATTCGTCAATTCGCCATGCTCCCGGTGTTCAATTCTCTCTCGGCCGAATTCCTGTCAGCCCAGCCAAAGTTGCAACACGACCGCCGCACTCGCCGATTGCCCGACCTCCTCCGGCCTCCGTTGGGCAGTGCATCCAGATGTAGTCGAAATTGTCGCTGTTCGAAGCTTCCAGGAACCCCGAAACGCCACAAGTTGCTACAGGTGCGCTAGGCGGGCCGAAGCCCGCCATTGCAAATAAATGAGTTGTTTACGAATGGTCGGGGCGGGGCGATTCGAACGCCCGCCCCCTACGCCCAAGGCATCAGAGCCTCAACAGGTCATGATGTGCTAAATCCATCGTTCTTAATGCGTTGCCGGGGTGATCCTCAATCCAGTTTGCGGTGGACATGCAAGAGCGTACGGAATCTGGCCGACGAACTGAACCGGCAAGGGCACGATATCAGTTATCCGGTGGTGGCCGACTGCTTCACGAACTGGGCTATAGTCTCCAATCCAATCGCAAAACGAAAGAGGGTGCCAGTCATCCTGACCGCAACCAACAGTTTGAATACATCAACGCACGGGTAGAACGCGCCATCAACCTGCGACAACCGGTAATTTCGGTGGATACGAAAAAAGACAGAATTAGTTGGGGATTTCAGAAATAACGGCGTCGATTGGAGGCCCAAAGGCGAGCCGGAAAGAGTTCGGACGCATGATTTCGCAATCCCGGAACTGGGCCGTGTCGCGCCCTGTGGCGTCTATGATCTGGCGGCAAACAGCGGATGGGTAAGCGTGGGATTGGATCACGACACCGCTTCCTTCGCCGTGGAGACAATTCGCCGCTGGTGGCATGCGATGGGGCAGGAAAAGTACCCTCACACAAAGTGACTGTTGATCACCGCCGAGGAAGGAGTGGGCAACTTGCTGCGGCAGGCCGGGCTGGAACTGATGCACCTGGTGATGGAAGAAGAAGTGAAGTCTCTGGCCGGCGAGCGCCACCAGCAGCACGGGCAACGGCGCGCGCATCGTTGGGGCAAAGAAGAAGGCTATTGCGTGGTGGACGGCCAGAAGGTGCCGATTCAGCGAACGCGCTTGCGCGGTCCCTCGTCAACCGGAGCCAGTCGCGAACAGCATCTGGGCAGCTACGAGATGTTTCAGCGCAGCGGACCGATGCAGGCGGGCGCGTGGGACAAGATGATGCGCGGGCTTACGACGCGCAACTACGGCGCGGTGGGGAAAGATTTCCAGGACGCTTACGGCGTCGAGAAGTCGGCGGTGAGCGAGAACTTCATCGAGGCCAGCCGCGAGAAGGTGAAGGAGTTGGCCGGCGCGGCGGCTTTTATCCAACGCTGCCAGGTTCATAAGAAGCACAACGTGGTGGATCACTTGCCGGACGAACACAAAGCCGACGTCCGAAGGAAACTGCAAAACGCCTACTCGATGGCCGACTACGCCGAAGCCAAGCGCGCCCTGGAGCGGCTCCATCGCGAACTGATGGATCTGAATCCGAGCGCCGCGCGGAGCTTGGAAGAAGGCATGGAAGAAACGCTGACCGTTCACAAACTGCGGGTGCCGGACCAGTTGCGCCGAACGCTATGTTCGACCAACGTGATCGAGTCCGCGTTCTCCATCGTCGAAACCGTGTGCAGCAATGTGAAGCGCTGGCGCGACGGCGACCATATCGAACGCTGGGTTGGCTCCGGCCTGCTCGTCGCCGAGCGCCAGTTCCGCAAAGTCATCGGCCATAAACAAATTCCGCTGCTGCTGGCCTCGATGGCCAATGCCGTGTCCAGACAATCGATGTTGCGTGTTTTTGGTAATGTCCCTATGAGCGGTCAATAGAAGTGTCCCCAGCGAGCCGCGAAGAGGGGTTCGGGAATGGGGAGAACAGCGATGAGTGAGCGGGAGATGCTGCGTGCGGCGGTGTTGGCGGAGGTGAAAAGCCAAGCCTGGACGCTGGTGGAAGCCTCCGAGCGGATGGAGTTGAGTTACCGCCAGACCAAGCGCCTGTGGAAGCGCTACCAGGGGAAAGGGGCGAAGGGGTTGGTGCACGGCAACGCCGGCCGAAGCTCGAACCGGAGCAAACCGAAGAAGGTTCGCACGAAGGTGCTGCGGCTGATTCGGGCGAAGTATGCCGGCGTCGTTGGTGAGCGCTTCGGACCGACGCTGGCAGCGGAACACCTGGAAAGCGAAGACCAGATTCAGCTCTCGGCGACAACCGTTCGGCGGTGGATGCTGGCCGAAGGCTTGTGGAGCCGCGAGCGCAAAGTGCGACAGCATCGCCAGCGCCGGGACCGGCGCAAACACTTCGGCGAACTGGTGCAGTTGGACGGCAGCTTCCATGAATGGCTGGAGAAGCGCGGCCCGCGCGGATGCCTGATGAACCTGGTGGATGACGCGACGTCGACCACACTGTGCCGGATGGGGAGCAGGAAACCATCTGGGCTGCGGTGGGTGTGTTGCGGGCCTGGATGGCGAAGTATGGCGTGCCGCGAGCGCTCTATACAGACTGGAAAAACGTGTATGTACGAGAGCCAACGGCGAAGGAATATCTGCACGGAACCCCTGCCACGACGCAGTTTGGACGGATGTGCGAGCGGTTGGCGATCAAGATCATCGCGGCCGGTTCGCCAGAAGCCAAGGGCCGGGTGGAGCGCAGTCATGGCACGCATCAGGACCGGTTGATCAAGAAGCTGCGGCGCAAGAAGATCTCGACGCACCAGGCGGTGAACGATTATCTGGAGCGGGAATACTGCGACGATCACAACCAGCGCTTTGCGGTGGATGCGGCCTCGGAGACGGACTATCATCTGCCGATGCCCACGGCGCTGAAGCTGCGAGAGATCTTCCGTTTGGAAACGGAGCGGACGCTGGGCAACGACTGGGTGGTGCGGCATGAGAATCGCTTCTATCAGGTGGACGCGCAGAGCCAGAACCACGCCCCGGCCAAGAGCAAGGTGACGGTATGCGAGTGGGAGGACGGGACGATGGAGATCCACTATCGGGAACGGAAGCTGAGCTGGCATGCGATCACCGAGCGCCCGGCCAAGCCGGTGGTGGCGGTGAAGCAACCGCAACGAACGCTGACGCCGGCGGCCCCAGTGGCGAATCATCCTTGGCGGAGGAGCTACAAGGACATGCAGGCGCCGAGCCCAGCGGGCAGCTCAGGTGAGCCGTTTACCGTGGCCTCGGCCTCCGCTCCGCCCTACACGCTCGCCTGCGGCTCGCAGGGCTCCGCTCCGG
>JAYVTO010000041.1:0-10751 GCA_043788745.1 Acidobacteriaceae bacterium
GCAGGAGATGTGGCGCAGGAGATGTGGCGCAGGAGATGTGGCGCAGGAGATGTGGCGCAGGAGATGTGGCGCAGGAGATGTGGCGCAGGAGATGATAACGGCTCGCGATCGGCTCCCTCGATCTGCCAGCTGCCATCGGCAGAATCGTTCGTCGAAAACAGTGGCTGCCTACTGCCGGAGCGCAAACGTGAACAGCGAGTTGCCGGCCGCAACCGTCACATACTGCTTGCCGTCGACGCTGTAGGTGATGGGCGCGGCTTCGATCTGTCCGCCCAGGCTTGTGCGCCAAAGTTGGGCGCCCGTGCGCGCGTCGAGAGCGTAGAAGTAGCCCTCGCGGCCTCCTGTAAACAGGAGGTCGGAAGCCGTCGTAACTAAGCCGCTGCCAGTCACATCGGTCATTCTGAACTCCCACTTCCGCTTGCCGGTGATGGGGTCGATGGCGAGTACCGCTCCGTACGCGGAATCTTCGACGGGCGTGTAGCGGCTTCCTCCACGGCGTCCGGCGTTGGCGGCGGCCGGCACTCCGCCCGTGAACGTTTGCCCCGGTGCGAACTTCGCGGGCAGCTTCACCATGGTCATGCTCGAATCCTGCCAGGTGGGCACGTAGAAGAGTTTCGTGCTCGGGCTATACGACGGCGAATACCAATTCGTCGCGCCGAACAGGTGCGGCGAGATGAGTGTGCCTTGCTTCGTCGGGCTCATGTTGGGCGCGCGCATCGGTCGGCCGATTTCGTCGAGCCCGGTGGCCCAGTTCATTTTGGCGAACGCGCTCCCCGCAAGGAACTTGCCATTCTCGCGATCGAAGACGTAGAAGAAACCATTGCGGTTCGCCCAATAGAGAAGCTTGCGCTGGACGCCTTTCCACGGGGCGTCGACGAGCACGGGAATCTGCACGGCGTCGTAATCGAACTCGTCGTGCGGCGTGAACTGGAAATGCCATTTCAGCTTTCCGGTGTCGGCGTCGATGGCAAGAGCACTATCGCTATAGAGGTTGTCGCCGTCGCGGTCGTCGGCGTTCCAATCGGGGCCTGGGTTTCCGGTGCCCCAGTAGATGAGATTAAGCGCGGGATCGTAGGAGCCGGTGAGCCAGGCGGGCGCTCCGCCGTGCTGCCAGGAATCGCCGGCCCACGTCGAGGCCCCGGGATCGCCGGGACCGGCGACGGTGTAGAAGCGCCAAACTTCTTTTCCGGTTACCGCGCTGTAGGCGGCAATGAAGCCGCGGATGCCGTACTCGCCGCCTGCGACTCCGACGATTACCTTGTCCTTGACGACCAGCGGCGCAAGCGTCAGCGAGTAGCCGAGCTTGGGGTCGCCGACTTCGATGTTCCAGAGGGGGCGGCCGGAGCGCGCATCAATCGCGATGAGGCGGCCGTCGATGGTGCCCATGAAGAGCGTATTGCCGAGAATCGCGACTCCGCGATTGACCGAGCCGCAGCAGACGCGCGCGTCGCGCGAGGGCTTGTAGTCGTAATCCCAAAAGACGCGGCCGGTCTTGGCGTCAAGCGCGAACAGGTGGCTGGGGGCTTCGGTGATGTAGAGGACTCCGTCCACGACGAGCGGTGTAGCCTCGAATTTCTCAAGCGAGCGTGCCTGGAAGACCCATTTGAGTTCGAGGTCCTTGGCATTGGCGGGAGTGATTTCTTTCAGCAGGCTGTGGCGCTGTCCGTCGTAGGAGCCGGAATAGTGGAGCCAGTTCTGCGGCTCGCTCACGGCGTTCAACAGGCGGTCGTTCGAGACCTGCGCGGGAGCCAGAAAAGCGAAGAGCAGCAAATTACCGATGACCTGAGGCGTTAGGTGCGGTAGCTCGGACCACCACGTCCGACCAAGCAGCCGGCATCGAGCCACAAATCCGAGCCGCGACCAAAGCGGCCCGCAGGGCCGCGTCGGGAGCGGACAGCCCCTTGCCATTTCGAAGGACGCGGGTTTCATTACTGGGCTCCTTTGAGTGAAAGCAGATAGCTCGCCACATCGTCGATCTCCGCCGTTGTCAGTCTGCCTTTGTACGATGGCATCGCGGAAGTCTTGATCAACGTGTACTCTTTGAGGTCGGCTTTTTCGAGCGAAACAAGGCGCTGTTTCGTGTCAATTAACTGCACGGTGTGCGTGTCCTCGTTGAGGCGGCGTCCCTGCACCGCGGCGCCTTTGTTGGTGACGGCGCGCACGTAGCGATTCTGCGGCGCAATCACGGCATTGGGATCGAGAATCGATTGCTGCAGGTACGCGGCAGGGCGCGATCCGCCGATCTCCGTGAGGTCGGGGCCCGTGACGGAGCCCTTGGCTCCAATGCGATGGCAGGAAGTGCATCCGGCTTTACCGTCAAAGAGCGCCATGCCACGCGCGGGGTCGCCCGCGGTTTGGGCCACCGCGGCAACCGTCGGCTTCAGAGAGCGGATGTAAGCAACCAGCGCAAAGCGCCGCGATTCGTCGAGGTTGGTTGGAGGCATGCCGGTGCCGGGGACGCCATTGAGGATAAGGCGCGAAAGCTCGTCGTCGCTGGTCGCGCGCCGAAACTGGTTCGACTTGAGAGAAACGTTCTGAACGGTTTCGCCTTCCGCGCCGTGGCACACAAAGCAATGGGTCCGATACATCAGCTTCCCAACTTCGACAACGCCGTCCTGCGCGGCGGCGGGAGTGAGAAGCGCGAACGCGAGGAGCACCGCAGCAGCGGAGCTGTGGAGGGTCATGCGTCTTAGTATAAACTTCGGAGTGGCCTGTGATTTCAGCGCGGCGGTGTTTCAAAGAGCGGGGCACGCGGTGGAGTTGGGTTTAGCAGACAGCCCGCTGCTGGAGCGGACTCGGGAATCGACCGAAAAAGCGGGCTTGGCGGCACATCCGTGGGGCTGGCGTTGGTCCGAAGCCGTGGGACAAATCGATTCCCTGGGCCGATTCACATTCGTCTAAAAGAGGTCGGCGGACTTCACTTCAAAACCATACTCCGGCAACGTCAGCGATGGGACTTCACGTAGGCCGTTGGAGTCGAAAACGGACAACTGTTTGTTCTCTGGATTGATGAGCCAGATGTTGCGGACACCGAAGGTACGGTACTCGCCGAGCTTCGTGAGAATGTCGACGTGTCGATCATCTGGTGAGACGGTCTCGATGGCGATTTCCGGTGGAACATCCGGAACGGGTGCCTGCGGTTCTTGATCGGCGAATACGCAAAGGTCAGGGATCCGGTAGTGCGACGGGCCGAGCTTCAATCTAAGTTCAGCGCAACCGAAAAGCCGCCGATTACCCTGGATTCGCTCGAAGGCGGCAATTAATTTCCATTGCAGGCGGCCATGCCTGTAGGTTCCCATGCTTCGCTCCACGAGTTCGCCGTCGACGTACTCGCGGTCGGGCTCGTACGACGTCGCCAGATATTCGGCCAGCGGGATTTGGGTGGTTGCGCCCATGGCGTATTTATCGTTTTCGTCAGAAATCCAGGTCGTCCGCTAATCCGTTCCTGCCAGGTCCGGGGGAAAGAGATCAAGAGGTTTGACCTCGAATCCAAATTCCGGGAGCGTGAGCTCAGCCACTTCGTACAAGCCATTGGAGTCGAATACGTAAAATTCTTCGATCTCCGGGTCGATCAGCCAAATATTCGGTACGCCGAAAGCGCGATACTCCCTCAACTTTCTAACGATTTGAGACATCGGGTCGTCTGGCGATACGATCTCGACCGCCACCAGAGGGGGGAAGGACGGATATCGCTCAACCGGGCGCGCGCTGTACAGAGCCACGTCTGGAATCCGATAGTGCTTTTCTCCCAGCCTCGAACGGAGTTCCACCAATGGCACGACCGGATATTGTTTCGAAAGGGCGAAAAACAACGCCGCAAGCGTCGTTTGTGCAAAACTATGGCGCAGGTCGGGCATGGCCCTCTCGATTAACTCGCCGTCGACGTACTCCCGGTCGGGCTCGTACGACGTCGCCAGATATTCGGCCAGCGGGATTTGGGTGATCGCGCCCATGTCTCGATTCTACCCCTTTGGCGGTTTGTCCGAAACTTTCCAAGTCTTTTCGTCGAAGTACATGACTTTGCCTTCGCGGTAGCTCTTCACTGCCATCGAGATCAGCACTTGCGCCCGCGCTCCTGTCTCGACGTCGAGCGTTGGCTTCTGGCGCGTGCGCATGCAGTCGAGAAAATTCGTCACGTGCGCCTGCATCGTGTTGTTGTCCTCGACGGCAATCTTGATTTCTTCGGTGCCGAATTTGGCTTTGTATTCGGCGCTGGCGGCGCGCTGCGGCTTAATGGTGATGAACGGCGAATAGCTTTCGAAGCGGCCGTGCTCGACCATCACAACCGTTGCGTCTTTGCCGCGGATGGTGCCGGGGATGTGCTCGCTGTTGGCCATCGAAGAACTCAGCACAATGCAGTGGCCTTTGCTGTATTCGCCGATCAACTGGAACGTATCGGGCACTTCGCGATCGTGGAAGGCGTAGATACCGCCGCCGGCCATCACTTTGTGCGGGAACTGGGGCTCGCCCCAGCAGATGTTCATGGGCGCGACCACGTGATAGAAGAGGTCGGTCGCGATACCGCCCGAGTAATCCCAATACTTGCGGAAACGGAAGTAGCGGTCGGCGCCGAGTTCGCGATTCCAGTCGCGCTTCGCCGCGGGACCCAGCCACTGCTTCCAGTCGATATAGTTGTCCCCTTTGCCTTGCGGGCCAGCTTCGGGATCGATCTTCCAGTTCCATTCGCCTTCGACGGAGTTGCGATGGTACGAGCCCTGGCTCATCAGCATCGGCCCGATCATGCCGTCGGCGATGGCCTTGCGGGCCTTGGCCCACTGGTCGCCGGAAGTGGTTTGCGAGCCGACCTGAAGAATGCGCTTGGTTTCGCGGACGGTGTTGGTGAGCTTGTGCGCCTCGTCGACCGTGTGGCACATCGGCTTTTCGAGATAGACGTCCTTGCCGTTGTCCATGGCCTCAAGCGCGATGGTGGCGTGCCAGTGATCGGGTGTCGCGACAACGACGGCGTCGATGTCCTTGCGGTGGAGGATCTCTTTGTAGTCCATGGTGCCGTCGCACTTGAACTGGTCTTTGTTCTTCGTGACGCGCTTCTGCCAAACGTCGCAGACGGCGAAGATCTGCGCGTTGGTGGGGCCGGCTCCAGCTTTGGCGAATTCCCTGGCGACGTAATTGCCGCGGCCGCCGACTCCGATGACGCCGACGTTGATGCGGTCGTTCGCGCCGAGAACGCGGGCGGAGGATGAGGCTCCGCGAGCGCCTTTGGCGGCGAAGGCTTTCGCAGTCGGTAACGCGACGGTCGAGAGCTTCAGAAAGTCGCGGCGGTCGAACGTGGACATGGATGGTTTCTCCGGGATCGGGCTCTGTTTTAGTGTACTGCGCCGTGGCGTAGCCGTTGTGATGGATGTGCCGGTCCTCAGAGGGTGTCCAAAGTCAGAGGGTGTCCAAAGAAGGACGCCCGCAATGACGGACGCATTGAGCGCCGCTCCTCTGCAGTGGCCGGCGCGGCGGAGAGAGCCACTCACTCCGTTCGCCGTTCTGTTCGGCGTACGGGTTTTCGCGCAGTGCGGGAGCCTCAATGCCTGTTTTCGTCGGACCTCGCGGTGCCGACCTACAACGGCCCGCTGCGAATCTCGGATGCGGCTCGGATTCCGGATTCGAGGGCTCCTTCCATCCAGCCGAACCAGGACGACGTGTGTTCGCCGGCGAAGTGGACGCGGCCTTCTCTCGATGCGATGTGCGGCATCAGCGGGAGCATCTGGCCGGCCTTGAACCAGGCGAAGGCGCCTTTCGAAAATGGCTCCGTGTCCCACGAGAACGACGCCGCGCGTTCGAATTCGGCGGCCAGGCCGGGATAGAGTTTTTCGACGTGGGGAATGGCGTCGCTGGCTCGCGCTGCTGCGGAGAGTGCCATCGAGCGGCGCGCGATCGCGCCCGACATGTAGCATTCGAGGAGACCTTTTCCGGCGGCGGTGGGCGGCGTGGAATCGCCGATCGTTCCGATGGGGAGATCGGTTGAGGCGTAGGCACTGTAGCCTTGCTTCATCCAATAGCGCGATTTCGTTTGGAGAAATACGCGCGTCACAGAGTGATAGGCGAGATCGCGGATCGCGTTCTGCTTGCCGTCGGACCAAGCCGGCGCAATCTCGATGCCGCGCAGGACGGAGAAAGGAATCGCGCAGACGAGTCGATCGGCAGAGAGCCGGTGATGCTTGCCGTTGGCCATGAAGGTCACGGTGGCTTTCGACGGCGATTGCTCGATCCGCGTGACGGCGGCGTTATAGATTACGCTACGCCCCAGTTTCGCGGCGAACGCGCGCGGCAATTGATCGTTGCCGCCGCGGAGGCGGAAGAACTGGCGGCTGGCGCGTCCGGCGGCTTCGTCGCGGAGTGTGCAGAGAGCGGAATCCGGGCCGGTGTCGTTATCCCAAATGTCGCTATAGCCGATCTTGAGAACTTGGATCGCGGCCGGTGACGCTCCGCGCTTGCGAAGGAGTTCTTCGATCGAGACACTGTCGTACTTCGCAAGCGACGGCGGCGGCCATCCGGCGGCAAGCGGGTTGCCGATGTCGCGGACCGCGGGATCGAGATACTTGCGGCGAAGGCCGTGCCACGAGAGGCTCTTTTCCTCTGCCGCCAGATCGCCAGGCCAGCGCATGGCGCGGTCGGAGGTGTTCAGCAGTTGGCCGTTCATGTAATACACGGCGGCGAGCGAATCCGGCGCATCGCTTGCCGGAATCACGGGGAGATTGAAGGTACGGGCGTAGTGCTGGACAAGCTCGTGGAAGTCGCCGAAGGTGGCGGCTCCGGCTTCGGCGTAGACACCTTCCGCGAAGGGCTCGTGAATCGTGTGGACCCGGCCGCCGACGCGATCGCGGGCTTCGAGCAGCGTTACTACATAACCGGACTTCTGGAGTTCGTAGGCGGCGGACAGGCCGGCCAGTCCGCCTCCGGCGACGATCACGGTGCGGGTTTGGCGAGCGTGGCAGAGTGGGATGGCGAACGCGCCGAGGCCCAGTTGGAGGAGTCGACGGCGGCTGGCTGAAGCCTCGCCTAGTGTCTCAAACGACATTGTCTCGCTATGAGACTAGCAGAATCGTTTCGCTCAGGATCGCGGCACGCCGCCCGCGGGCGGCGTTCGCAAGGCGCGCCACCAGATATAGAGTCCGCCGAGATTGCTGAGTACGGCAAGCAGGTTGGGAAGAACAACCCACGTCGTTTCCCGTTGCATGGCAGCGCGCATGGCGTGTGCGATGGATTCACCCGATACAGAAACGCCAAGTCCGGCCGTGAGCCGCAGCAACTGCCAATCGCGGTCCCGCTGGCGCAGGAGAGACGCCCATAGCGCGAGGCTAAACAAGGTCGCGGCGAAGCTGAGATTCGATCCAGTGCGGGCGAGGCCGGAGTTGCGAAAATGGCCGCCTGAGAAATCGTAGGAGACGAACAGAGAGACACCGACGACCAATACAGCCCCGATGCCCAAAAGCCGGACCAGAGGCTTGCGACTGGGCGAGTTCTTGAGTGCGGTTGCGATCAGCGAGATCACGATGAAGAACAGAAGGGAACGCAGAATGGTGTCGTTGATCCAATACCAATTTCGATAGTCGGCGTCACTAAAGCCGCCAGTCAAGAAGCGAGTGGATTCCGCGACGGTGGCTGCAAGAAGGGCGAAGGAGTAAATAAGGAGCAGAGGATACTTGCGATAGGCTCCGCCGATCAACTCGTTGAGCACGAGGAGCTGCAGACTCAATCCGACTACGATAAGTGCGTTAAAAAGATACGCCCAAGACACTAAAAGGCTCCTCCGGCGTTGCGACGCGCCATGGAGAGCCCTTTAGCAAAAAAAACTTCGACCGTGACTGAACTACGAGTCGAAGTCAGTGCCCTTCGTATCCCATGGCGGAGGCGGCGGAACTGGTCCGTGCGCGATGATCGCGGAAAAACCATCAGTGCCCTTCGTATCCCATGGCGGAGGCGGCGGAACTGGTCCGTGCGCGATGATCGCGGAAAAACCATCAGTACCCTTCGTATCCCATGGCGGAGGCGGCGGAACTGGTCCGTGCGTGAGTACGAGCGGGGTAAACGTCCATGCTCCAACAGTCAGTGCCAAAACAAAAACTGTACACAGAGTAGCACAAAAGCTAAAGCGGCCAACATTCTTCATAATAATACAAATCCTTCATCTTCAGACAAGATGGTACTCGCGCAGTGATAGTTCTGCTACGAACACCTTAGAGTGTACCTAAGGTATAGGCCGTTTTATCCTAGGATTTATCCTAGGCTTGGTATTAGGTGTTTAGCTTAGTAGGAGTTACGGGCGCAGCCCGGGCTGGAGGTTGGGGAAAACCTGTTAAGTATTAGGAACGAAACAGGTTGCGGATCTGTACGAAGGCGATGTAGAGGTTGAGGACGCCGATTCCGGTAATCGCCCAGCGGAAATAGGGCGCGTCCCAGACATCTTGGAACCAAGAAGATACGCCGGAAAAGTAGTTCATGTTCCACGCGTCCTGCTGGGGGAACACGATCAGAAAGGCGCCCACCTCCAGGCAGAAGAGGGCGAAGGACACACTAAGCAGCGTGGATTGCCAGGCCCGGCGGGGCTTATGGAGGGGCACCATGGTCAGCGCGGGAGGCTGGGCCACGCTCGGAGCCTCGGGTTGCTGGACGGAATCGGATTGCGGAGCGTTGCTGGGATCGTGGTTCATGCCGATGCCCCTTCAAATAGTGTTTGCTGGCTGGCGCCGGCGTACCCGGTCCAGATCGCCACGGGGGAGGCGGCGCGAACGGGCGCGAAGCTGAAGCGATGGAGGGCGGTGGGTCCGAACTCGGATAGTGCGGCCAGGTGCTGCGGCGCGGAATAGCCTTTGTTTGAATCGAGGCCGTAGGCAGGGTACACCGTATGCCAGTGCGCCAGGCACCGATCGCGCTCGACCTTCGCGAGAATGGAGGCGGCTGCGATGGACCTACTCAATGCGTCGCCGTGCGTGAGACCCAATTGGGGCAGCGCGGAATCGACGCGGACGTAATCGACCAGCAGATAGTCGGCGGCGGGGCGCAGGGCTTCGACAGCGCGGCGCATTGCGAGTCGAGATGCTTCTAAGATGTTGATGCGGTCGATTTCGCAGGCGTCCGCGGCGCCGATCGCCCAGGCGACAGAGCGTTCAAGGATGCGCCCCGCGAGCACTTCGCGGCGTTCGGCGCGCAGTTGTTTCGAATCGTGCAAGCCACGAATGGGGAGATCCTCAGAAAGGATAACGGCGGCCGCGAAAACCGGTCCGAATAAAGCACCGCGACCGACTTCGTCGACTCCGGCGATGAGCCGGAATCCAGACGCAGTGGCGCGGCGTTCATACTTCCACGAGGGTGCGGGAAGCGGGTTCGATTTCAGACGGTTGCCGGAGGGCTTCGTCACGATAGGGACTAGACGCGTTCGCGCAAGCGGGCAGCCTTGCCCTTGAGTCCGCGCAGGTAGTAGAGCTTGTTGCGGCGGACGCGGCCCGTGCGGACGATGTCGATGTGATCGACAACCGGTGCATGAACCGGGAATATGCGCTCCACGCCAGTGCCGAAGCTGATCTTGCGAACGGTGATGGTCTCGCCGAGGCCGACGTTGTGGCGCGCGATGACGGTGCCTTCAAACACCTGCAAGCGTTCCTTCTCGCCTTCCTTAATCTTGACGTGGACCTTGATGGTGTCGCCGTTGCGGAATACAGGGATGGTCTTCTTGTACTTGTTGGTGATCTTCGCGATCATCGGGTGGTTCATGACGATGTCTTCTTTCTTAAGCGCGTGCACTGCTCCGGACTTGTCCGGCGGGCAACCCGCGTTTGCAAGAGGCTTCTATCCGAAGCGTTGCCGCCGGGTGTCTTTCTTTAGAAGACCGCCAGGCACTCCACGCGACCGGCTTTCGCCAGCGGCGCAATTGCTGAATTACTTCAGCAGGTCGGGGCGAAGCCGGCGCGTCTTGTCGAGCGCGGCCTGCTTTCGCCACTTCCGAATCTCTTCATGATTCCCGCCCAAAAGGACTTCGGGAACCTTCCAGCTGCGGAACTCCGCCGGCCGGGTCCACTGCGGACAATCGAGCAGGTCCGCCGTCGTAAACGACTCCTGCACGCTCGATGCCTCGTTGCCCAAAACTCCAGGGATCAATCGCGCCACCGCGTCGATCACCACCGCGGCACCCAGTTCGCCGCCGCTTAATACATAATCGCCGATCGAGAGCTCTTCGTCGGCCAGATGCTCGGCCACCCGCTCGTCGACCCCTTCGTAGCGGCCGCAAATCAGCAACACGCCGTCCAATTCCAAATACTCGCGGGCCACGCTCTGCGTGAACCGCCTGCCTTGCGCCGACAGCAGAACCACTTTCTGCTTGTCGCCTCGCTGAGGCCAAATACTTTCGACCGCGTCAAACAAAGCCTCGGCTTTCAGCAGCATGCCTTCGCCGCCACCGAACGGCCGGTCGTCCACCGTCCTATGCCGATCATGCGTCCAGGTCCGCAAGTCGTGGATCTGGATGTCCAACAGGCCCGCCGACTTGGCCCTCGCCACAACGCCATGCTCAAACGGCCCCCGGAAAAATTCCGGAAAGATCGTAACCACATGGAAGTTCATGACGCGCCACGCAACACTCAGTGTAACCGGAATTGGGTCGGAGGGTCCAGTTTGTTTGTTTGTTTCGGGTCCGCGTCCTTCATTGGGTGTGGGCAGTCGCTTACGGAATTGTGAAATAGTCGGCCCTACTCCTCTCCAACAACCGCGAACGTTAGTGAGCGGCCACCGACAACAACCCCGCCCCT